>DATJTQ010000323.1:0-5284 GCA_035503355.1 Solirubrobacteraceae bacterium
TGCTGGACATTCCCGCGTACCCGTTCTGGTCAATCGCCATCTTCGCGCTGAGCCTGTGGGTCATCTACGGCCTGATCATCTTCGGCGATCCGGAGCCGGGTGCCGGCTCAACAGCGTGATCGTCAGACGAGATGCAGGGTCCGGGCCCGGCGCACGGCCTGGGCCCGGTCGGTGACATCGAGCTTGCGGTAGATGTTCTTCATGTGCGTCTTCACTGTGTTGACCGACACCAGCATCTCGGACGCGATCTCGGCCTTGGAGAGCGTGGTCGGGAGGTAGCGCAGCACCACCTCCTCGCGTTCGCTGAGCGACTCGAGCGCCAGAGCGCTGCGCTGGTCGACCGGACGGGCGACCACGGGATCGAGCAACTCGCCGAGCTCCCCAGCGAGAGCGCGGTGCGCGGTACCGGCCCGAATCCGCCGCATCAGCAGCTCGCGCGCGGACGGGCCAACGGCCAGGAACGGGGCGAGGTCCTGCTGGGGCTCGGCGAGCTCGAGGGCATCCTCGATCAGCTCCAGCGCCGCGTCATCGTGGCCGCAGCGATGCTCGGCGACGGCGCCGAGCGCGCGCGCCTCGATCGCCGTCGAGGGCCGGGTCATGGCCACACCGTCCTGGAGCGTGGAGCGGATCGTGGCGACGGCGTCTCGCGCGTCGCCGGTTGAGAGAGCGACCCTCGCGCTCATCAGCTCCAGCTCGCTCCACCGTCCCAGCACGCGCGCGGACTCGATCGCCCGTCGGGCGTCCACGAGCCGCCCAGCCGCGAGATGTGCCTCGGCGTTCACCGCCGCCACATCCACCGACAGCCTCGCGGGCACCGGCCATCCCCGGACCGCGTCACGGGTGGCCGCCATGGCGGCGTCCGCTCGCTGGAGGTCCCGGCGGCGTAGCGCCAACCGGGTGTCCGTGATGGCCACGAGCAGGCGCAGGCCGGGACCGATGGTGGCCGCTGGAGTCGTGCGGGCCGAGGCCAGCGCGCGTTCTGCCTCGGCATTGGCGTTGCGGTGATAAGCGGCCACCGCCAGCGCGCACCATGCCGCAGTGGCCGGCGCCCGTCCTGACCATCCACGGCGCGCGGCCAGGCCGGTCGCCACCCGGGCCAGGTCAGCGGCGGCGGCAAAGCCACCGGTGAGTGCCTCCAGCACGGCGAGCGTGCCCGAGGCCCCGAAGGTGAGGTACTCCAGACCGGCGTGGCCCGCAAGGGCGAGGGCGTCGTCGAGATCGGCCCGGGCCTCCGGCTCATGACCGAGCCACGTTTCGGCGACGCCCTTGTGCAGGAGCACGAGCGCGCGACGCTCGCGGGCGTCGATCTCCAGCTCGGCGGCGCCCTCGCCGGAGAGCAACCGCTCAGCTCCGGCGAGGACCCGGGCGTAGTCGCCGCGGCTCTCGGCGTCGTAGAGATCCGCCAGCGCCCGCGCCGCCTGAAACGCCGCGCGGCGCTTGGGCTTGACCAGCGCGCTGGTGGCCCGGGCCCGCTCGAGGTGCTCGCCGGCCAGCGCGGGCTCCCCGCACTCCAGCTGGACGCTGGCCGCGGCGAGGCTGAGCTCGGGATCGGCACGGACGAGCGCGCGGGGCAGGCGCGCGATCAGCTCGCTCCCGACACCGGACTCCCCGTGGAGCACCAGCCCGGGCCAGCTGGTGGCCAGGAGGTCCCCGGCGAACGCGCAATCGCCCGCCGCCAGAGCGTGACGCGCGGCCCGGGTCAACTCCCCCGCCTTCGCGTACCACCGCGCGGCGACCCGGTGCTGGCGCGCCAGCAGATCGGGCATCTGCTGGCCGAGCTGGCTGCGCAGCAGCTCGCCGAACATCCTGTGATAGCGATACTCGGATCGATCCTCTCCGACTCGCGAGACAAACGCGTTGGATCGCTCGAGCCGGTCAAGCACCCTGGCGGCGTCCGAGCGTCCGGTCAAGGCGTTGGCCAGCTCGGCGCTGAGGGAGTCCACGACGCTGGTGCGCAGCATGAAGTCGCGGATAGCCGCCGGCTGGGGGTGCAGGACCTCCTCCACGAGGTAGTCCGCCACCCGGTGCTCGTCGCCGGCGAAAGCGCCGACCAGGTCACCGCGGTCCTCGTCATCACCCGCCCGCAAGGAGAGAGCGGCCAGGCGCAGACCGGCCGCCCACCCCTCCGTCCGGGCATGCAGGGCGCAGAGCTGGTCGTCGGTGAGCATCACCTGCGCCACGTCCATCAACGCCATCGCCTCCTGGCGGGTGAAGGCCAGGTCCGCGGCGCGCAGCTCGGTCATGTCGCCGGTCAGCCGTAGGCGAGGCAGCGAGAGCGGCGGGTCGGCCCGGCTGGCGATGACGAGACGCAGCATCGGCGGCGGGTGGCGCAACAACGCGTCGAGCTGATCGCACACGCCCGGCACGCGCAGCTCGTGAAAGTCGTCGAGGATGAGGACGAGCGGCGTGGCCAGCATTGCGACCCGTTCGGCCAGGCGCGCCTGAAAGCCGGCGCGATCGAGATCGAGGCACGCCAGCAACGACCGCAGCGCCGGCTCCCCCGCCGCAGTGGCTGCCTCGATGACCGCCTCCCAGAACTGGGCCGGACGGGCGTCGGCCTGGTCAACCGAGAGCCACGCCACGTGGGCCGCCGTGGATGGTCTCGCCGCCAGCCAACTGCCGAGCAGCACGCTCTTGCCGGCCCCGGCCGGCGCCGTGACCAACGTCAGTGGCCCGAGGCTGCCGCGATCCAGAGCGTCGAAGAGCCGCTCCCTCGTGACCACGTCGCCGCCCCGCGGTGCACGCCAGCGCACGCGGGGGCGCGTGGGCGCCGGAGTCTCGACAGCCGCCAACGTCACCACGGGCGATCCCGCGAGCGATCGCTACGCCCGGTTGTCCCCCGACTCCGGCTCATGCGGCGAGTATGGGCGGCCCCGGGCGCCCGGGCAATGATGGCGGCATGTCAATGGCCGAAGGCCGTCCGGGAGCATCCGCTGGTGCTCACACCCCGAAGAGCGGGGAGGCTTGCACCCAGGTCTGGGGTTCTGCGACGGATCGGCGACATACGGAGCTACCGTTGATCAAAGGGGATTGACCACGTGACGCTCGAGACCACATCCGGGGGACCTGGAGACGGGGACGCGCCCCCCGCCACACCGGAGACCCGGCTGATGATCGCCGACGACACGTACCTCATCCGCGAGGCGCTGACCCAGATCGTGGCTGAGTCAGCGCGGATCCGGATGGTCGGTAGCTTCGGTGACCGCGACGCGTTGCTGGCCGCCATTGACCAGTCCCCGCCTGATGCCGTCATCACCGACATCCGCATGCCGCCGACCCAGACCGATGAGGGGATCGAGATCGCCCGCACGCTGCGCGCCCGCCACCCTGGGGTGGGCGTCGTCGTTCTCAGCCAGTACGCCGACCCGGCGTACGTGACGGCGCTGCTGGAGTCGGGCTCGGCGGGGCGCGCCTACCTGCTCAAGGAACGTGTGAGCACTCCGGCCGAGATCGTCTCGGCGATCGAGGTCGTGGCCGCGGGAGGTTCGGTGGTGGACCCCAAGGTCGTGGAGGTCCTGGTGCGGGCACGGACCATCGGCCCGAGCGCTCCGTTGGCCAACCTGACCCCGCGCGAGCACGACGTTCTCGCGCAACTGGCCCAGGGCAAGAGCAATGCCGCGATTGCCGACGCGCTCTTCCTCACCCGCCGAGCGGTGGAGAAGCACATCAACGCCATCTTCGCCAAGCTCGAGCTACCCAGCCCCGACGACGTCAGCCGGCGCGTCACCGCCGCTCTGATGTTCCTGTCCTCCGGCCAGGCCGGAGACTAGGCCCTCCCCTTCAGAGGACCGCCTGGGCCGGGATGTCGGCGGCGATCCGCGTGCCGGCGCCCGACGCACTCTCCAGCGCAAAGCTCCCGCCGATCGCCTCGACGCGATCGCGCAGTCCCTGCAGTCCGAGGGCGTCCTGTTCGACGGCTCCGCCGACACCATCATCGGAGACCTCGATCCGCAGGTGCCCGTTGCGGTGGCGCACGCTGACGCGGATCTCCGACGCGCGGGCGTGGCGCTGGGCGTTGTTGAGCGCCTCGAGGACGACGAAGTAGGCGCTCGTCTCCGCCGTCTCGTCAACCCGGCGATCGGGCAGCTCCACCAGCTCGATCGGCGTCACCGAGCGAGCCGCGGCCAGCTCGAGGGCGCGCGCCAGTCCGAACCGCCGCAGCGCCGGCGGGTGGATCCCATGGACGAGGTCACGGAGCTCCTCGATCGCCCGCTCCAGCTCGACCTGAGCCACCTGCAGCTCCTCGGGCGCCGCCGAGCGAGCACGCGCGGACCGCTCGTGGGCCAGGCCCAGGTAGCCCAGCAGGGCGGTGAGGCGCTGCTGCGCGCCGTCGTGCAGATCGCGCTCCATCCGGCGCCGTTCGTCGTCGGCTGAGACAACGACGCGCATCCGAGACTCACGCAGACTCTCGGCCAGGCGCTCGCGTTCGCGGGCCAGCGTGGCCACGGAGATGCCCGCGATCGCCGAGACGACGAGAAACAGCTGCGTGTCCACCACGCTGCGGTCCAGCGAGTGGAACTCGAATGGCCCGGCGACATTGCGCGTGCCCCAGATGGTGAAGGCGGCGTCGATGGCGATGGCCAGCGTCGCCCCGCGAACGCCGAACCGCAAACCGGCCCAGATCAGCACCACGAAGGCCAGGTAGCTGAGGGTGTGATCCACCTGCACCGCGATGCTGCTGACCACCACCAGCGTCGCCAGCAGCAGAGCCACCTCCACTCCGCGATGGCGAAACCATGGGCGCGGGGGCGGGGGCAGCCAGGCGACGGCCAGCGGAACGATGATGAGCGCCCCGCAGAAGTCACCCAGCCACCACGTGCGCCAGAGGTGGCCGAAGGAACCGAGGCCGACCACGTGGCCCAGGTACAGGGCCGCCGACCCGACCGTGGCGCTGACGATCGTCCCCGCCGTGATCGCCACCAGCATGCGCTCGAAGCCGGCGATGGTCTCGAGCGGAGGGTGGCGGCGGGCAAAGCGCCGCATCAGGTACGCGGCCAGCACGACCTCGACGAGGTTGCCGAGGCTCTGGCCCACCGCCGATCCCAGCGGGACCGCCGAGTAGTTGTTGACGAGCAGATCGCCGGCCAGGACCGCGGGCCATACGCCGAGCCCGAACAGATACAGGCCGGCGATCCCCACGCCCACCGGAAGCCAGACCACCGAGGCGATCGGACCGGTGAACTGAAACGCGTACCCGAGATGCGCGGCGGCGTAGTAGCCGGCGACGACCAGCAGCAGCTTCAGCGGATAGGTGCCCGGGGGCCCATGGCGATCAACGGCGCCA
>DATJTQ010000324.1:0-6398 GCA_035503355.1 Solirubrobacteraceae bacterium
CGGCTGGAAGGACAGCTTCCTCGGCGATCTGCACGCCCACGGGACCGACGGGATCGAGTTCTACACGCGCAAGAAGACCGTCACCTCGCGCTACTTCTCCAGCGGCCAGGGGTCGGGCAGCTACTTCGTCGAGCGCTGAGCGCGCGCCGCGAGGGGCCGGCCGAGGGTCAGCGCTCGGAGTCCGAGCGCCCGGAGTCCGAGCCGTCGGTGAGCGCCTTGTAGAGCGCGTTGGCGCTCACGCCGGTGAGCTCAGCGACGACGCCGGCGGCGGGCCGCGGCTTGGCTCCGGCGTCGACGAGGCGGCGCAGCGCGGCCAGGGGCGCGTCGATGCCCGGGGCCTGCTCTGGCGCCGGGCCGACCACGAGCACGATCTCGCCCTTGGGCGCCTCGCCGGCGTAGCGCTCGGCCAGCTCGGCCGCGGAGCCGCGCACCACCTCCTCGTGGAGCTTGGTCAGCTCGCGGCACACCGCCGCGGGGCGCTCGGGGTCAAGCTCGGCCAGGATGCGCAGCGAAGCACCGAGGCGGCGCGGAGACTCGAAGGCGACCACCGTCTGCGGCTGGGCGAAGACGCGCGCGATCTCGCCCTTCTTGCGGGGCAGGAAGCCGACGAACTGCCAGCGCTCGGCCGGCAGGGCGCTGGCCACCAGCGCGCTCAGCGCCGCCGACGGGCCGGGCAGGACCTCGACGGCGAGGCCGGCGGCCACGCAGGCGCGGACGAGCACGAACCCGGGATCGGAGACGAGCGGCATGCCGGCGTCGGAGACCAGCGCCACCACCGCGCCGTCGCGCATCTTGGCCACCAGCTCGGTGGCCCGCTCGGCCTCGTTGTGCTCGTGATAGCTGACGAGCTTGGCGCTGACGCCGTAGCGGTCCAGGAGCACCCGGGTGCGGCGGGTGTCCTCGCAGGCGACAAGGTCGGCCTCGCGCAGCGCCGCCAGGACCCGGAGCGTGATGTCCTCCAGGTTGCCGATCGGGGTGGGGCAGACGATGAGGCGGCCGGTGCTCACGCGTGCAGCTTGGCAGGTGCGCCCGCGGGACGGAGGCGATCCGCGGCGCGCGCCGCCGTGGCCAGGAGCGCCTCGCGCGTCGCCGCCTCGGCCTCGGGGCTGTGACGGCTGATCGGCGCGGCCACGCCGATCGAGGCCACGGCGTGGCCCTCCTCGTCGAGCAGGGGCGCGGCCACCGCCCACGCCCCGTCGAACGTCTCCTGCCAGCTGATCCCCCACCCGTTGGTGCGGATCAACGCCAGTCGCTCGCGAATCGCCGACTCGTCGAGCAGGGTCCCCGGGGCCAGCGGCGGGCGCGGGCGCGCCAGGACCTCCTCGATCAGCGGCTCGGGCGCGAAGGCCAGCAGCGAGCGCGCGGTGGCTCCCGCGGTGAGCGGGACGCGGGTGCCGAGCTCGGCGGTGACGCGCAGGCGCTGGGGCGAGTCCACGGCGGCGATGTAGAGCGCCGTGCCCAGCGCGGGCTCGGCGACGGCGAAGAGCACCAGCTCCCGGGTGGCCCGCGCGAGTGCGCGCAGCTCACCGTCGACGATCCCGGGCAGATCCAGCGAGGCGCGCGCCCGGTCACCGAGGCGCACCGCCCCGATGCCCAGCCGGTAGGCGCCGGCATCGTCACGCAGCACGTAGCCCGCGCGTTCGAGCCCGCGCAGGATCCGGTTGAGGCTTGAGGACGGCATCCCGAGATGGCGGCGCAGGTCGGCTTCGGTCCAGCGGTCGCGCGTCTCACCGAACGCCTCGAGCACGCGCAGGGCCTTGTCGAGGACCTTGGGGGTGTCAGGGTCAGCGTCGGTGCGCGGGCGGGCCATCAGGGTTGCCTCGCCCGCACGGACGTGGTACGTTGGCGATCAATTCCGGGAAACATTTACCGATATACGGGAAAGCGTATCAGATGATCAGAACGGGCGACGAGTACAGAGAGTCGATTCGCGACGGCCGTGCGGTGTGGATCGACGGCGAGCGCGTCACCGACGTGGCCACCCACCCCGCCTTCCGCCCCATCGTCGACGCGCGGGCGCGCATCTATGACATGGCCCACGATCCGGCCACTGCCGAACGGATGTCCTACGTCGATGCCGAGACCGGCGAGCGCTGCCCCACCGGCGCCAAGCTCCCCCACACCCGCGAGGACTGGCACGCCAAGCGCGCCGCCGTCGACTGCGTGCTCGATGACCTGGCCGGGATCGTCACCCGCGTGGGCGACGAGACCGTCGGCGAGATGTGGTCGCTCTACGACGGGCAGGACGTGCTCGACGAGATCGACCCGCAGTTCTCGGCGCACATCCGCCACCACGTCCGCCACGCCGAGCTGGCCGATCCCTTCCACGTCTCGGCCAACACCGACCCCAAGGGCCTGCGCACCACCCGCCCCCAGGACCAGGACCCCGATGTCCTGCTCCACGTCGCCGGCGAGACCGACAACGGGATCATCGTCCGCGGCGCCAAGTTCGAGACCGCTGCCGCCTACGCCAACCAGGCGTTCGTCAAGCCGACGATCGGCGACTGGGGCCAGCAGGAGCTCTCGGACTACGCGGTCGGCTTCATCGCCGACATGGGCGCGCCCGGGATCCGCCACATCTGCCGTTCCTCGTTCGCCCAGCGCGGCGCCGCCGAGGACTATCCGCTGTCGGGCCGCTTTGACGAGATCGACACCATGATCGTCTTTGACGACGTCGAGATCCCGTGGGAGAACGTCCTCTTCTACCGCCACACGCGGGCGGCCGCCTTCATCCGCGCCACCCTGCACCGCTACAGCATGTTCGCCTTCGTCCAGCGCCACCTCCGCTTCGCCGACCTGCTGGTCGGGGTGGCGGCGTTGAATGCGAACCAGACGGGGGTCAAAGCGCACCAGGGCGTGCGCGAGAAGCTGGCCGAGCTCGCCTGTTATCGCGAGGGCATCCACGCTCACCTCACCGCGGCCATCGACCTCGGCGAGCCCAGCCCGGGCGGCCTGCTGATGCCCAACCAGGCGCTGCTCTACACCGGTCGCGTGCTGGCCTGCACCCAGCTGCCGGCGATGACGCACCTGGCCCGTGACCTGTGCGGCGGCCAGCTGTGCGTCACGCCGAGCGCCGCGACCTTCCAGGACCCCGAGGCGGGTCCGTGGCTGGACAAGTACCTGGCGGTCGGCGAGATCGACGCCGAGCAGCGGCGGCGGCTGTTCGCCTTCGCGCGCGACCTGCTCAACTCCGACTACGCCGGCCACCGGCTCACCTTCCAGCTGTTCGCGCAGTCGCCGGCCTTCGCCCACCTGCTGGCCGTGTACAACAACTACGACTTCGCGAGCCCGATGGATCTGGTGCGGCGCTACGCGGGGATGGACGGATCCGAGGCGGCAGCGCCCGCGGGCGCGGTGGCCACGTGACCGACCTCAACGTCGTGCACGCCGCGCAGGTGGCGCGGATCTCTGACCATGGTCAGCCCCGTCGTGGTGCGCAGCAGGGCGAGCTCGACCTCATCGCCGACGGGGCGGTGGCCATCCGCGACGGGCTGGTGGTGGCGGTGGGACCGACGACCGAGGTGGTGGGCGAATGGGGCGACGCCGGCGTGCGCACCATCGACGCCACCGGCCGCTCGGTCCTCCCGGGGCTGATCGAGTGCCACTCGCACCCGCTGTTCGCCGGCAGCCGGCACGCCGAGTACGCCCAGCGCCTGGCCGGGGCCAGCCTGGCCGAGATCGCCGCCGCCGGCGGCGGGATCTGGGCCAGCGTCCTGGCCACGCGCTCGGCCGGCGATGAGCAGCTCACCGGGCAGCTGGCCGGCGCCTACCGCCGCATCCTGGCCGGCGGGGTGACCACCCTGGAGGTCAAGTCCGGCTACGGGCTCACCGCGGAGACCGAGCTCCATCAGCTCGACCTGCTGGCGCGCAGTCGTGCGGCGACGCCGCTGCAGCTGTTCATCTCCTTCCTGGGCGCGCACGTGGTGCCCGCGGGGATGGAGGCCGAGGCCTACACCGACGAGGTGCTGGCCATGCTGGAGCAGGTCGTCGCGCGCGGCCTGGCCGACTTTCACGACGTCACCTGCGAGGCGGGGCTGTTCACCCCCGAGCAGGCGCTGCGACTGTTGCGCCGCTCCGCCGAGCTGGGCATCGCGACGCGCACGCACTCCGACGCCTGGCAGAGCTCCGCGGGGTGGGAGACGGCGGTCGCCGGCGGCGCGCTCTCGGCCGAGCACCTCACCTACACCCCCGACGAGGAGATCCGCGCCGTCGGGCAGACCGACACCGTGGCCGTCCTGCTGCCCCAGGCCGAGCTCGTCTACATGACCGATCGCCGGGCCAACGCCCGGCTGTTCATCGATACCGGGGTACCGGTCGCCATCGCCACCGACTACTGCTCGTCGATCCACGCCACCTCGCTGGTCGCGACGATCGCGCTCGGCGCACCGTGGTTTCGGATCACACCGAGCGAGGCTCTGGTCGGCGCGACCCTGAATGCCGCCTACGCCCTGAGCGCCGCCGGCGACCGCGGCTCGATCGACCCCGGCAAGCGTGGCGATCTGACCATCCTGTCGGTTGACCACCCCGAAGAGCTGTGCCTGGCCGCCG
The DNA here is from genome assembly GCA_035503355.1 of Solirubrobacteraceae bacterium. Taxonomy (GTDB): domain Bacteria; phylum Actinomycetota; class Thermoleophilia; order Solirubrobacterales; family Solirubrobacteraceae; genus Palsa-465. The sequence goes on from DATJTQ010000324.1 coordinate 4,549, forward strand.
GGCAGGACGTCGTCTCCGAGGTCATCATCGGCGGCGAGGTCGTGCACACCGCGGGTGGGCGGGACCCTATTTCCAACCCCGACACCGTCTGAGGAACGCCGCCCATGGTCCACACTCGCATCCGCCCCTTCAATACGCGCGACACCTACCCGGAGCAGGCGCTGGACAACGACCTGGCCCAGGCCGTCGTGGCCGGCAACATCGTCTTCCTGCGCGGCCAGGTGGCGCAGGATCTGGACACCGCGGAGAACGTGGGCATCGGCGACCCGGAGGCCCAGGCCGAGCAGGCGATGACCAACATCGCCCGGCTGCTGGACGAGTCCGGCTCCCGGCTGGAGGAGATCTGCAAGATCGTCATCTACCTCACCGACATCCGCTACCGCGAGGCGGTGTACCGCGTCGTCGGCCGGTGGCTGAAGGGCGTGCACCCGGTCTCGACCGGGCTGGTGGTGGAGGCGCTGGCCCGGCCCGAGTGGCTGGTGGAGATCGACGCGACCGCCGTGATCGCGTGATCGACGCGGCGGAGCTTGCCGAGTTTGCCGCCGTGGCGGCCCCCACGGGGGCCGAGGAGCCGCGGCTGGCCTGGCTCGAGCAGCGGCTGTCGAGCTCGCCGGGAGTGCGTCAGCGGGACGCCGTCGGCAATCTCGTGTGGCGGTTCGGTGACGGCCGCCCGGAGCTGCTGGTGATGGCCCACGTCGACACGGTGTTTGATGGGGAGGTCGAGCTGCGCTTCGAGCGCGACGGCGACTTCCTGGTCGGACCGGGTGTGGGCGACAACGCCACCGCGGTGATGGCCACGGTGTGGGCGCTGGAGCGGATGACGCCGCCGCCGGGGCTGGTGGTGGCCTTCACCGTCGGCGAGGAGGGCCTGGGCAACCTGCGCGGCGCGCGCCAGGTGTGCGGCGACCTCTCGCCCGCGCGGGTCATCGCCGTCGAGGGCCATGGCCTTGACCACGTGGTCATCGAGCACGTCGGCAGCGTGCGGGCCCGGTTGACCATGACCGGTCCGGGCGGCCACTCATGGCGCGATCGCGGCACCCCCAGCGCGCTCCATGCGTTGATCCGCCTCGGCGATGACCTGGTTGACGGCGGGGTCAACATCGGCCGGATCTCCGGCGGCGGAGCGGTCAACGCGATCGCCTCGCGGGCCGAGATGTTCGTGGAGCTGCGATCTCTCGACGACGGCGAGCTCTCGGCGTTCGAGGCCCGGCTGCGCGGCTTGACGGTGCCGCCGCCGCTCGCGTTGGAGTGCGAGATCGTCGGGCGCCGCGGCGCCGGCCAGATCGCCCCCGACCATCCCCTGGTCCGCGCCGTGCTCGAGGCGCGTCGGCCCCTGGGGCTCGGCGAGGTGTTCGGGGCCGGGTCGACGGACGCCAACGCCGCCGCGGTGCTGGGGATCCCGGCGGTCGGGATCGGGTGCGCCCACGGCGAGGGGATGCACACGGTCCACGAGCGCATTGACCTGCGGTCGCTGGAGGTGGGCGTCGCCCAGCTCCAGGCGGTCCTCACCGAGGTGGCGCACCTCGATTAGCGCCGCCCGGCGGGGCGCCGCCGCCGGCAGGGGCCGGGCGGGCCGGGTGCCGGGGCCGGCACGCCGCGGGCGCAGTGGTGCCTGCACCCGGCTCCACGCAAACGACGCTGGGACAAAAGACGGCGTTTTCCGACGCTTTTTGTCCCAGAGTCGTCTGGCGAGGCCCGGACTCGGGTCGCGGCACGGTTACTCGTTCCAACACAGCCCTTCGTTCGGCAGCGGCCTGCGCCCGCCCGTGCCGCGACGCGACCCTGGGTCAAAACCTGGCGATTAACGCCAGGTTCTGACTCAACGTCGCGAGGGGGAGCACCGCAGGCCG
>DATJTQ010000325.1:0-8773 GCA_035503355.1 Solirubrobacteraceae bacterium
CGCCGATGGTCTTGTGGATCGTGGTGCTGGTGACGTCGGCGTACGGCACCGGAGAGGGATGCAGCCCCGCGGCCACCAGACCGGCGAAGTGGGCCATGTCCACGAACAGATGCGCGCCCACGGAGTCGGCGATCGCCCGGAACCGCTCAAAGTCGAGCTGGCGCGGGTAGGCGGACCATCCGGCGACGATCATCTTCGGGCGATGCTCCTCAGCGAGCCGTTCCACCTCGTCCATGTCGATCAGCGAGGTCTCGCGGTCCACGTGGTAGGCCACGATGTTGTAGAGCCGCCCCGAGACGTTGATCTTCATCCCGTGGGTGAGGTGGCCCCCGTGCGCCAGCTCCAATCCCATCAGCGTGTCGCCCGGCTGGAGCAGTGCGTGGTAGACGGCGGCGTTGGCCTGGGCCCCGGCGTGCGGCTGCACGTTGGCGTGGTCTGAGCCGAACAGCGCCTTGGCCCGATCGATGGCCAGCTGCTCGGCGATGTCGACGAACTCACAGCCGCCGTAGTAGCGCTTGCCAGGGTACCCCTCGGCGTACTTGTTGTTCAGCACCGACCCCTGGCACTCCAGCACCGCCACCGGGGCGAAGTTCTCCGAGGCGATCATCTCCAGGGTCCGCTGCTGGCGCTCAAGCTCCTTGCCGAGGACGTCGGCGATCTCGGGATCCACCTCGGCCAGCGGGCGGTTGAAGAAATCGGGGGGCAGGTCGGCGGCCACGGGGCGTCACATAGTAACGGCGCCCACGGAGGCCACCACGACCGCCAGGTCCTGGTGCTGCCACACCACCTCAGCGGTGAACCCCACCTCCGCCAACCACGCCAGCTGCACGCCGAGCGGGCTCGGATGATCGAATCCGGGGGTCACGTCGATGACCGCGTCCGCGGGGTCCACCGGCACCACCACATCCCCCAGGACGAATCGCCCGCCTGGCGCCAGCACCTCGAAAACCCGTGCGAACAGGTCGCGCTTGAGCTCCCCCTCCAGATGGTGCACGCACAGCGCGCTGGCCACCACGTCAAACGGCCCCGGCGGGAGGGCGTCCTCGATCGCGCCGACCTGCAGCATCACGCGGTCGGACGGCAGGGCCTCGCGCGCCGCCCCCAGCATCGAGGCGCTCTCGTCCACGCCCACCAGTTCCGCATCCGGATGGCGATCGAGCAGCCGCCGGGCGGTCTCGCCCGTCCCCGTCCCCAGCTCCAGCACCCGCGCGGCACCAGACCCGCTCGCAGCCGCCACGGCGTCCTGGAACTCGCCGTAGGCCGGGATGTCATCGATGATCTCCTCGGCGTAGGTCGCGGGGTCGAAGTGGAACTGCCACTCCAGCGCCGCCTCCACGTCCGACCGCGACATCACCCCCTGGCGCACCACTGACCACTCCCCCGTCGTCTCCAGCGACCGCAGGTCGATCACCGTCGACGGCGTCCCGGGCAGCTCTCCCCCGTCGATGACCAGGTCGGCACTCCGACGCAACGCCTCGGGGACATCGTCCAACCGGCACGCGTCGGGGCCGCCGGCAAGGTTGGCGCTGGACTGCAGCACCGGCCACGACACCCCCTCGAGCAGCGGCACCACAGGCACCCGCAGGCCGAAGGTCGACAGGTCCTCCCCGCAGGCCAGCGGGAAGCGGCGCTCAGGGTTGGGCAGCAGCGCGGTGACCGGCCCGGGCAGCAGCCGGCCGAGCGCCGCACGCGTCCGCTCGCCCAGCTCGGGCAGCGCGTCCAGCGCCAGCGAACGATCGAAGAACATCACCGCCGAGGGCTTGTCCAGCGGGCGGCGCTTGAGCCGGTAGAGCCGCTCGACGGCCACGCGATTGTGGACGTCGCAGGCCAGCCCGTAGACGGTGTCGGCGGGAAAGACGGCGACGCCGCCGACGCTCATGCAGCGGTCGAAGCCCTCCGCGGCAGACCCGTGCGCGCGCTGGCTCACGCCGTCCCCACCACCACGCGCGCCAGGCCCGCCAGGTCGTTGCGCACGCCCACGGCGCCAAACCCCGCATCCCACATCAGCGCCGACACGGCCTCGGCCTGCTCGGCCCCGATCTCCAGGGCCAGCAGCCCCACCGTCGGACCGGAGACCGCGGTCACCGCGCGCCGGATCACGTCCAGCCCATCGCGCCCCGCGAACAACGCGCCCGGCGGCTCATAGCGCGCGATCTCAGGCGGCAGCGAGGCAGCGTCGGCCACGTAGGGCAGGTTGGCCAGCACCGCGTCGGCGAAGACATCGGCCATGAGGTCGGCCACCACGAAGCGCACGTCGAGCCCCAGCGACGACGCGTTCGCGCGTGCCACCGCAACCGCATCAAAGCTCACGTCGGCGCCGCTCACCCGCAGGTCCGGCCGCTCGTCCTTCAGGGCCAGGGCGACGGCCCCGCTGCCGGTGCCAACGTCAACCACCCGGGCACCCGACCCCAACTCCAGCCCCACCTCCACCAGCAACTCGGTCTCGGGCCGCGGGATCAGCACGCGCCGGTCGACCGCCAGCTCGATCCGCCGGAAGGCGCGGCGCCCCGTGATGTAGGCCACCGGCTCGCGCGCCTCGCGCCGCGCCACCAGCGCTTCGAAGCGGGAAGCCGCCTCGGCCGCCAACCCAGCGGAACGGTCGATCACCAACCGCGCCCGGTCCACGCCGAGCACGAAGGCGAGGAGCACCTCGGCATCCAGGCGCGGCGTATCCACCCCCGCGGCGGCCAGGCGGCCCGTCGCCGCAGCGAGGAGGTCCCCCACCGTCCCCGGAGCCGCGGGGGCCCCGGTATCAGCCGGCGCCACGCTCCTCCAGCCGGCGGCGCTTCTCGTCGTCCTGGAGCGCGTCGGTCATCTCGGCCAGGTCACCCATCAGGATCTCGTCGAGGTTGTGCACCAGCAGGTTGATGCGGTGGTCCTTGACGCGCCGCTCACCGTAGTTGTAGGTCCGGATCTTCTCGGCGCGGTCCCCGGTCCCCACCTGGGCCAGTCGGTTGGCGCCGAGCTCGGCCTGCTGCTCGGCCAGCGCCCGCTCATACAGGCGGGCACGGAGCACGCGCATGGCGCGCTCGCGGTTCTGCAGCTGGGACTTCTCGTCCTGCATGGAGACGACGATCCCGCTGGGTTTGTGGGTGATCCGCACCGCCGAGTCGGTGGTGTTGACCGACTGCCCGCCGGGACCGGAGCTGCGGTAGACGTCGATCTGCAGGTCGTTGGGGTCGACCTGGATCTCGACCTCCTCGGCCTCGGGCAGCACCGCCACCGTGGCGGTCGAGGTGTGAATGCGGCCCTGGGACTCGGTCTCGGGGACGCGCTGGACCCGATGGGTGCCGCCCTCGAACTTGAACACCGAGTAGGCGCCGTCGCCCTTGACGCCGAAGGTGTAGTCGCCCTCCCCCACCGCCAGATCCTCCACCTTGAAGCCGCGGCGCTCGGCGTAGCGGCTGAGCATCCGGTACAGGTCGCCGGCCCAGATGCCGGCCTCGTCGCCGCCGGCGCCGGGGCGGATCTCGACGATGACGTTCTTGTCGTCGTTGGGGTCGCGCTCCACCATGGCCAGGCGGATCTCGTCCTCCAGGGCGACCATCCGCTCGCGTGAGCTCTCCAGCAGCGCGCGCAGCTCGGGGTCCTCGCCGTCCTCAGCCAACAGCTCGCGGGCGCCTTCCGCGTCGTCGGCGGCACGCCGGTACTCGGCGGCCAGCTTGGCAGCCGGCTCGAGCTCCCGGTAGGCGCGGCTGGCCGCGGCGAAGCGCTCGCGGTCCCCGATCACCGCCGGGTCGGCCAGCTCGGCCTCGAGCGCGCTGAAGCGCGTCTCGATCTGGATGACGAGGTCGTCAATCATCCACGCGAGTGTAGGAGCCCCAGGACTGTGAGCGGGGCCCCTACACCGCGTGGGTGCCAGCGGTCAGTGGTTGGGGTTGACCGCGTCCTTCACCTTGTCGGCCGCGTCGCCGACGGCGTTCTTGACCTTGCCCGAGGCCTTGTCGACCTTGCCCTCGTTCTTGAGGCTCTGGTCGCCGCTGAGGTCGCCAGCGGCCTCCTTGACGTGACCCTTGGCCTTATCGACGTTTCCACCAGACATACGCGCTCCTTTTCACTGGGAAACCTTCCTACTCATAGGCCTACCCGGGAGTAACGGCGCGAAAAATCAGGCGACGACTTCGAGGCCGATGAGATCCTCGGCCGACACCTCGCCGGGCGTCTCAACGGCGAGGACCGCCTGCAGCGAGGCGATGGAGACCGCGAGCTCGTCGAGATCGGGCTCGCGGGTGGTCAGCTTCTGCAGCTGCAGGCCCGGCCACATGACCAGCTGGACCCAGCGCCGCCGGCGGTTGCGCCCCGCCCACTTGATCACCTCAAAGGACAGCCCGGCGATCACGGGGACGCCGAGGATGCGCGTCAGGACGAGGATCCACCACGCCGGGAGGCCGACCGGCGCGAAGACGAAGATGGCCAGGATCATCACGATCAACAGGAAACTCGTGCCACAGCGCGGATGCAGCCGCGAATAGAGCTGGGCCCGCTCTGGGACCAGCTCGTCCTCCGCCTCGTAGCAGGAGATGACCTTGTGCTCGGCCCCGTGGTATTCGAACACCCGGCGCAGGTCGCGCACGCGGGAGAGCAGGGTCAGGTAGCCGAGGAAGATGGCGGTGCGCAGGACCCCCTCCACCAGCCAGAACAGCAGCGACGAGCCGAGCTGCTTCTTGACCAGGCTGGTCAGCCCGACGGGGACGACGAAGAACAGCCCGATGGCAAACACCACGGAGACGAACACGGTGAAGAACCATGCGGCTCCTGATATCTCCTGCCCATCCGAGCCGTCAGGGGATCGCTCATCCTCAGGCAGCTGCGCGTTGGCCGAGATCCCAAGCGCGCGCAGCCCGATGCCCAGCGACTCGACGAGCGCGACGACGCCGCGCACCACCGGCAGCCGGTAGAGGCGACGGCGCCGGCGGCGCTTGATCGGGAAGGTGCTGATGGCGATCTCGCCCAGCGTCCCGGGCGGCGCGTCCTCTCCGGCCGGCTTGCGCACGGCAACGGCCCACGTCTTGACGCCGCGCATCATCACCCCTTCCAGCACGGCCTGGCCGCCGACGGGGGCGTCGCGCGTGGCTGTGAGTGGCTCTGCCCGCACGTCGCCCCCGCCGTGGCTCATCTTGGTCAGACCTGAGGTGGTCAGCCGGCGGTGGTCCGAGCGTTGCGCCGGCCCTTGGCGACACGGCGCTGGAAGCGCTCGACCCGTCCACCGGTATCGACCAGCTTCTGGCGGCCGGTGTAGAACGGATGGCACGCCGAGCAGATCTCCACATGGATATCGGCCTGCGTCGAGCGGGTGGTGAACTCGTTCCCGCAGGTGCAGCGGACGTGCGCTTCCTGGTAGTTGGGGTGGATCTCGGTCTTCATAGTCCCTCTCAGGATAGCGACGACCGGCGGCCGCTCGTCGCCGTCGAGGGGGAGGTCGAGGCCGCCGGACAGGTGGCCGCGAGCACGTTGTTGGAGCGGTCGAAGTCGTTGACCTGGCTGGCCGAATCGGCACTCACCGTGGGCGGGTTGGAGGCGTCGCAGACCGGTCCCGTGAAGGACAGCGTGCGCGTCTTGCCGGGGCCGAGGAAGGCGATGGTGTCGGTGATCGGCGCTGAGCTGTCGCCGGGGGCGAAGAGCACCTGGAAGGGCCCGGCCCCCGTCAACCCCTGGTTGGCGATGACCGCGGTGTAGAGGTTCTTGTTGGGGTGCCCGGCCACCGCGCTGACCGTGATCGAGCGCACCGTGAGGTCGGGGCGCAGCTCGCGCTGGCGGCACGCGTGGGTGTAGCGGGTGGCGGTGCCGAGCACCTTGCCGTGCGCGCCGGTCCACCGGAAGGCCACCTGGAACTGATAGCTGAAGGGGACGTCCAGGTTGTAGACGGACTTCTGCAGGTGCCAGACGTCGCCCGGCAGCTGGCCGAGGGTGGGATTGGACGGAGTGCGCCACGTGCCCAGGTCGCCGTTGGTCACCTCCTGGACCGGGAACCCCGGGGCGCGCTGCAGCAGCTGGAAGCGGATCGCCATCTTGCGGGTGCCGGTCAGCGGTCGCATGGTCGCGGTCACGCCGACCGCCCGCGCGCCCGGATCGAGTGCGTGCGTGCAGGTGGAGGCCGACAGCTGCGAGCGCGGCGGCGTCGCGGCAAGAGCCGAGGTCGCGGGCAGCGCGGCCACAGCGGCCGAGGCGAGCGCGGCGGCGGTGGCCAGCGCGGTGACGAGGCGGCGGGCGTCCATACGTGCCTCCCATAACCCCTGGAAGGCTCAGAAGTTTCCGCCCGCCGCGTTAGGCGTCGGTGTGCGTCGGCCCGCCGCCGCCGCGTCAGGTGATGGTGTACAGCGGCCCGTCGCCGCCCTCGGGCGGCGTCAACCGTCCGCCCTTGGCGGTGATCGCGCCGCACTGCACGCAGTTGGTGTAGTTGACGATCACGTCGACGTTGCCGGTCTCCGGAGCGTCGTCGGGGATCTCATACACGCCCGCGGGACACATGTAGCGCCAGCCCTCGGCGATCTCGCGCGGCACGTTGCGATGCAGGCGGATGTGGTTGGGCGCGTCGTCACGGGTGGCGTTGCCCGAGATGTAGACCGAGCCGAGCTTGTCGAAGATGTACTTGCCGTCGGGCTTGGGATAGGCGTCCCGGGTGTCACCCACGAACAGCGGCTCGGCATCGTCGCGATGCCACTCCTGGCGCCCCGGCGGGACCTTGCCCTTGGACATGATCGCCGGGCCGGCCAGCAGGCTGCCCTTGATGAACCCCTTCTGGAACGCCTGGCGCGCGTTGCGCACCTGATAGAGCTCCTTGCCGATCGAGGAGTCCTCGACGGCCTGCTCGTAGGCCTCCAGGGAGGTCCCGGTCTGCAGGTGGCTGAAGATCGCCTCGGCGGCCAGCTTGCCCGACTTCACGCAGTGGTGGACGCCCTTGAGCGCGGCGGTGTCGACCATGCCGCCCGAGTCGCCGACCAACACCGCGCCGGGCATCGACAGCTTCGGCATCGACCAGTAGCCGCCGCCCGGCAGGGCCTTGGCGCCCCAGGCGACGCGCTCGCCGCCCTCCAGGATGCCGCGCACCAGCGGGTGGGTCTTGAACGTCTGGAGCAGGTCATGGGCCGACGTGGTGGCGTCGCGGTAGTTGAGGTCGACCACGAACCCGATCGAGACCAGGTCATCGCCGGTCTTCTCATCCTTCATGGGGTAGATCCAGGTGCCGCCGAGCTGGCCGTAGCGCGGCGAGACCTTCATCGGCCACGGCTGGCTGAAGGTGTGGATGACACGGTCCAGCGGTTTCTTGACCTTCCACACCTCCTTGACGCCGAGCTCCCAGACCTGGGGCTCGCGGCCGTCGCCGAGGTCGAACTCCTTGATGGCAGCGCCGGTGAGGTGGCCCCAGCAGCCCTCGGCCAGCACGGTGACCCGCGCTCGGATGTCGGTGCCGGGCTCGAAGTTGCCCAGGGGCTCGCCGTCCTTGCCGCGGCCCTTGTCGCCGGAGCGGACGCCGACCACGGCGCCATCCTCGACGATCAGCTGCGTGGCCGAGGTCTCGGTGAGGATGTAGGCCCCGCCCTCCTCGGCCTGCTTGGCCTGATAGCGGGCCAGGGCGGCCACCGACACGATCTCGTTGCCGTGGTTCTTGAAGTTCGGCACGAACGGGATCGGCACCGAGACCTTCGTCTTGCCGCTCGGCAACAGGTACACCGACTCCTTGGTCACCTCGCCGAAGGCGAAGCGCTCCTTGCGCCAGTCCTCGCGGGAGAGGTCGGGGAACAGCTCCTGCAGCGGCTCCGGGCGCATGACCGCGCCCGACAGGTTGTGGCCGCCGCAGGTCTTGGCCTTCTCGATCACCGCCACCGGCACCTCGCCGAGGCGCTCCATGAGCGCCTCGTCGTCGGCCAGCAGCTGGAGCAGACGGTTGGCGCACGACAGGCCGGCGGTGCCGCCGCCCACGATCGCCACGCCAACGTCGATGCGCTCGTCCTCAGAGTCCAGCTCCCGCTTGATGAACTCCTTCAGCGGGTCCACCGGGGGTGGGAAATCGCTGGGCGCGGGCGCCGAGTGGCCGTTGCTCCCCGCCATTGGGTCAGCCCCCCTTCTTGGCCTTGATGGCCTCGGTGAGCTTGGGCAGGATCTTGTTCAGATCGCCCACGATCCCGAGGTCGGAGAACTCGAAGATCGGCGCGTTGGCGTCCTTGTTGATGGCAACGATGTTCTCCGAGGACTGCATCCCCACCTTGTGCTGGATGGCTCCGGAGATGCCGGCCGCGAGATACAGCTTCGGCGAGACGGTCTTGCCCGTCTGGCCGATCTGGGCGGCGTAGGGGTACCAGCCGGCGTCCACCACGGCGCGCGTGGCGGCGACGGCGCTGTTGCCGCCGAACGCCTTGGACAGCGACTCGGCCAGCTCAAAGCCCTCGGCCTTACCGAGGCCGCGGCCGCCGGCCACGAGGAGGTCCGCACCCTCGATGTCCACGTCGGCGCCGCGCTGCTCGCCGCGGGTGACCATCTTGGCCTGGTTTGACCAGGGGGAGTACTCCACGTCCACGTCGACGATCTCCGCGTCGCCGCTCTCGCCCTCACGGAGCTCGAACGCGTTGATGCGCCCGATGATGATCCCGAGGTCGCCCTGATAGTGCGACACGGAGATCTTGGAGTCCTGCAGGATCGGGCGCTCGGCGACGAGCTTGCCGTCCTCCGCGCGGACCGCCGTGACCTCCATCGTCACGCCGGCCTTCTGGCGCGCGGCCAGCCCGGCGCCGATCTCGAACCCGAGCAGGCCGCCACCGAACAGCGCGTACCCGTG
>DATJTQ010000326.1:0-18281 GCA_035503355.1 Solirubrobacteraceae bacterium
AGCAGCTCTACATCGGCGGCCGGTGGCGCGACGGCGCCAAGGGCACCCTGAGCGTGGAGGACCCGTCCACCGAGGAGCCGCTGTGCGACGTCGCCGACGCCTCGGTGGATGACGCCAAGGCCGCGCTGGACGCGGCCGTCGACGCCGGCCCCGAGTTCGCCGCCATGGCCCCGCGCGAGCGCGGAGAGATCCTGCGCCGCGCCTTCGACATGATCACCGAGCGCAAGGACGAGCTCGCTCTCCTGATGACGCTCGAGATGGGCAAGACCCTCAAGGAGTCCCTGGGCGAGATCGCCTACGCTGCCGAGTTCTTCCGCTGGTTCTCGGAGGAGTCGGTGCGCATCGACGGCCGCTACGCCGTCGCCGCCAACGGCGCCGGGCGCATCCTGACCATGAAGCAGCCCGTCGGCCCCTGCCTGATGATCACTCCCTGGAACTTCCCCCTGGCGATGGGCACGCGCAAGATCGGACCGGCGATCGCCGCCGGCTGCACCATGGTGGTCAAGCCCGCCCAGCAGACGCCGCTGTCGATGCTGGCGCTGGCCAAGATCCTCGAGGAGGCCGGGCTGCCCGGCGGCGTGCTCAACCTCATCACCGCGTCGTCGTCGGGCGAGACGATGGGCCCGCTGATCGCGGATCAGCGCCTGCGCAAGATGTCGTTCACCGGCTCCACCGAGGTGGGCCGCGCTCTGATGGCGCAGGCCTCGGAGACCCTCTTGCGCCTGTCGATGGAGCTGGGCGGCAACGCGCCGTTCCTCGTCTTCGACGACGCCGACATCGACGCCGCCGTCACCGGCGCGATGCTGGCCAAGATGCGCAACATGGGCGAGGCCTGCACGTCGGCCAACCGCTTCCACGTGGCCGGCGCGGTCGCGGACGAGTTCGCGACCAAGCTGGCCGACAAGATGGGTGCGCTGAAGCTGGGCCGCGGGGTCGACGAGGGCACCGACGTGGGTCCGCTCATCGACGACACCCAGCGGGGCAAGGTGGCGGACCTGGTGCAGGACGCCATCGGCCGCGGCGCCACCGCAGTGGTCGGCGGCCACCAGCGCGACGGCGCGGGCTACTTCTATGAGCCGACTGTGCTCACCGACATCCCCGACGACGCCGAGCTCCTGCAGGAGGAGATCTTCGGACCGGTCGCGCCCGTCAAGGGCTTCAGCGACGAGGACGAGGCGATCGCGGCGGCCAACAACACCGAGTACGGCCTGGTCGCCTACGTCTACACGTCAGACCTCAAGCGCGCCCTGCGCGTCTGCGAGCGGCTGGAGACGGGAATGATCGGCCTCAACCAGGGCATCGTGTCCAACGCCCAGGCGCCGTTCGGCGGCGTCAAGCAGTCGGGCTTCGGGCGCGAAGGCGGCTACGAGGGGATCGAGGAGTACCTCGAGACCAAGTACGTGGCCGTCAACCTCTGACGCGGGTCAGCTGAGCGCGTCGCCCGCGCGGCGGGCGACGCCCCCTGGCTGTCCTCCCCGCGGCGTGCCCCCGGTGTGAAGCCGCGAGGAGGACAATCGGACAAGGGGAGTGAGTCCGATGAGGGTCACCAGCGGAACGTCGTCCCGACGTCCCGCGCGATGAAGTTCCAGCCAAGCGCGGGAACAGCGCCCCCCAGAGCGCCCCGAAGGTGCCCGTGCGCGGTAGCACCAAGTCCAAGCAGTGGCTGTGGCGGGCGGTGACGTCCGCGCCCCCGGCGATGTCGACAACCGGAACGCGTCCAACGAGCACCTGCCTCGTCCTGGCCGTCGTCTCGGTCGCCCCCCAACGCCCCTCCTTTCGTGGATGCATGCGCACTCGTTCCCAGTGCTCGCGCGCAGTGTTCTAGAGGGGGGCCGGGGGCGCAGTACCACCCAGGTCTCACATCGGTCGCAGATGTCGCGCGCCCTCTGCGTCACTTGCGATTTGCCGCTCCCCGATGCGAGCGACTACTGTCACTCGCGACATGGACCGGGTGCAGCATCGTCCGCCGGGGCGCGGAGTTGATGCCGGGACGCTTGCCGCGCGCCTCGCGCGCGTGGATGAGCAGCGCTTCGTCGGCCGCGCAGCGGAGCTGGCGGAGCTCGAGCGCTGCCTCGCCGACGAGGCGACGGTCCGCGTGGTCCACGTCTTCGGCCCGGGCGGCATCGGCAAGAGCTCCCTGCTGCGTGAGCTGGCGCGGCGGGCCGGCGAGCGGGGGTTCACCCCGTTCGCAGTGGAGGGCCGCGAGCTGCCGCCATCCCCTGATGCGCTGGAGGCGATCCTCGCCGATGCCGCCACCGCGGCACGGCCGTTGGTCCTCATCGACACCTACGAGCGGATGACCGGCCTGGGCGCCTACCTTCGCCGCGGCCTGCTCCCCCGGTTGCCCGCGACCGCGGTGGTGGTGATCGCCGGGCGCGCCGCGCCCGAGGAGAGTTGGTTTCAGGATGGGTGGGAGAGCGTCGTCTCAGAGCTCGCGCTCGACAAGCTTCCGGCAGGCGACGCACGGGCGCTGCTCGCCGCCCACGGCCTCAGCGACACCCGCAGCGAGGCAATCGTCGACTGGGCCGACGGGTCGCCGCTGGCACTGACCCTGGCCGCGCGCGCCGCCACCACCGACGGCGAGTGGAGGCCCACTGACGACCGCGACCACCCCGAGATCCTGCGCGCGCTCATCCGCCGGCTGGCCGAGTCCGAGATGCGCAGCGTCCGCTTCTCGGTCCTGGCGGTGGCCGCCATCGCGCGCGTCACCACCCCGGAGATGCTCGATGCGGTGCTCCCCGCGGGCGACGCCGACGGCGCCTACGAGCGGTTGCGCGCGCTGAGCTTCTCCGAGCCCGTCGGCGATGGGCTGGCGCTGCACGAGCTGGTGCGCAAGGCGCTGCGCGCCGACCTGCGCCGTCAGGCCCCGGACCGCGACCGGGAGCTGCGCCGGCGCATCACCGACCACCTGTACGGGCGCGCGCAGGCCGGCGATCCGCTGATGGCCATCGAGATGGCCGCGCTCATCGACAGCCCCGTGGTCCGGTGGGGATTCGGCTGGGAGGGCAGCATCGACTACCGGATCGACGACGTCCGCCGGGGCGATGCGGCGCGCATCGCTGAGCTCATGTCCGAGCGCCATCTCGACGACTGGTGGGCGCTCACCCGCCGCTTCCTGGCCGAGGCCCCTGACCGCGTGGCGCTGGCCCGCGATCGCGATGATCACGTGTGCGGCTTCCTCAGCTACATGAGCCCGTCCACCGCGCCCGCCTTCGCCGACGACGATCCGATCGTCGGGCCGCGGCTGGCTCATGCCCGCCGCGACGCGCACCTGGGTGACGCCGTCCTGTGGCACGACTCGTTCGACTTCACCGGCTGGCCGGCGGGCGAGCGCAGCGACCGGGGCTTCTCAGGCAGCGGGGGGCGCGTCAAGGCCATGCTGGGGATGGCCGGCATGCTCCGCTCGGGCGTGCTCAACCCACGCTTCATGTACCTGCCCATCAACCCCGAGAACGAGGGAGCGCGGGCGTTCGCGGAGGCGTCGGGGGGCTCCCATCTGCCTGAGCTCGACTGCCGGCTGGCCGACCACACCATCGAGTGCCATCGCATCGACCACGGCCCCGGGGGCCTGTTCGGATCCCTGCGCGCCTTCGTGTACATGGAGCTGGGCCTGCCTGCCCCGCAGGCGCCGGCGGTCTCGTCGGCGCCGGTGGTCGACCGCGAGCTGGTGCGCGACGCGCTGCGCAACTTCCACATCCCGCACGCGCTGGCGGCCAGCCGGCTGGCCCGCGGCGACACGCCGCAGGAGCGCGCCGAGTCGGTGCGGACGCTCCTGCGCGAGGCCGCCGACGCGGCCTTCGGCGACAGCCACAACGAGCAGCTGCTGCAGCGGGTCCTCACCCTCGGCTATCTGGAGACCAACCCCGCCCGCCCCAGCCACGAGCAGGTGGCCCTCGATCTGGCCCTCAGCCGCGCCGCATACTTTCGCCGCCTGCGGGTGGCCGCCGACCGGGTGGCCGACCACCTGGCCCAGGCCTCGCCCTCTACCCTGTAGGCATGAGTGCGCCCGACGCGCGGAGCCCGGCGGCCCGGTTCGGAGCGGGCGCGCTGGTGTGGTCCGCGGGGCTGCTGGTGGCCGCGCTGGTGTGGCCCGCCTATTCGACCAGCGCGTCGTCCGGTGACGGGGTGACGCTCGGCCACGCGACGCTGGTGCAGGCCAACGGCGCTCGGGCGCTGGTGCTGATGGCCATCCCGGTGGTGGTGAGCGCCGGTGTCCTGGGCGCCATCTGGGCACGGGGCGCCGGAGCCCGCTGGGCCGGCCCGGTGGCCTGGGCCGGCATCGCTCTGCTCGCCGCCGAGGCCCTGGTGGGGATCGCGACCATCGGGCTCTTCATCGCCCCGGTGCCGATCCTGCTGGCCATCGGGGTGCGGCGCGCCGCGGAGGCCGGACGGTCGCCGCGCGCGCCCGTCAGTGCCGGCTGATCGACGGCCGGCCGCCCCCGCGGGCACGTGATCAACGATTGTTCGCATGGCGCACATACGTTCGAAATTGTGTGCATTGGGTATGTGGGGGCTTAGAGGTATGGGTACCCCGGCTGGGGTGAGCGGCACATGCTCGTGGTTGCCGACGGAGGGCCAGCCGACCTTGGGGCCCCTGCCCTGACGGGGCCTGTGACCCTCGTGTCGCGGGCCGTCGCGGGTCCGCAGACCCCGTCGCCATACCCGGCCCGTGCGGTCCGCCCGCCATGTACCCTCAAGCGAACGCATGGCCTATGCACAGGAGAGACCGGGGGGATCGGGCTCGATCAATGAGCACGCGTCGGCACTCGCGTCAGAGTGGCGGCGGCTCACGCGCGCGGCGACGTTCGTCGCGCTGCTGACGGCGCCCGCGTTCTTCCTCGTCCTCTTTGACTCCAACCATTGGAGCCTCATCGCCTCGCTGATCATCACCGCCGTTGCGGTGGTGATGTTCCGCGGCCTCGTCGAGGTGGTGACGCGCAAGCTCATCCCCTCCCCCAGCCTCTACGGCGCCGACTCAACCCTCAAGGAGGAGGACATCGTCGCCCGCCGCCGCTACTGGTTCTGGCGCGGCAAGTTCCGGCGGCTGCCGATCTACGCGCTCATCGTCATCGCGCTGCTCGCGCTGTGCCAGGTGTTCTTCTCCTTCGCCGGGGTCAGCGCTCCGTTCTTCAAGCCGTTCACCGGGCTGCGCGAGATCTTCCCGCCCGACACGCTCCCGCAGTTGGGGCTCGTCTTCATCCAGCTCCCGCTGCTGTTCTTCGTCAACTTCGCCATCTTCTTCGGGCCGTTCCTGTTCTTCGCCGTGCGCCAGATCCGCGGCTATGAGCCAGGGGACGCCAGCTGGGGGGTGAAGATCGACGACGTGCGCGGCCAGGCCGAGGCCAAGGAGGAGATCACGCGCGTCATCACCCTGTGGCAGTCGGGCGAGGAGTTCGAGAAGGCCGGCGGCAAGCGCGAGCGCGGACTGCTCTTCCTGGGGGCGCCGGGTACCGGCAAGACGATGATCTCCAAGGCCATCGCCACCAACTTCAACTGTCCGTTCGTGACGATCCCGGGCTCGGGCTTCGCTGGAATGTTCATCGGGATGGACGCCATCACCGTTCAGTTCCTCGCCCGTAAGGCCCGCAAGCTGGCCGCCAAATGGGGGGGCCAGTGCATCGTCTTCATCGACGAGATCG
The DNA here is from genome assembly GCA_035503355.1 of Solirubrobacteraceae bacterium. GTDB lineage: Bacteria > Actinomycetota > Thermoleophilia > Solirubrobacterales > Solirubrobacteraceae > Palsa-465. The sequence continues at coordinate 5,640 of DATJTQ010000326.1, forward strand.
ACGCCGTCGGCATGCGCCGCCAGGCACTCGGCTCGGGATTGGGATCCAGTCCAGCCAGCGGCATGCAGGCCGCGGAGCCCTCATCGGTCCATGATGTCTGCTTCTACGGGCCCAACGGCTCGATCACCGCCTCGGGCGATCTCGTCATCGAATCGCGGGCGTGGCGGGAGAAGCTGTTCGCGCAGCGTGCCGAATCCTCGGCTACCGGGTACGCCACCTTCGTGCAGCGCGCCACCGAGAAGCTCCAGCGGTTCTACCCCGGCTTCGGCATGGGAGGCGGCGCCGGCGGCATGGCGCTCAACCAGCTCCTCATCGTGATGGACGGCATCGACGAGCCGCCGCTGTTTCGCAAGTTCTTCACCAATCGCATCAACACGTTCCTGGACGCGATGTTCATCATCCCGAGCAAGGTTGGGAAGCTGCGTTTCCGGCTGCGGCCCCCGCGCCCGCGCAAGGAGCAGATCTACTTCATCGGCGCCTGCAACGTGCCCATCCAGGTGCTCGATCCCGCGCTCACCCGGCCGGGCCGCATGGGACGCCATATCTGGTTCCGCACGCCCACCAAGGACGACCGCCTCGACATCCTGGACCTGTATCTGGGCAAGGTCGACCACGAGCCCGACCTGGACACCGACCGTCGCCGCGACGAGCTGGCGCGCATCACCAACGGTTATTCGCCGTCCATGATCGAGCAGTGCTGTTCGATGGCGCTCACCATCGCCCACACCGAGGGGCGGCGCGAGTTCGCCTGGCGCGACATCGTCGAGGCGATGACCACGGTGGAGACCGGGACCGCCCAGAACATCGAGTACATCCAGGAGGAGACGCGCGCGGTGGCCATCCACGAGGCCGGCCACGCCGCTGCCGGCCACGTGTACCTGGAGAAGGACGTGCTCTCCACGCGCCTATCGATCCGCAAGCGCGGCGGCTCTCTCGGCCACTACCAGAGCATGGAGAAGGACGAGCGCTTCTCGCACTTCCGGGGGCGGGTCATGGGCGGGCTGGTGATGATCCTCGGCGCCATGGCGGCTGAGCACGTCTTCTACGGCGAGAACTCCCAGGGCGTCAGCGGCGACGTGCAGAGCGCCACCGCCACCGCGGCCGCGATGGTGGGTATGTGGGCGATGGGCCCTGACCCGGTGCACATGGGCGGCAGCATGGAGCTCTCCGACGAGGCCGAGGCGGTGCTCAAGCGACTGGAGCGCATCGGCTCGACGATCATGAACCGGGCCGGCGGCGCGGGCATGTTCGAGTCTGACCCGGTGGGCGCGATCCTGCGCAACCCCGACAAGAAGCGCGCCGCGGCCCAGATCCTCGGTCAGGCCTACGTCACCGCCTTCGCGTTGATGGACTCCAACCGCGACGGTCTGGAGCGGATCGCCGAGACGCTGATCGAGCACAAGGAACTCCACGGCGACGAGGTCGGCGAGCTGCTCGACAGCGTCGATCTGCACAAGCCCGACCTGGATCTCATGGATCCAGCCACCTGGCCCGCGGTATGACCGAACCGCACGGAGTCGTCAGCTCGACGGACGACGGCGCCGTCGGCGCCGGAGTGGCGCGCTCGTCCACTCACAGTGAGTCGAGCCGCGGCCACAGCCGCCAGGCCGACGCGTCGCCGCACTCGGGCCGCTTTCGCACCATCACCGCGCTGCTGGTCGCGCTCGGCATCGGCGCCATCGTCGTCGCCGTGGCGGTCGCCGTCAACGGCCGGGGCTCCAGCGCGGCCGCGCCGAAGTGGTCAGCGTGGCGACCCCCCGACGGCGGCACCCAGGGCGCCCAGGACATCGCCAACTTCATCGCCCCCTTCTACCGGATCGACAGCCACGATCAGCTCGCCCTGGTGACCGTGGTCAATCTGGAGAGCCAGTCGGCGATCGCGGCTCAGCAGCAGGCGGCCGCCAACGGCACCACGGCGGCACCCTCCAGCGGGCTCGAGGTGGCGGTCCGTCCCAGCACGACGTCAAGTCAGGTGTCGCTGCTGTCGGGCAACACCATCGGCTACAACCTGTGCGGCATCGGCGGCAAGAACTGCGCCATCGGTGTGGGCACGCCCTCCACCAACCGGCTGCTTCTGCTGCGCCGCGAGGCACTCGAGCTGGCGCTGTACACCTTCACCTACGTGAGCGGCACCCAGAACGTGGTGGCCATCCTGCCGCCGGGCCACACCGAGCAGTCGACCCCGACGCTGAGCAAGAAGCCGCCGAAGCCCACCAGCACCCAGGTCACCACCAAGCCGGTCAACATCGCGGTCCTGTTCTCGCGCCAGGAGCTCGCCCCCCTGCTCAAGCACCCCCTGTCGGACATCCTGCCCGAGCAGGTGCCGCCGTCAGTGGCCCAGATGCCTCATGCGCCCGAGGCGGGGCTGGTCGACCAGGTCACTGCCCGCGGCCTGTTCTCCGAGCAGATCCAGCAGGCGCAGGACGGCTCCAACCTCATCGTCCTGGACCCGCTTCCGCCTCAGTAGGCCGAGGGTCGTAGCCGGGGCACTCCGCGACGGGCAAGCGGGGATAGCGCGGAAAGCGCTCGGGCTCGGTCTTGGAGCGGCGGCACAGCGAGAACACCGACCCGCGCGTGTTGCGCACGACCTGCTGATGACGGCAGCTGTCGCACAACCCCGCGAGCGGTGGGGCCGGCCGATCGGTGCTCATGACCTGGTGAGCGCCTCCAGGGTCAGCACCAGCGACTCATAGGGCCGCCCGGTGACCTGCTGGAGGGCGATCTCGCAGGTGCGGTTGCTCGACAGGCAGGCGTCGAAGGTCCGCCCGTCCAGCTCGGCCGCGGTGTCGGCCAGCGCGGCAGCGGGCAGCTCGGGGTGCAGCCACCCGCGGTCGCCGGCCATCCCGCAGCAGCGGGTCGCCGCGGGGACCACAACCTCGTCGGCCAGCCGGCCGGCCACCCCCGCCAGCTTGCCCGACACCCCCAGGTGACCGGTGGCGCAGGTCGGATGGAGGACCACCGAGCCCAGCCGGTGGGTGACCTGCAGCTGGTCAAGCAGGTGATCGTGGATCCAGCTCACCGAGTCGATCACCTCCACGCCGTCCAGCGCGATGTTCTCGCGCAGGCCCAGGCTGCAGGAGCTGGCGTCCATGACCACCGGCAGCTCGCCGTCCCCCGTCCAGCGGCGTAGCGCCGCGCCGGTGCGCGCCGCCATCTCGGCCAGGCCGTCGGCGTAGCCCTTGGAGCTCCATGGGGTCCCGCAGCAGTGCCCGACGATGTCGTCGGGGATCCACAACGGACGGCCGGCCCGCGCGGACACCGCCACCAGGGCCTCGGGCAGCGTCGGGCCCGCCGAGGCACCGTCGGGGCGGCCGAAGATGCGATTGATGCACGCGGGCAGGTACACCGCGGCGGCTCCGGAGCGCTCGGTCCGCGGCATCCGCGTGGGCGCCGGCGGCGGCACGGCGCGCCCGTGCCAGCGGCGCGGCACCAGGCGGGCGGCGCGCAGACCCGTTCGGGCCACGCGCTCGACCACCGTGTAGCGGCGGGCGGCCTCCCGGGCGGCGCGTTGCGCGCGCGGGCTGCTCTCGCGCAACCGCAGGTCCTTGACCAGCGTGCCGGTGTCGATGGCCACGGGGCAGGCAGACTTACAGGAACCATCCGCCGCGCACGTCTCGATGCCGTCGTACTCGTACTGCTCGGCGAGCGCCGCGCGCACCGGCGACCCGGGAGGCTGGCGGGCCATCTCGCGGCGCAGGACGATCCGCTGGCGCGGGGTGGTGGTCACGTTCTGCGATGGGCACACCGCCTCGCAGAAGCCGCACTCGATGCACTTGGTGACGCTCTCCTCCACCTCGGGCACGCTCTTGAGGTTGCGCAGGTGCACACCCTGATCGCGATTGAGCACCACTCCGGGGGCGAGGATGGCGGCGGGGTCGGCGAGCCGCTTGACCTCCCACATGATCTCGGTGGCCTCGGCCCCCCACTCGCGCTCGACGAACGGCGCCATGTTGATCCCGGTGCCGTGCTCGGCCTTCAGCGAGCCGTCGTACTTGTCGACGATGAGCGTCACCATCTCGTCGATGAACGCCTCGTAGCGCTCGGACTCGCCCTCCTTGCCGAACTCCGCGGTGAGGATGAAGTGGAGGTTGCCCGCCGACGCATGACCGGCCAGGCCCTGGAGGAAGCCGTGCTTGCCGAGCAGGGCCTGCAGGTCCTTGGCCGCCTCGGCCACCCGCGCCGGCGGCACGCACACGTCCTCGATGAGCATGGTGATCCCGGGCGGACGCATCGCCGCCAGGAGGCCCTGCATGCCCTCGCGCACGCGCCATAGCGTCTCGATGTCGCCCGCGTCACGGGAGAACGGCCGGTCGCCGTCGAGCGGGTCGCGGCCGCCATGGGCACTCAGGATCGCCGTTGCGGCGTCCTCGAGCGGCCCGAGCTCCTCGGGGGTCTCGGCGCGGAACTCGACGAGCAACGCGGCTGAGCCCGGGTCCAGCTCCTTCCACGCCTCGGGCACGCCCGGCATGTTCCAGGCGGCGGCGATGAGGGTGGGAGCCACCATCAGCTCGGTGGCGGTCGCGCCCGCGTCGACGAGCTCTCCGACGGCGCCGGCGGCGGCGTCGAGGTCCTCAAAGCTCATCAGGGCCAGCGTGGTGTGGCGACCCAGTGGAACGGTGTCGAACACCGCCTCGGCCACGAAGGCCAGCGTGCCCTCGGAGCCGATGACGAGCCGCCGGAAGATCTCGAGCGGGGTGTCGGCGTCCAGGAACGCGCAGAGGCGATATCCGGTGGTGTTCTTGATCTCGAACTTGCGGGCGATGCGCTGCGCGAGGTCGGTGTCGGCGCGGATGCGGTCACGGATCTCAGCCAGGCCGGCGGCCAGCTGAGGTGCGGCAGCCGCGAAGCGCGCCTCCGCCTCGGAGGCGGCGGTGTCGATCACCGCGCCGTTGGCGAGGACCAGGGTCATCGCGCTCACCGTCCGGTAGGAGTCGGCGACCACGCCACAGCGCATCCCGCCGGAGTTGTTGGCGATCACACCGCCGACGCAGGCGATGTTGGTGGACGCCGGATCGGGCCCGATGCGCCGGCTGTGGCGGACCAGCAGCCGGTTGGCGTGGCCGAGCACCACCCCGGGCTGGGCTCGCAGCCGCGCCCCGTCGGCCTCGACGCGCACACGCCGCCAATGGCGGCGGACGTCGACGAGGATGGCGTCGGTCTGGCTCTGGCCGTTGAGGCTGGTGCCGCCGGCGCGGAAGGTGATCGGCACCCCCAGCTCGGTGGCGCAGCGCAGCAGCGCGGCCATGTCGTCGGTGTCGCGCGGCGCGACCACCGCCTGCGGGATGAGCCGGTAGGCGCTGGCGTCCGAGGCGAAGCGGATGAGATCCAGCGCGCGGGTGAGAACCCGGTCGGCGCCCAGCACGGCGACCAAACGGGAACGCAGCGGCTCGGGCGTGCCCGCCGCCACCCAGTCGGGTGCCCGATCGGGCGCCGGACCGGGCGGCTCGGGAACGATCGTGGTGGCGCCGGCGGCGGTCGCGGCCACTACTCCAGCCACATCCCGGACGCCACCGGTACCTGGATGACGCGGGGACCATCGTCGGCGGCGACGGACGCGCGCAGGGCCTCGGTCAGCTCCTCGCGCCCGGTGACCTCCTCGGCGGGGACGCCGTACCCGCGCGCGACCGCGGCGACATCGAGGCCGGGCAGGTCCAGTCCGGGCGCGCCGGTCACCTGCTCGAGCATGGCGAACCACTTGAGGATCATGTACTCGTCGTTGCGCAGGACGAGGAAGGTGACGGGCGCCTTGTAGGCCAGCGCGCTCCACAGCGCGGTGATCCCGTACTGCGCCGAGCCCTCGCCGAGCACGCACACCACCGGCCGCGCCGGCTGCGCCAGTTGCACGCCCACGGCCGCGGCGATCCCGAAGCCGAGGCCACCGCTGGCGCAGAAGTAGTAGCTGCCCGGCGACGAGATGCGCAGGCGGTTGCGCAGCGACAGCGTGCACGAGGGCGACTCCAGGACGATGATCCCGTCCTCGGGAAAGGCGTCGGCCAGCGCCGCCATGGCCTGCGAGCCGCTGAGGCGGTCCGGAGGATCGGCGGCCGGCGGCTCGCCCAGGTCCGGGCGGGCCTCGGGGGCCTCGCGGGTGCCGTCGGGCACCAGGGCGGCGAGCCGCTCGAGCGCGAGAGCGACGTCGCCGACGATGGCCTCCCCCATCGGCGCCCGGGCCGCCTCGCCGGGATCGGAGGTGATGGCCACCAGCTGGGTGGTCTCGCCCAGCAGAGGCCCGGGCAGGTACGGGTAATAGGGAAAGACCGAGGAGCCGACCACCAGCACCAGGTCGTGCGCCTTGAGCGTCTCGGAGATCGCGCCGATGGCGGGGGGCAGCACGCCGGCGAAGTTCGGGTGGCGCTCGGGGAAGCCGAGGCGGGATCCGCCGGTGGCGGGGCTGGCCCACACCGGCAGGCGCTGCTTCTCGGCCAGCGCGATGGCGGCGTGCCATCCCCCGGCGGCGTCGATGTCGGGGCCGGCGACCATCACCGGCGACAGCGCGCCGGCCAGGCGCTCGGCGAGATCGGCCAGGGCCGCCTCGTCGGGCCCCGCGCGCCCGACCACCCGGCGCGCGATGGCGGCCCCGCTGCGGTCGGGGTCGGCCTCCGCGTTCCAGTCATCCATGGGGATCGAAACGAACGCCGGGCCCTTGGGCGGGAGCATGGCGTGGTGAATGGCCCGGCCGATCGCGGTCGGCACGTCCTGGGCGCGCGGCGGCTCATGGCTGTACTTGACGTACGGCTGCGGGCCCATCGTCGCGTCGCGGTTGGTGAGGTTGGCCTCGATGGTGATCTGCGGGCGGACCTGCTGCCCGGCGGTGATCACCAGCGGTGACTTGTTGGCCTGAGCGTTGAAGATCCCGCCCACCGCGTTGCCCACGCCCGGGGCGGTGTGGAGGTTGACGTGCGTCGGGCGCCCGCTGGCCTGCGCGAAGCCGTCGGCCATGCCCATCACCACGAGCTCCTGGAGGCCGAGCACGTAGGTGAAGTCATCGGGGAAGTCGGCGAGCATCGGCAGCTCGGTGGAGCCCGGGTTGCCGAAGATCGTCGTCATCCCGTGCGCCCGGAACAGGTCGAACGTGGCTTCACGAACGCTGGTCATCGCGTCTCCTGGTGGTGGTCGGTCCGACAGTATGCAGGCCGGGGGATCGGCGGCGGCGCGCCACTACAGCGCCGCCAGCGCCTCGGAGGCCGCGCGCTTGCCGGACTGCACCGCGCCGTCCATGTAGCCGGTCCACACCGTGGCCGTCTCGGTCCCGGCCCAGTGGATGCGGCCCGCCGGGGCGCGCAGCGCTCCGCCGTACTCGGTCATGACGCCGGGCGGCATCAGCCCGACGGGGCAGCCGCCGGTGTAGATCTCCTTGTCCCACACCTGATCGATGTACAGGCGCGGGCTGCCCGCCTGCTGGCCGAAGTAGGTGGTGTAGGACTTCAGGGCGGCCGCCTGGCGCGTCGCGGCGGGTGAGTCATGCAGGGTGCGGGCATCGTCGCCGTCGATGAAGCCCAGCAGCACGCCCGGCGTCCCGCTGGCCGGCGAGGCGTCGAACATCACCGTGACCGGACCGGTGTCGCTCGTCACCTGGCCATTGAGCCCCTGGGCGCGCCAGAACGGGGTGTCATAGACGGCGATGGTCTTGATCAGGGACCCGATGGGCATCCGCTGGGTGAGCTGGTCACGCGCCGCGGGCAGGCCCGGCTCGTAGGCGATCCGGCCGGCGAGGTGCGGCGGGATGGCCACGATCACCTGCTTGGCCTTGACCGTCGCCTTGTCGGCGTAGACGAAGACGCTCTTCGGCCCCTGGGAGATGCGGCGCACCGGCTGGGAGAGCAGGACTCGCTTGTGGCCGAGCTGGGACGCCATCTTGATGGCGACGCCCTGCGTGCCGCCGGTGACCCGGAAGTCCTGGGCCCCGCCCTGCCCGGCGTTGGCGACCAGATCGTTGATGCTGCCGGCGGCGTGCACGTAGAAGAGGAAGTACAGGAACGAGACGTCGCGCGGCAGCACCGAGAACACGGCGTCCACCGCCAGCGAGTAGAGCTTTTGGCCGTCGGAGGTCTTGATGTTCTCCTGGGCCCAGGTGTCGGCCGTCATCGAGTCCCACGCCTCGGCGTTGGGCGCCGTCCAGGGGGCGTCGAGGGGCACCGTCTGGGCCATCTGATCGATCTCGGGCAGGACGACCGCGCCGAGCTCGATCGCCGACGCCGGGTCGTTGGCCGGCGGGATGGTTCCGGTGTAGGGAGTGAGCTTGCCGCTCTCGTACCACAGCAGGTTGCCCGTGGAGTAGACCGGGAACTTGGAGATGCCCAGCTCGCCCATGAGCCCCAGGATCTGGGTCTGGGTCGGCCCGACGAAGGTGGCGCCCATGTTGGCCACGTCGCTGGCCCCGGCGCCGATGGAGCGGCTGAAGCAGCGTCCCCCGACCCGGTCGCGCGCCTCGAGCACGATCACCGACTTGCCCGCCGCCCTGATCTGGCGCGCGGCGGTCAGCCCTGAGAGCCCGGCACCGACGATGGCGACGTCGGCGGTGTGCATGGTCGACTTCGGCTTGGCCGGCTTGTGCTTGTGCTTGTGCTCGGCCTCGGCCTCGGCGACGCCGGGCACGGCGGCGGCGGCGCCCGTCACGAGCGTGCCCGCCACGAAGCGGCGGCGGGTGATCGGGCTGCGGTCTGAGTCGGTATCTCGGGTCATGACGGGACTGCGCTCCTGGTCGGGGTCTGGATGGCGAAGGTGTCGGCGGCAGCCAGGTCGAAGGCGCCGTGGTCAGAGCCCAGACCGGTCGCGACCAGCGCGGCGCAGGCGCAGCCAAGCGTGGCCGCCTGCGCGCGATCGCGACCGAGGAAGAGTCCGCGCAGAAAGCCGGCGGAGAAGGCGTCGCCGCAGCCGGTGGTGTCGACGACGTCCACCGCGAAGGCGGGCACCGCCTGCTCGCCGTCGGCATCGATGATGAGTGCGCCGTCGGCCCCGCGGGTGGCGGCGACGCAGCCCACGCCCCGCTCGCGCAGCGCGCGGGCGCCGGCGGCGAGGTCATCGGTGCCGGTGAGGCCCAGCACCTGCTCGTCGTTGGGCAGCAGGTAGTCGAGGTGCGCGAACACCGGCGCGATCCAGTCCAGGATGGCCGGCGCCTGGTCGCCGGGGGCGAGGAGGTCAGCCGAGGTGGTGACCCCGTGCTCACGGGCGAAGGCGAGGATCCGGGCCGCCTGCTCTCCGCCCATGAACTCGGGAGCGCCGAGGTGCAGATGGGTGGCGGCGGCGATCGCGTCCCACGGCGCATCGGCCGCGCTGTAGGTGGCGTTGGCACCCACCACGTGGAAGGCCGGCCGCGAGCCGTCGGGGCGGATGGGCAGGACGCTGGCCGAGGTCTGCACGCCAGGGTCGGTGCGGCGGACAAGCAGGGCCGGGTCCACATTCGCGCGCGTGAGCAGATCGACGAGGGCGTCACCCAGGGCGTCGTTGCCGATGGCCCCGGCGCTGCGCACCTCGGCGCCGAGCTTGGCCAGGGTGAGCGCGGTGCCGCCCGCCGGGCCCGCCGCGGTGATGCGGATGGCGTCCACCAGCCGGCCACCCTGACCCGCCGGGATCTCGGTCACCGGACGCACCAGCACGTCCACGACGTGCACGCCGAGCGTGATCACGCGCATCGGGGCGCTCACCCGTCGCGCTCCTGCAGGGCGCCGTAACCGCGGGTCGTCACCGCGTCGATGAAGTCCTGAGCCTGACCGGCATCCAGGCTGCGCGGCGGGCCGACCGCGGCCGCGCGCCAGTACAGCTCGCACGCCCACTCCAAGAGCAGCGCATTGGCCAACGCGGCGTCGAGGTCGGGCCCGACGGTGATCATGCCGTGGTTGGCCATGAGCGCGGCCGCGCGGCCCTCGAGCGCGTCGAGGGTGAGCTGGGCCAGCTGCGCGGTGCCGAAGGTGGCGTAGGGCGCCACCCGGATCGGGCCGCCGAGCGCCAGCATCTGATAGTGGATGAGCGGCAGTTCATCCAGCGCACAGGCCAGCGCGGTGCCGACCGGGCTGTGGGCGTGGACCACGGCGCCGGCCCCGTGGCGGCGGTAGGCGCCGAGGTGCAGCTCGATCTCCGAGGTGGGCGCGTAGTCGCCGTGTACCGCCGCGCCGTCGAGGTCGACCACCACCACGTCCTCGGCCTCGAGCTCGGCCAGCACGGCGCCGGTCGGCGTGACCGCCACCAGCTCGCCGGAGCGGGCCGAGACGTTGCCGGCCGTGCCCAGCACCAGCCCCTCCGCCGCCAGCCGGCGGGCCGCGGCGGCGACCGCTTGGCGTTCGGCCTGAAGAGGTTGTGCCGTCACCGCCCCCACGCTAACATGAAGTTGTATTCACTTTCAACTTTTATGGGACCGAACCTCGACACCCGCCTGCGCAACGTCCCCACCCAGGCCCGCAGCCGCGAGCGACTGCGCCGGGTGCTCGACGCCGCCGACCAGGTCCTCGCCCGCGACGGCGCCGATGCGTTCACCACTACCCGGATCGCCCGTGCGGCAGGCGTCCCGGTGGGATCGGTGTATCGCTACTTCCCCGACAAGGAGGCGATCGTCGAGGCGCTGGCCACCCGCTACTGGAGCGAGTTCGCCGATCTGGTCGCCGCCGCGGCCGAGCTCGATGAGCGGTTCCCGATGCCCGACCCCGCCGGCGGGGTGCTCGAGGCGCTGGCCGCGGCCTTCCGAGGGCGGCCCGGCTTCCTCGCCCTCTGGTACGGGGGCCTGCGCAGCGAGCGCATCCGCAACAGCACCCGGCCCACCCGGGAGGCGATCGCAGGGTCGGTGGAGCGGATCCTGGCCGTCCACTGGCCGCAGGCCGCCGCGCGGGACCGTGCCGCGGCCGCGCGCATGGTGGTGGTGGCCGGCGATGGGCTGCTCCGTGAGGCGTTCCGCGCCTCTCGCCGCGGTGACGCCCAGCTGCTGGCCGAGAGCCGCGTGATGCTCGGCGCCTACGTGCGCGCCCGGCTCGGCGACGCCGCGCTCTGACCCTCCCGCGCGCCGCGCGCGCCTTACTACAGTAAATGAAGTATGTCCACTTTCTGGCGGCTGATCGGATTCCTGCGCCCCTATCGCAAGGGGGTCATCTGGTCGTTCGTGCTCGCCGGCGGCGCACTGGGCGCCACCGTTCTCATTCCCGCGCTGACCGGCGTGGCCATCAACGCGATCAGCCACCACCACCGTCACGAGTTGGTGCTGCTGGCCCTGGCCATCCTCGCCGCCGGCCTGGGGAGGCTGGTGCTGAGCGTCTTCAGGCGACTCATCGCCGGAGAGGTCTCGCTCGGCGTCGAGGTCGACCTGCGCCAGACCCTCTATGACCATCTGCAACAGCTCGAGCTGGGCTTCTTTGACCGCCAGCAGACCGGGCAGCTCATGTCCCGGGCGACCGTCGACCTGCAATCGGTCCGCTTCTTTCTCGGCTACGGGCTGGTGTTCATCGCCCAGGCCGTCGTGACGATCGTGCTCGCCGCCGTGGCGATGTTCATCCTGCAGCCCGACCTGGCGGCGATCTCGCTCGCGCCGGTCCCGTTCGTGATCCTCATCGCCGACCGCTACGGCCACAGGTCGCGTCCCGCGATGCAGGAGGCCCAGCAGCGGATCGCCGAGCTCACCGCCGACTCCGAGGAGAACGTCTCCGGTGTGCGTGTGGTCAAGGCCTTCGCACAGGAGGACCGCCAGCTCAGGCGCTTCGGTCACACCGTCCAGCGCGTGTTCGACCAGCAGATGGTGGCCACCCGCATCCAAGCCTTCTACAACCCGCTGATCAGCTTCCTGCCCAACCTGGGCCTGGCGGCGATCCTGCTCTTCGGCGGTCGCCGGGTCATCGACGGCACGCTCAGCCTCGGCGCCTTCACCGCGTTCTACGCGTACCTGCTGATGCTCATCTCCCCCATGCGGACGCTCGGCTACATGCTCGGCGCGGCGCAGCGCTCCACCGCCTCGGGCGCGCGCATCTTCCAGGTGCTCGACCGCGCGCCGCGGATCGAGTCCCCACCCGACGCGCCCGCGCTGCCCGACGGCGGGGGCCGCGTGATGCTGCGAGGGGTCGGCCTGACCTTCGAGGGCACGACGCACCCGGCGCTGTCGGACATCGACCTGGAGGTCCCCGCCGGCCAGGTGGTGGCCCTCGTCGGCGCCATGGGCTCGGGCAAGTCGGCGCTGGTGTCGCTGCTGCCGCGGCTGTATGACGTGACCACGGGCGCAGTGGAGATCGACGGCGCCGACGTGCGCTCGGTCGACCTGCACAGCCTGCGCCAGGCGATCGCCGTCGTCAACGACGACCCCTTCCTGTTCAGCGCCACCATCCACGACAACATCGCCTACGCCCGCGCCGACGCCACCCGCGAGGAGGTGGAGCGCGCGGCGCAGGCCGCGCAGGCGGCCGGGTTCATCTCCCGCCTGCCCGACGGCTACGACACGCGCGTCGGCGAGCGCGGCCTGACCCTGTCGGGCGGCCAGCGCCAGCGCATCGCCATTGCGCGTGCGATTCTCGCCAACCCGCGGATCCTTGTCCTCGACGACGCCACCTCGTCGGTGGACACCACCACCGAGGGCGAGATCAAGCGCGCCCTGGGTGACGTCTTGACCGGACGGACCACGTTCGTCATCGCCCATCGGCTGTCGACGATCTCGCTGGCTGATCGCATCGTGGT
>DATJTQ010000327.1:0-2909 GCA_035503355.1 Solirubrobacteraceae bacterium
GCGCTGGGCCGAGCTCAACGACCGCGCCCGTGAGCGCCGCGTCCCCCTGCACGTCATCGAGGCCGAGACCGACGGGGTTTCGCACGCGCACATCGGCGCGCATCTCCTCTCCCTGTGGGGCCTTCCCGACGGCATCGTCGAGGCCGTGGCCCATCACCACGATCCGTCAGAGGTCGACGGCCTCGCTTTCGACGGGGTCGCCGCCGTGCACATCGCCAACGGGCTGGCCAACGAGCTGCACCCCGCCACCGAGGAGGAGCCGCCGGCCGCCGGCCTCGATCTCGAGCTGCTGGATCGGCTGGGTCTGCGCCCGCGCCTGGACGTGTGGCGCCAGCGCGCCCGCGACCTCGCCGCCGTCGCGGCGTAGGCTCCGCGACCCCGCGCAGGCCCCGGGAACGCGGCGGACGGCCCGTCCGTCACCCCCCTGACGCGCTACGCAGGCAATTGTGCTCGTTGTGCTAAACACAACGGGGTCCCCTGCCGATTACGTCCATGTAATGCGACGATTGGTAAAGAACCAGGCCGTCCGGGTCGACCTCGATGCAAAGGTCGATTGGGAGGTCAACTGCATCGAGTGTCGGGTCCAGTCAGTTCAGGGTCCCGTGGCGACGCTGATCCCGCAGGGAGAGATCCCTGAGGAGGTTCAGACGCGACTCGCCTCCGGCTCGCTCTGCTTCCTCACCTTCGAGCACGGGCGCGCTCCGGTCGCCCTGCGCGGCGTCGCCCTGAAGGAGGAGGGTCGCGACGAGCTCGAGTTCGTGGTCGTCGACGGCATCCAGGTGGCCGAGCGCCGCAGCGCCGAGCGCACGCCGCTGGTCACCGCAGTCAAGGCGACCCCGGTCGGGGCCGACGGGGCCGACGGCCAGACGGTGTCGACCGTCACCTCCAACCTCAGCATGGGCGGAGCCCTGCTGCTCAAGCGCCCCGGCCTCGGCGAGGTCTCCAAGTGGCGCGTCGAGCTCTTCCTGCCCGGCGCCTCCGAGCACGTCCACTGCGAGGCGGTGCTGGCCCGCGAGACCCCGACCCACCTCGGTGTCCGGCTCATCAACGTGCAGGAAGCCGATCAGCTGCGCATCGCCGGCATCCTCGCTGGGCTGCAGCGCGCCACCCCGGCGCTCGCCTAACCCCCTCGGCCACTAGGCCGGCCCGCCCACCCGGCCGCTCGCCCACCCGGCGCGCCCGGTGTCCGGTTTGCCCATCCGTCATCGTCTTGTCAGGTGATGGATCTCGAAGCCCTCATCCGCGATCACCACGATCAGCTCACCGCGCGGCTGACCTTCGCGCTGGCGGGCGATCGCCACACCGCGGAGGACCTCGCCCAGGAGGCCTTTGCCCGCGCGTGGCGCCGCCTCCCGGAGGGCCTGAGCCCCGAGCGCCAGCGGGCGTGGCTGAAGCGCACCAGCCACAACCTGGCCGTCGATGAGCTGCGCCGGCGCGCGCGGCGCCCGACCGTCGCACTGGACGAGGACGTCGCCATCGAGCGCGCCGTACAGGACGCGGCGGCACCCGACGCGGCGCGCGAGGCCCTCTCGAGCCTGCCCACCCACCAGCGCTTCGTCCTCTTGCTGCACTTCGACGCGGGCTTCAGCCACGGCGAGATCGCCCGCCTGCTCGACACCACCGAGGAGGCGGCGCGCAAGCGGGTCTCCCGGGCCAAGGCGGCGTTCCTGCACGCCTACCGGCACACGCGCGAGGACGCGAGCCCGCTGGTGCTGCTGGTCTCCCGCGACGATCCCACCCCGCCCTACGTGCGCTGGCTGCACGATGCCGGAGCGCGGGTACGTCACCTCACCAGCATGCCCACGCAGCGCGAGCTGTCCCTGTCCGATGGCCTCGTGCTCACCGGGGCCTACACCGACCTGCACGCCGGCCTCTATGGCGAGGAGCCGCGCATCACACGCGGCGAACCTGACCTGGACCGTGACCGCGCCGACCTGGCGGTGCTCAGCGCGGCGCTGGCCATCGACCTGCCCGTGCTGGGTGTCTGCCGGGGCCACCAACTGCTCAACATCGCCTCCGGCGGTGACCTCTACCAGGACGTGGTGGGCGACGGCGCGACCACGGTGGAGCATGGCGCCGGGGGGCATGCGGTCCGCACACAGGCCGGCGGCGCCATGCGCAGCCTGCTCGGCCGGACGGCCCACGTCGAGAGTGAGCACCACCAGGCGATCCGCCGCCTGGGCCGCGGCCTGAGCGCCACGGCGATCTCGCCCGACGGGATGATCGAGTCGATCGAGCGGACCGACCGCCGCTTCGCCCTGGGCCTGCAATGGCACCCGGAGCGCGATCCGGGCCGTGCCGGCGACAACATCGCCCAGGCACTGGTGAGCGCGGCGCGGGAGCGCGCGGCATGAGGCGCCAGGACACGTTCGCCGCTAAGGGGGCGCCGGCCGGCGGCGACGCGCAGCCCACGATCGCGGCGGTCACGCTGCGCTACGCGGTCTTCGACGACGCGCCGGACCTCTTCCGCCTCGCCCAGCTGGACTCGGCCGCGCCGCTGCGCGAGCCCATCCTGGTGGCCGAGGTGGCGGGCCGGACGACGGCCGCGCTCTCGCTGTCTGAGAACCGTGTGATCGCAGATCCGTTCGTGCTCACGGCGAGCACGGTGGCGCTGCTGCGGGCCCGGGCGCGACAGCTCCGTGGGCCCGAACGGCCGCTCCGGCGCTGGCGGCTGGGCCGCGCGCGAGCGCTGCGGCGCGCCGGCGCCCTGTAGCTCGGCGCCGCGGGGGCGCGCGAGGCACGTCGACAACGGCTCAGCAACGTGAGACGGGAGCGCCTGGCGGACGTGCCTCGACTAATGCACCGTATGCGGGCTTTTTTTTCCGTCGGGCGGCGCGGGGCGGGGCGGGGCGGGCGCGGCTCGGAGCGCACCCGTCCGCCCCCACCAACGCTGCAGTCCCGGGCCGCAC
>DATJTQ010000328.1:0-8654 GCA_035503355.1 Solirubrobacteraceae bacterium
TCAGCAGGTCATCAACAAGGTGATGCTGGACGGCAAGAAGTCGGTGGCCGAGAAGATCGTCTACGACGCGATGGCCATCCTCGGCGAGCGCAGCGGCAAGCCCGCCGTTGAGCAGCTCGAGGCCGGCATCAAGGCGCTCACCCCGGTGCTGGAGGTTCGCCCCCGCCGCGTCGGTGGCGCCACCTATCAGGTGCCGGTCGAGGTTCCGTCCCGGCGCGCCCGCACCCTCGCCGTCCGCTGGCTGGTGCAGTACGCCCGTCAGCGCCGTGAGCGCGACATGGCCCACCAGCTCGCTCACGAGCTGCTGGACGCCATCCAGCAGCAGGGCAACGCCTACAAGCGCAAGGACGACATCTACCGCATGGCGCAGGCCAACAAGGCCTTCGCCCACTACCGCTGGTAGACGTCCCCGCGAAGGTCACCCGGCCGGGGTGATGCCGACTCACCCGGCCGTGGCGCAGTCTCGTTGCTGTGTTCGGCAGGTTGACGCTCGGGAGCGCGTCGGCGGCGATCGTCGCCGGGATCTGTGCCCTGTGTCCGGGAGTGGCCGCCGCCAAAGGGTCCGGGTACTTCGTGACCTTCGTGGCGCGGTCGTGCCCGTCCTATCAGGACGTCTTCGCCAACAAGGCGCGCAACGACATCCAGGAGAGCCTGGACGATTTGGGTCCCGACTCGCCCTACAACAACACGCCCGGGCTCGTGGATCCCTCGGTCGAGGAGGGGGCGCCCCAGGACGCCTGCAGCCCGTTGCCCGGCTGGGAGTTCACGCTCGGCCACGGCTATGAGACGCGAGCGGTCAGCGGCCCGTGGGGGTCGCTGTCCAAGGTGACCGATCCGTTCCCCCGCGCCCCGATCACCACCCAGGACTCCACGCCGCTGTATGACCAGTACCACAACCGCGTCAAGGGCCAATCGATCGCCGGCGCGGTCACGGTCGAGCTGACCTCTGACGAACGCACGCAGGCCGGCACCGCCTCACAGCTGTGGGCGCAGGGGGGCACGCCCGACGATCCGGTGCTGGCGCAGAAGTTCCCCGGACCGACCTACGGCTTCGCGGCGTTGCGCTGCGCCACCGATGCGGTCAACGGCGACAACGTGGAGTACATCTTCTTCCCCGCGGGCGTCACCCACGAGTTCTGCTACGCCTTCTACGTCGTCCCGCCTCCGACGTCGGGGACGATCACCATTCAGAAGCAGGTGGTCGGCGCGCCCGCCGGCGAGACGCCGGCGTTTGCCTTCAACGGGTCGATCTCGTTCAACCCGGACGGGTTCACCTTGGCCGACGGGCAGTCGCTGGACTTCTTCCGAGCCGGCGGCCAGACGTGGGAGGTGACCGAGGGCGCGGTGGACCACTACACGCTGACCTCCGTCGACTGCACGGCCAAGACCGCCTCCGGAGGGGCCGGGTCGAGCACGGCCACCGTCACCGGGGCGACCACCGACATCCACCTGGTCGCCGCCGAGCACGTCACCTGCGTCTACACCAATACCTATGAACCGCCCACCGGGGGCCTGACGATCGACAAGATCACCCGTGGCGGGGTGGGGCGGTTCGGGTACACGGTCGCGCCTGCCGGCGGCGGCTCGGACCACCACCTCACCGCGACCACCCGGGATCCCGGCGTCCCCGCGTACGCGTCCCCCGAGCTGACCGACCTGGCTCCGGGCCGCTACACGGTCACGGAGGCGCCTCCGGCGACGGACACCGGGAGATGGCGGAGCGTCCGAGTTGTCTGCGACGGCGTCACGGGCAAGCCCGGCTCCCCGGTCCAGGTCACGGTCCGCAGCGGCGAGACGTCCAGTTGCGAGTTCGTCGACGCCTTCGTCCCCGCCGGGGCCATCTCACTGGCCAAGATCACCACCGGCTCCACCGGGTCGGTCGCCTTCGTCGTCAGTGCCCGCAACGGGCACGCCCGCCAGTTCCATCAGCACGCGACGACGACCGAGCAGGGCGTGGCGGCCGACGCCGCGCCCGACCGTCCCACCGACGCCACCGACCACCTCTCGCTGGGCCGCTACCTGATCGCCGAGCAGGCCGCGGCGAGCGAGGACCCCGCCAATTGGGTGCTGGAGTCGGTTGCCTGCAACGGCCAGCTCATCCCGTTCGATCGCGGGGTGATCGCGGTCACGCTGACCCCCGCCCACCCACGCCTCCACTGCGTGTTCACCGACCGGTTCGTCGCCCACCCGCCGCCGACGCCACCGCCCAACCCACCGCCGACCCCGAACCCGCCGCCCGGGCCGCCGGCCCCCGACGGAGGGAACACGCCGGCCTACGCCGGGACCGATCTGACGCTCGCCAAGCAGGCGCTGACCCCCGCCGTCGCCCGCGGGCAGGCCGTGACCTTCCGGATCACCGTCCACAACAAGGGGCCGGCGACTGCCGCCAACGTCGTGGTCGCCGACCAGCCGAAGGATCCGGCGCGCATCATCTCCGTGCGTCCCTCCGTGGGCCAGTGCCAGGTCGGCAAGGTGATCATCTGCCGTCTGGGAAACCTCAAGCCCGGCGCCACGGCGGCCGTCATGGTTCGGCTCATACCGGAGACCAGCGGGGCCACCTTCACCAATCGCGCGGTGGTCGGAGGGACCACCGCCGAGGCGACCCTCGCCAACAACATCGGCCACGCCACGATCCGGGTTCTCCACCCGCCGACCCACCCGATCGCCTGCTCGTCGGCGCTGGAGCCGGTCGCGCGCGCGGCGTGCTGAGCGGCTGGCGCCGGCCTGGCGCTCGCCCAACGGGGAAGATCTCCCACGCCTGCGCGGCCGGGCGAGGTGACCAGTGGATCGCCGGCAGACGCTCAGCCGCCGGTCGTGGCCGAGCGCGGGCTGGGCTGAGACCGGGTGGTGGCGCTGGCTGAGGCGCTGCTCGAGCTGCTGCTCGAGCTGCTGCCCTCTGACACCTCGCCGGCTGCACCGACCAGGAGCGCAGCGACGCATCCATCACTTTGCTGGCGGCAGAGCTGCCGGAGCTGGGCCGGCGAAGGTTGCGTGTAGCTGCGCACCACCTGTCCGTCGGCCCCGCGCCAGGTGACGGTGGGAGCGCCGGGCCTGGGTGGCCCCGAGATGCCGGTGGCGACGGCGTAGACGTTGGCGTGCACCGTCGCCGTGACCGAGCGGGCGGGGTGGCCGGACGCGGCCGGGAAGTTCAACGTCACCGAGGCCACCCCATCTGGCACGAGGCCGCTGAAGACGCCGTTGTCATCGTCGGGGAACAGGTTGTGGCGGATCTGCGCAGCGGTCTCGCTGCAGCTCATCCCGCCGCCGTTGCGCTGGACCGTGACCTCGCAGACGGCGTCGACCGGGGGCTTGGCGGCGAGACTCCTCTCATAGGCGAGGAGCGCCGCCTGGAGTGTGTGGACCGGTGACCGCAGCGCCGCCGGAAACGTCGGCAGGGCCTTGTCGAGCGCGGCACTCTGCAGTGCGAAGCATCGCGCGGAGGGGAGGTCGCCCGCCGGATACTGGCGGATGGGCACGAGGTAGTACGTCGTCCCCAGGATGTGAGCGGCTCGCCGGGCCGCACCGACGTACACCGCAATGCCGCGGCCGGGTTGCGAGAACGCGCCGGCCGGCAGCCGATCGGCGGCCCTCGCCGGACGGCGCAGGACAGCGAGGGTGGACAGCAGGGCCGGCCCCGGTGGGTGGTGGATCTTCGCCATGATCCGAGGCTGGGGAGCGCCGTGACATTGTGCGGATGCCTGCACCCTGCGTGTCGCGGTGCTCATGAGCGCGAGCTCCCGCCGCAACAGGGCCTTGGGGGTGTTCTCGATGAGTGCGGCGAGCGTCCCGCCGGGCCCCCCCGATGCCGGCGCCGATGAGGGTTGTCCGCCGCGATGACCCAGGAGGACCAGCGCCCCGATGACGACGGCCAGGGTCACGGCGACGGCCACCAGCGCCGCGATGAGGCGGGCGCCGCCCGCCACCCGGCCCCAGCGGCGCCGGCCGCGGCGTGGCCCGCGGGGCGGCGGGGTGGGGGCGGGCGCGTCGCCGCCCGGGGCGCGGTGGTGCGCAGCGGTGCGCAGCTGCTCTTCGAGGTCATGCAGGAAGGAGGTCATCGCGGCTCCTTGATCTGGGCGCGCAGCGCACGCAGGCCCCGGCTGACGCGCTGGCGCACCAGCAACTCGGAGCACTGCATGTCGTGGGCGATCTCGGCGTAGGGGCGCTCATCGACGATGCGGGCCAGGACGGCGTCGCGCTGAGTGGGCGGGAGCGTGAGGACGGCCGCCTCGGCGGCGCCGGGATCGGCCATCTCCTGTATCCGCGCCAGCTCCTCGTCGTCGATGGTCAGCGGTTCGAGCGCCAGACGACGACGCGCCTCGTCCTCCACGCGGCCCCGGCGACGGCTGTCGGCCAGCTTGTGAGCCGCGATCCCATACAGCCAGGCCAGGGCGGGACGATCACCGGGCCGGTAGCGCTCGGCGGCGAGCAGAGCGGCGGCGAACACCTCGGCGGTGAGGTCGGCGGTGAGCTCGGGATTGCCCGTTCGGCGCAGGAAGAAGCCGAGGACGGCCGGGAGGTGGCGGCGATAGAACGCCACGAAGGCCTCCGCATCACCGGCGGCGTATTGCGCCAGCAGGTCGTCGTCGTGCACCATCACCCCCTCTCTCGCGCGCGCCGGGGGAAGTGTGACAAGCGCTGGTTGTTCGTTGGGGGCCGGACTGTGGCGGCGGCACCCCGCAGCGACCAATCAGCGGCAAATCGGGATTCGGCAGCCCGGTTTTTCCGCTGGAGGTCGTATAGCGACCACTTCGCACCAAATCATTGGCCGCATTTCCGGTTTGTCGTCAAACGGCTGTTGGAGTTGACGGTTGCGCTCCGTCCGCCGTCATAGCTGTCGTTCGACGATCCCGCAGGCACCGTGCCTCGGTCGCTCGCTGCTGCTTCGGCGAACATCGGCGCGCCTTCGCGAACACCCCAGCGCGGCCTCGCCCCAACCGCCGCTTTAAAAGAAGAAACGCGAGGGCTGCCCACCGCACGGGACCGGGGGCTGCGGTGGGACAACCCTCGCGTTAGCTAAATGTAACGGGCCTGATGTTGGTAAACCGTTGGGATTGCCCGGAGGTCAGGAAGCGGACCGTCTACGAGACGAAATGGTCTGACCTCCACCATCCGTTGGGGGGCCGAGAATCACGCCCCCCGCGCCCGTGATCAGCAACAGGACGGCTCCCGCGGTCTCGAGGTAGAGGCCGGCACGTGGGCTGGCCGCGGCGGTGACGTAGGTGCCGCCCGAGTGCTCCAGGCCGTTGGATTGGGCGTCGGGCAGGTCACGCGCGAGCGCGATGACCAGCGCTACCACGCCCAGGACCGCCATGGCCAGGGCGGTGAGGCGGGTCGGAGCGCGGCGCCAGGCGGCGGCCAGGGCCGCGACCAGCAGCGCGATCGGGATCAGCGCATAGGAATGATGAGAGCCCGTCTGCACGGTGGTGACCACGCCATGGCGGGCGTTGGTGCGCACCTCGAAGAGCGGCAAGAACTCAGCCACCAGCAGGAGCAGCGCGGCCGCGCAGGCCCCCGCCAGCACGGCGGTTTGGATGCCTCGCAAGCCTCCTGCAGAGGGCCGTTCACGCCCCTCTGAGGCCGCGGGTGCTCTGCTATATTCGGTGTCCGCCTCGGGTTCGGACACGTTCATCTGTGCTCGTTCCTGGGCGCGGAGCATCCACGCAATGGAGACACCGACCGTATAGACAATCGCCCGCGGCCGACAAGCGCGTCGTGAACGGGCCCACTGGGCCCTTTTTTATGAGCGCGACCGGCCATCTGAGATTCCCCTCCTACCCCAAAGACCCATGCCACGCACGTTCACGCTCGAGAAGACTCGCAACATCGGAATCATGGCGCACATCGACGCCGGCAAGACGACGACGACCGAGCGCATCCTCTATTACACCGGTCGGACCTACAAGATCGGTGAGGTTCACGAGGGCGCGGCCGTGATGGACTGGATGGAGCAGGAGCAGGAGCGCGGGATCACGATCACCTCCGCCGCCACCACCTGCGAGTGGAGCGGGCACCGCATCAACATCATCGACACGCCCGGCCACGTCGACTTCACCGTCGAGGTGGAGCGGTCGCTGCGCGTGCTCGACGGCGCCATTGCGCTGTTTGACTCCGTCGCCGGTGTCGAGCCCCAGTCAGAGACGGTGTGGCGCCAGGCCGACAAGTACCACGTCCCGCGCATCGCCTACATCAACAAGATGGACCGCATCGGCGCCAACTTCGCGCAGGGCGTCCAGACCATGGTCGACCGCCTCGGAGCTCACCCGGTGCCGATCCAGCTGCCGATCGGCGCGGAGGCGGAGTTCCAGGGGATCATCGACCTCGTCGAGAACCACGCGATCATCTACAAGGACGAGCTCGGCAAGGAGCAGGAGGTCATCGACATCCCTGCTGACCAGGTCGAGCGCGCCGCCGAGGCCCGCGAGCACATGCTCGAGGAGGTCTCGCACTACGACGACGAGCTGCTGGAGATGATCCTCGAAGAGGTGGAGATCCCGGTCGCTCGCATCAAGCAGGCGATCCGCAAGGCCACCCTGGCCATCCAGCTCACCCCCGTCCTGTGTGGCTCGAGCTTCAAGAACAAGGGCGTGCAGCCGCTGCTCGACGCCGTCCTGGACTACCTGCCCAGCCCGCTGGACGTCCCGGCGGTGGAGGGCCTGGAGCCCGCCAAGGGCTCAAGCAACGGCGAGGAGGCTCCCGCCGTGCGCCACGCCTCCGACGATGAGCCGTTCGCGGCGCTGGCGTTCAAGATCATGGCCGACCCCTACGTCGGCAAGCTCACCTACTTCCGCGTCTACTCCGGCAAGCTGTCGGCGGGCTCGCGCATCCTCAACGTGTCGACCGGCCGCACCGAGCGCGTCGGGCGGCTCCTGATGATGCACGCCAACGAGCGCGAGGAGCTCGAGGAGGTCTACTCGGGCGACATCGCCGCCGGGGTCGGCATCAAGCAGGTCGTCACCGGGGACACCCTGGCTGCGCCTGACCGCCCGATCAAGCTCGAGACGATCACGTTCCCCGAGCCTGTGATCAAGGTGGCGGTGGAGCCCAAGACGAAGGCCGACCAGGAGAAGATGTCGGTCGCCCTTGGCCGCCTGGCCGAGGAGGACCCGACCTTCCAGGTCGCGACCAACGAGGAGACCGGCCAGACCGAGATCTCCGGGATGGGCGAGCTGCATCTCGAGATCCTCGTGGACCGGATGAAGCGCGAGTTCAAGGTCGAGGCCAATGTCGGCCGGCCGCAGGTCTCCTACCGCGAGACCATCCGCGGTACCGCCCAGAAGGTGGAAGGACGCTTCGTGCGCCAGACCGGCGGCTCGGGCCAATACGGCATTGTCTACATCGACGTCGAGCCGGCCCCCGGCGAGGGCTTTGACTTCATCAACAAGATCA
This sequence comes from Solirubrobacteraceae bacterium, assembly GCA_035503355.1. Taxonomy (GTDB): domain Bacteria; phylum Actinomycetota; class Thermoleophilia; order Solirubrobacterales; family Solirubrobacteraceae; genus Palsa-465. The sequence goes on from DATJTQ010000328.1 coordinate 7,387, forward strand.
GGGGTGGATCGGTTCCCACCGAGTTCATCCCCGCCGTCGAGAAGGGCGTCGAGGACGCGATGGACAACGGGCCCCGCATGGGCTTCCCGCTGGTCGACGTCCGGGTGACCCTCACCGACGGCAAGTACCACGACACCGACTCATCGGAGATCGCCTTCCGCATCGCCGGCTCGCTGGCGCTCAAGGCGGCGGTCGCCCGAGCCAAGCCGGTGCTGCTGGAGCCGGTGTTCGCCGTCGAAGTCGTCACGCCCGAGGAGTTCATGGGCGACGTCATCGGCGACCTGAACCGCCGGCGCGGCCAGATCAGCGGCATGGAGCAGCGCGGCAACGCGCAGGTCGTCTCCGGCCACGTGCCGCTGTCGGAGATGTTCGGGTACGCGACGGACCTGCGTTCAAACACGCAGGGTCGCGCGACGTACACGATGCAGTTTGACCGCTATGACGAAGTGCCGCCTAACATCGCTGACAAGCTGGGCGGCGAGGAAGCCGCTTAGGCGGAACCCCCGGAAAAGCGCTATTTGCGTGTAGCAGCGGCGCCGGACGGAAAACTTATATCCTGATTGGGTTCGTCCTCCGGACGAGCAAAACATTCGCAAAGAAGAAGGAGCAACACCAAAGTGGCGAAGGCCAAGTTCGAGCGCGACAAGCCCCATGTCAACGTCGGGACCATCGGTCACATCGACCATGGCAAGACGACGCTGACCGCGGCCATCACCAAGGTGCTCCACGACAAGTTCGGCGATGGCACCGAGGTGCGGTCGTTCGACTCGATTGACAACGCTCCAGAGGAGAAGGCGCGCGGCATCACGATCGCGACCTCGCACGTCGAGTACGAGACCGCCAACCGGCACTACGCCCACGTGGACTGCCCTGGTCACGCCGACTACGTGAAGAACATGATCACCGGCGCGGCTCAGATGGACGGGGCGATCCTGGTCGTCTCCGCTGCCGACGGCGCCATGCCGCAGACGCGTGAGCACATCCTGCTCGCCCGTCAGGTCGGCGTGCCCTACATCGTGGTCTTCCTCAACAAGGCTGACATGGTCGACGACCCCGAGCTCCTGGAGCTCGTCGAGGTTGAGATCCGTGACCTGTTGTCGGAGTACGAGTTCCCCGGCGACGACATCCCGTTCGTCATCGGCTCCGCGCTGAAGGCGCTGGAGGGCGACTCGGAGTACGAGGGCAAGATCCTCGAGCTCGCCGAGGCGCTGGACACCTACATTCCCGAGCCCACCCGTGACCTCGACAAGCCGTTCCTGATGCCGGTG
>DATJTQ010000329.1:0-9526 GCA_035503355.1 Solirubrobacteraceae bacterium
CGCCGCAGCGCGTCGGCGACGCGCGAGAGGTGGGTGCGCATGGCCGCTTCGGCGCGGTCGCCGTCGTGGGTGGCCACGGCGGCGACGATCTCGGCGTGCTCGGCGAACGAGCGCTCGCTGCGGCCGGGCAGGAGGATGGTGCGGTACTGGAAGCGGACCATCTGTGAGTTGAGCGCGCCGATGAGGCGGGCGGCGGTCTCGTGGCCGGAGATCTCGAGCAGCCGGCGGTGCAGCTGGGCGTTGAGGTCCGAGACGGCGAGCAAGTCGTCGGCTTCGCGCAGGCGCTGCATCTCGGCCAGGATGCTCTTGAGGTCGCCGACGTCGTCGTCGGTGGCGCGCTGGGCTGCCAGTCGCGCCGCCAGCCCCTCCAGTACCGACCGCGTCTCGAGGATCTCGACCGCCTCGCTCTCTGAGACGAGCCGGACCCGGGCACCGCGGTGACGCACGTGTTCCACCAGGCCCTCGTGCTCCAGGCGCACCAGCGCGGCGCGGATGAGCGTGCGGCTCACTCCCAGCGAGCGGGCCAGGTCTGACTCCACCAATCGCTCGTTGGGCTGCAGGCGGCCGGTGACGATCGCCTCGCGCAGGTGATCCTCGGCTCGGAGTGGCGCGACCCCCAGGTTGTCGACCATCTCGTTCATTGAGGCCGCAACCTACCACGGGTGATGTGCCGCGAACACGCGTGCGTCCTGCGAACCAGTGCGTTTGGGCGCTCTGGCATAAGTCGGCGGCACACGGGCCACCCGGTATTCCGACATCCTCCCGATCCTCGGGCTCGTGACGTTGCGTCCCACACGGTGGGCAGGATTGCATACAATCCGCGCGACAATTACGATGGCGGCCTGCTCACTGACGAGCAGCGTCGAGATCGAGGAGGAGATATGAGTCGCGGTGACCTGGTACCGCGGCGCCAGTGGAGGCTCGCGCCGATACTGGTGGTCGCGCTGATGGCCCTGGCAGGATGCGGGAGCAACAGCTCGAGTAGCAGCAGTGGAGGCGGCGGGGCCACGTCGGCCGCCAGCAGCAGCAGCGGGGCCACCACGGCGGCCGCGGGCGCCACGAGCTCGAGCAGTGCCTCGGGCAGCGTCGACACCTCGTCGTGCGGTCCCAAGGCCGGGGTGAAGGCCACCGGCTCGCCGATCAAGCTGGGCACGATCAACACCAAGCAGCCGGGCACCGACTTCACCGACCAGGCCTGGATGGCGCAGGCGTACTTCAACTGCGTCAACGCCAACGGCGGCATCAACGGCCATCCGGTGGAGCTCTTCGTGCAGACGGACCAGACCCAGCCGGCCCAGATCGCTGCCGCGGCCAACAAGCTGCTGCAGAACGATCACGTGCTCGGCATCGTCGGGACCTCCGACATCATCGAGTGCTCGGTCGATCACGCCCTGTGGGCCAAGACCGGGATCTACGAGCTCGGCGCCGGGATCGATCCCGAGTGCTGGTCGACGCCCAACAGCGCCTCGGTCAACATGGGCCCGCGCTACAGCTCAGACGGCGCTACCCAGTACGTGCTGAGCCTGCACCCCAACAAGATCGCCTTCGATCAGTCAAACGTGCCGGGCACCGGCTACATCGCCGCCGGACCGACGGCGATCGCCACCGCCGCGCATGTGCCGATCAAGACCGAGACCGACAACGTCCCGATCAACGACGCCAACACGGTGGCGCTGCGGCTGGTCCAGGACGCCGGGCCCAATGGGGCGGTGGTCCTGAACTTCACCCCGCCCGAGGCGCTGGTCATCCTTCAGGCTGCCCAGAAGCTGGGGCTGGAGAACCGGGTCAAGGCCTGGGCCTGCTCGACGCCGTGCAACACGGACTTCCTGGCCAAGGCGCTGGGTCCGAAGTGGAGCCACAAGCTGTTCATCAACGCCGAGCTGACCCCGCCCGACGGCAACACCGAGCCCGAGATGAAGCTGTATGAGGCGATTCTCAAGCAGTACGGCTCCAAGGTCTCGGGCGGCATCGGAAGCTTCAGTCAGATGGGCTTCCTCGATGCCGAGATGGCCACGGCGGCGCTGGAGAAGGTCAAGGGCGCGTACACGCTCCAGAGCGTCAACGCGGCCATCAAGGGCATCACCAACTACAAGACCCAGATGCTCTGCAAGCCGTTCACCTACGGCAACTACTCCGAGCACATCCCCAACAACACCGACTACACGGTGACGCCGAGCTCCAGTGGCGGCACCATGGTGGTGGCGCAGGGATGCACGGCGATCTCGTCGGCGGACCCGCAGATCGCGGCGTACCACAAGATCGCGGGCTCGTAGGCCAAGCCCTCCTCAGGGACGCATCTGTCCGTGGTGGCCGCACTCGAGGGTGCGGCCGCCACGGGCGAGCGTTGGGCGCAGCGGTGACGCTGGCGGCTGGGGCGGCCACGGGCGAGCGTTGGGCGCAGCGGTGACGCTGGCGGCTGCGGCCGCCACGGGCCAGGGTCGGCCCAACCGTTGCGCTCGCGCCGGAATCGGGTAGATCACAGCCATGCTTCTTGAACTCGTACAGGACAAGCCCAGCTGGGGCGACGCTCTGGCCACCGCCCTCCTGCTTCCGGCCGGCATGAGCGAGCGCCGCCAGAACCAGGACCCGTGGTCACCCTCCACCGATCGGCCGCGGCGGATCTCCGACGATCTCGCCTGGCTGCGCAACGCCGTCGACGAGCCCGACATGTACGGGCTGCGGATGATCGAGGGCTCGGCAGCAGCCGGGGCCTGGGAGGTCACCGACACCGAACGCGTCGGCGATCATCTCGGACGCCTCGAGGAACGCGGCGTGCTGGAGGCCGCGGGCTTCCTCGTCCACGACGACGAACCGTTGTAGCCGGCGTCCGGCACCACGTCCGCCACCACGCAATTGCGACCGGCGCGCTTGGCCTCATAGAGGCGCTGGTCGGCGAAATTGACGAGGTGCTCGAGGTCATTCGGCGTGTCGGTGGAGGCGACGCCGATGCTGGCGGTGACCTTCAGGCCGCGAGCGATGCGATCCCATGGCTCGCCCTGCACGGCCTCGCGGATGCGCTCGCATACCGCGCGGCCGCCCGTGGCCTCGGTGCCGGGCATGAGGACCAGGAACTCCTCGCCGCCGCTGCGCACCACGATGTCGGTGTCGCGGACGACGTCGAGCAGGAGTCCGGCCACGCGCACCAGGACCTGATCACCGGCGGCGTGGCCGAAGCCGTCGTTGATCGACTTGAAGTGATCGAGGTCGAGCACGGCGAGAGTGAGCGGGCCGGCCAGGCGCGCGTGGGCGGGGCGCTCGAGTTCGCGGGCGAGATAGCGGCGGTTGTGCAGGCCGGTGAGCCAGTCGCGATCGGCCTGATCACGCAGCTGCTCCTGCAGTCCCTCCAGCTGGCGGGTGCGCAGGACGAGCTCGGCGTGAGCCTGGGCCAGCTCGCGGTTCTTGGCCGCCAGCTCGTCGGACTCCCGGCGGGCGGCCGATGTCTCCAGCGCCGCGCGCTCGAGACTGAGCTGGAGCTCGGAGAGCTCCCGGAAGGCCTCGCGCTCGAGCTCGGCCGATCGGGCCAGCGCGTCATAGGCGGCCTCGACCCGCCCGGCGGCGCGCAGCTCGGCGGCCAGCGTGGACAGGATGAGGCTGCGGATCTGGGGGACGCGGTCGCCGAGCCAGGCCAGGGCCCCCTCCCCGGACTCCTGGGCGTCGTCGAGCTGGCCCAGGGCCATCCGCGCCTGCACCTCGGCGCGCACGGTGACGCCGAGCACGTAGGGGTTGGCCTCCTGGTTGACGGTGAGCAGGGCGATGGCCCGCTCGGCGTCGGCGAGCGCCTCCTGTGCGCGCCCGCCGAGCAGGCGGATGTCGGCGCGCGTGGAGTGGACGAGCCCCATGGCGAAGCTGCGCGGCTCCGGGACGGTGGCGCCCACCGCAACCGCACGCTCGATCTCGCGCTCGGCGGACTCCAGGTCGCCGGTCTCCTGGTAGTAGCAGGCGAGGTCGTTGCGGGAGATGGTCTCCTCCCAGCGGTTGCCCGACTCGATGGTGAGCTCCAGCAGGCCGCGGACGCGTGACTCGAGGTCGCGGACGCCGATGTTGCCGAAGACCAGACAGGTGGCGCGGCGGGCGTAGATGCGCAGGTCGCGATCACCGGAGCGGTCTGAGAGCGCGACGCTGCGCTCGGCGTGGCTGAGCGCGTCGGCGTAGGACCCGGTGAAGAAGCTCACCTGGCCTTTGAGCGCCGACACCTCGATGCGGGCGGCGAGATCGTCACCCAGCTCGGCGTCGCGCTCGGCGTCGACCACCAGGTCCAGGGCGCTGCGCAGATCCCCGCGATGCAGGGAGACAGCGCCCTGCAGCGCCCGGGCACGAGCGCACAGGCTCGCGTCCGGGAGCGCACGAGCGATCTCATAGCAGCGGACGGCCACCGCGAGCGCGTCGGCGGGCTCCTCGTAGTAGACCCTCCGGGCCTGGTTCAGCGCCGCACGGAGCACGTCCGCGCCGGCGTCGGCGCTGAGGGTGAGAAGACTCGGGGCGAGCGGTGACATGAGCAGGGGGACCGGCGGAGCGGCCTGTCGGGATCTACTCGACGCTCCGCGCGTCCGGCTTGACGCCGCGGTGTCCAGGCTGGCCCATCGGACCCGGGTACCCTCGGGCCATGGCTCACCCCAACGACGAGCTCATCGAGCGCTTCTACGCGGCCTTCGCCCGCTGCGACGGCGACGCCATGGCCGAGTGCTACGGGCCGACGGCGCATTTCTCAGACCCGGTGTTCGTCGACCTTCACCACGACGAGCCGGGAGCGATGTGGCGGATGCTCACCGGGCGTTCGCGCGATCTCGTGGTGGTGCTCGGAGAGCACGAGGCCGACAGCACGGAGGGACGGGCACGCTGGACCGCCGACTACACCTTCTCCAACGGCAACAAGGTCCATAACGACGTCCTGGCCCGGTTTCGCTTCGAGGGCGGCCTGATCGTTGAGCACATCGACAGCTTCTCGTTCTACGCCTGGTCACGGCAGGCGCTGGGCGGGGTCGGGAGGTTCCTGGGGTGGACGCCGCTCATTCGCACCATGGTGCGCGGCAAGGCTCGCGAGGGCCTGGACGAGTTCCTGGGCCTACCGGTGGTGGAGTCGCGTCGCCGCCGGAGGCTGCGCGGGCTGTCCAAGGGTGAGTGAGCCGGGGGTAAAGCCCCGCGGCGGCGACCGGCTAGCCGTGGAGCGCGCCGAGCGCCACGGCGATCGGCACCTCGCCGTCGCCGAGATACAGGGTCGTGCCGTCCAGGCTCGTGTCGGCGACCAGGACCGCCAGCACCGCCGCCACGTCATCGCGGCTGACCGCGTCGCGGAACGGCTCGGTCTCGAGGCGCACGCGCCCCGTTCCCGGATCGTTGGTGAGCGGGCCGGGACGGACGATGACCCAGGCGCGATCAGACGCCGTCACGGCGGCGTCGGCCTCGGCCTTGGCGCGCAGGTAGACCTCGAAGACATCGTCGCCGCTCGGCGGGGACTCGGCACCGACCGAGCTGACCATCAGGTAGCGCGCCGCGCACGCCTCGGTGGCCTGCAGCAGCTTGATGGCCCCGTCACGATCCATCGTGAGCTTGCGGGCCGCGCCGCTGCCCGGGCCGGCGCCGGCGGCGAACACGGCGACGTCGACGCGGCCCACCGCCTCGGCCACCTCGTCGGCGGACGCGGTCTCGAGGTCGCAGATGACGGGCGTGGCACCCGCCGCGGTGAGCTCGCCCGCATGGTCGGGATTGCGGATGAGGCCCAGCACCTCGTCGGCACCGGCAGCCAGCAGCGCCACCAGCCGCAGCCCGATCTGTCCGTGCGCGCCCGCGATCACGATCCGCATCAGTCTGAGCGTAATGCACCGACGACGCCCTCGTGAGGCCACCCGTCGCATCGCATAGGATCAGGCCGTCGTGAGTGACCGCACCCCCCTCGGCGCTGCCCTGGTCATGGGCTTCGGAGGAGGTCTGCGCTCCTTCGCTGCGCCGGTGGCGCTGGCCGTCCACGGCCGCGGTCCCCTCGCCGGCCCGGCCCGGTTCATCGCCTTCGGCGCCGCCGGTGGGGAGCTGATCGCCGACAAGCTCCCCACCATGCCCAGCCGCTTCTCGCCGCGGGGACTATCGCTGCGCCTGGTCTTCTCGGCCACCGGCGGCCGGTTGCTCGCCGGTGACCAGGGCGCGGCGCTCGCCGCCACCGCCGCTCTCGGCAGCGCCTTCGCCGGCTCCCGGCTGCGCACCAGGGTTCACGGTCGCGGATGGCAATTCGCCGCGGCCGTCGCCGAGGACGCGCTCAGCTATTCGCTGGTGCTGACGGCCGCAGCCGCGTTGCCCTGACGTGGGCGAGGACCGCGAGCACGCGGCGATGCCCGTCCTCGCTGTCGGGGATGCCCAGCTTGAGCAGGACGTGGCGCACGTGGGCTTCGACCGTGCGCTCGCTGAGGAAGAGCCGCTTGGCGATCCCGGTGTTGGTCAGCCCCTCGGCCATGAGGCCAAGGACCTCGCACTCACGTTCGGAGAGCTCGGATAGTTCATCGTCCGAGCGGCCGCGGCCGAGAAGCCGGCCCACCACCTCGGGGTCCAGCGCGGAGCCGCCGCGCGCGACGCGCTCGGAGGCCTCGAGGAACTCGGTCACCGCCAGGACGCGATCTTTGAGCAGATAGCCGAAGCCGCTCAGTCCCACCAGATCCACGACGTGCGTGGTCTCGATGTGCTGAGAGAGCAACAGCACTCCGATCTCAGGATTGGCCTGCTTGATCGTCGAGGCGGCGCGGGCGCCTTCGTCAGTGAAGGTGGGCGGCATGCGGATGTCCAGCACCGCCAGATCGGGGTGGTGCCCCGCGACCGTGGCCGTCAGGTCCCGGGCGTCGCCGCGGGAGGCGACCACCTCGTGACCGCCGTCGGCGAACAGCCGCGCCAGACCCTCGCGCAGGAGCACCTGGTCCTCGGCGATCACGACCCGCACGGGAGCTCCGCGGTCAGGGTGGTGCCACTGGCGGGCGCGCTCTCGATGCGCAGCCGGCCCCCGTGGGCGGCGACCCGGTCATGCAGGCCGCGCAGCCCGGAGCCGCCGCCGGTGGTCGCCCCGCCGATGCCGTCGTCGGCGATCCGCAGGACCAGGCTGCCGTTGCGGCGCCGGGCCGAGAGCTCCACGGCGCCGGCCTGCGCGTGCTTGATGGCGTTGGTCAATCCCTCGCAGGCGATGAAGTAGGCCGCCGCCTCCACGCCGGCAGAGAATCGCTCGTCGGTGATCTGCACCTGGACCGGGAGGGGAGCGCCGGCGGCGAGCTCGCGCAGGGCCGGCGCCAGGCCGGCGTCCAGCTGCGCGGGCGGAAGGCCCTGGGCAAGCCCACGCAGCTCGGTGATGGCGAGCTGCAGCTCCGCGACGGCGCGGTTCAGAGTCTCGTTCGCCGGCGCGGGACCGCCGGGGCCGAGCTCGTGCTGTGCGTGGCGCAGGGCCAGCCCGATTGAGACCAGCCGCTGCTGTGCGCCGTCGTGCAGGTCACGTTCGATGCGACGGCGCTCGGCGTCGGCCGCGGCCACGATCCGCGCCCGGGAGGCCTCGACCTCGGCGAGCTGGCGGCGCAGCTCGACGCGCAGGCGCGCGATCTCGATGGCCAGCCCGCCCGCTTCCACCAGCATCGTCAGAGGGTCCGGGTGCCGCGGTCCGGTGGCGCTGTGCACGACGAGCGCGACGGGGATCCCCGCTCGCTGGATCGGCGTGTGCAGGCGCGGGTCCTCAGCCACGTCGGACACCGGCAAACCGCTGGTGTCGACGTAGACCTGGCTCTCGGGCCCGATGAAGCGCAGCTCGAGCGTGGGATCCGAGAGCAGCTCGCGCAACAGAGGCTCGATCGCCTCGGGGGCGGCGCGCCCGGCGCGCAGGTCGTCCATGAAGGCGGCGACCCGTCGCCGCGCCTCATAGCGCGCGCGGCGGAAGCGGCGGTCCACCAGGTCCTGAAGCGCCGCTCGCAGCGGGCGGAAGGCCACGGCCACGACCAGCGTGGCTCCGGCCGTCGCCCAGGGCGAGCCGCTGCCCACCGCGATCGCCAGCGCCAAGGTGGTCACGGCATAGGCGCCGGCCAGCAGCAGCGTCAGCGTGCCGTAGACGAGGGTCCGCTCGATGGCCACGTCGACGTCGTAGAGGCGATAGCGCAGCACCGCGGTCCCGGCGGCGACCGCGTAGGCGCTGAAGCACAGTCCCAGGATCCCGATGCGCTGCTGCAGGGCCCCGTGGGGCCAGATGAACCACGTGCACATGTCCAACGCGCCGACCAGTGCGATGACAGCGCCGGCGGTCATCACCACCTTGAGCTGCTGGCGCTCGTCGCCACGCGCGCGGCCCAGCCGGATGACCGGCGCTGCCGCTCCGAGAGCGATGACCAGCACGGTGAGTCCCCACGCCACCCAATTGAGCACCGTCATCGCACCGTGGGTGCCGGCGAGGCCAACGGGGTTGGTGAGCGCCCCGAAGGGCGCTCCCTGCGGGCCCGGCGCCAGCGCGCCGCTGATGACGAGGCCGGCGATGGCGCCGACCGCCAGCCACGGCACGGTTCTCCAACGCGCCGACGGGAGGCGGCCGTCGGGGAAGAGCAGGATGGCGAGGCCGATCAGCGGCGCGACGGGCTCACCGACGGACGTGGTGGCCCATGCGATCTCACGTAGTCCCGGCACGCCCCCGGGCTGGCTGAGCCCCCAGGCACCGTACTGGTAGGAGATCTGGGCAATGCTGTTGAGCAAGCCGATGGCCAGGAAAACCCGGCCCACCGCGTTGCCCGGGACGCGCGCCACGATCATCGCGCCGGCGGTGGCGAACGAGAGCGAGAGGAGCGCGAACGAGAGGCCGCCGACGCCGCCGAACAGGTCGTCGGTGAGCTGCCGTCCCCAGGTTGCGACCAGCAGGACGACGGTGGGGATCACCGCGACGAGGCACAGTGCCCACACGAACGCCGCCCCGGTCGACGCGCGAACGTCCTTCATGTCGTGCCCATTCTCGCCCACGCGTCCACGCGCGAGCAACAGCGCCAGTGCCGACACGGCCTCAGTGCTGGCACCTAGTGCGAACGCGCGCTGCCGCCGGTCGCAGACACGTGGTGACCCCGATGATCCGCGGCCGGCGCCCTCATACCGTGGCGCCATGACCAATTCACTTTCCACATATCGCCGCCGGGCGGGGGTCGCGTTCCTCGCCGGGGCGGCCCTCAACGTCTCCGGCTGCGTCGTGGCGGTCGTCACCTCGGCCAACAGCCACGTCCCGTCTGACCTGGCGCGCGCGCCGATGACCCACAACGGGGCCGTCGCCGTCTATGTGCTGGCCACGGTCGCCGAGGTCCTGTTCGTCGGCGGCCTCGTCGCTCTGCGGCGCACCGGGCTGCCGTCGTCACGCGCGGTGACCATCGGCCTGGGTGCCGCCGTGCTGGGCACCGCGTTGATCGCGGTGTGCAACGCCGCCTCGATCACGGTGGAGGATCAGCTCAACAACTCCACCGCGGCGTCATGGGTGTGGAGCGGGTTCGGGGTCGGGTCGATCCTGGTGGCAGCGGGCATGATCGCTGCCGGCCTGTCGATCTCG
>DATJTQ010000330.1:0-10527 GCA_035503355.1 Solirubrobacteraceae bacterium
GATAAGGGCTATGTGGTGATTGTTATCTCCCAAGGTCCCCCTGCAACCGCCGGGATTTCCGCCGCCAGCGTCCGTACCCTCGCTCCCCTCCCAGGCGGCCGTTGACGTGCGCCGATGCCCCGCCAAAACGCCCCACGGCCCCGCGGCCGCGGCGGCCAGGCGTCACACGGAGACGGCAGCGACCAGCAGCTCGTGCAACCGCGTCTCCCCGGTGAGCTCAGGGTGAAACGAGACCGCGATCACGCTGCCCTGGCGCACGGCCACCGGGTGACCCTCGACCTCGGCCAGCACCTCGACGCCCGGCCCCGTCTCGGCCGCCCACGGGGCGCGGATGAACACCGCGTGGACGGGCCCGCCGCTGACCCCGGTCACGTCGAGGTCGGCCTCGAAGGAGTGCGATTGGCGGCCGAAGGCGTTGCGACGGGCCTCGATGTCGAGGACACCGAGATGGGTGCGGTCGAGCATGATCATGCCCGCGCACGTGCCCAGCACCGGGGTGCCGGACCGGGCCAGCTCACGCAGCGGGTCGCCCAGGCCCTCGCGCTCGATCCCCAGCGTCATCACGGTGGACTCGCCGCCGGGAATGATCAGCGCCTCCAGGCCCTCGAGGTCGGCGGGAACCCGCACCTCGTGGGCGCGGGCGCCGATGCGCGCCAGGATCTTGGCGTGCGCCGCGAAGTCGCCCTGGAGGGCCAGGACGCCGACCAGCGGCGCGCTGTCGGCCACGGCTACCAGCCGCGGCCGGCGAGCAGCTGCTCGGACTCGAGCTTGGAGCTCTCGAGGCTGACCATCGGCTGGCCGAGCCCGTCCGAGGCCGCCGCCACACGGGCGGGATCCTGGAAGTGGGTCGTCGCCTCGACGATCGCGCGGGCGCGGCGCTCGGGGTCCTCGGACTTGAAGATCCCGGAGCCCACGAAGACGCCCTCGGCGCCCAGCTGCATGACCAATGAGGCGTCGGCGGGGGTGGCGATGCCGCCGGCGCAGAAGAGGACGACCGGGAGGCCGCCGTCGGCGGCGACCTGGCGCACGAGCGGGAGCGGGGCGGCCAGCTCCTTGGCCGCGGTGGCCAGTTCCTCGGGGTCCAGCACCCCGAGACGCCGGATCTCGCGCCGGATCATCCGCAGGTGGCGGACGGCCTCGACGATGTCGCCGGTCCCGGCCTCGCCCTTGGAGCGGATCATCGCCGCCCCCTCGCCGATCCGGCGCAGCGCCTCACCGAGGTTGGTGGCGCCGCACACGAAGGGGACCTTGAAGTTCCACTTGTCGATGTGGTTGGCCTCGTCGGCCGGAGTGAGAACCTCGGACTCGTCGATGTAGTCCACCTCGAGGGCCTCGAGCACCTGGGCCTCGGCGAAGTGGCCGATCCGGGCCTTGGCCATCACGGGAATGCTGACGGCCGCCTGGATGCCCTTGATCATCGCCGGATCCGACATGCGGGCCACGCCGCCGTCGCGGCGAATGTCCGCGGGCACGCGCTCCAGCGCCATCACGGCGGCGGCGCCGGCGTCCTCGGCGATCTTGGCCTGATCGGGGGTGACCACGTCCATGATCACGCCGCCCTTGAGCATCTCGGCCAGACCGGCCTTGACGGTGAAGGTTGCCTCGTCGCGAGGGATATCGCCGTTGGGGTCCATGAGGGCCAGTGTAGCCGGGCGCTAGGTTGTCGGATCGATGACTCCGGACGCCGTGTTTGTCCAGGATGGCGATGTCTTCCATGCCACCGATCTGGCCCTCGGTCCCTGGCAACCCGGGGCGCTGCACGGAGGTGCCCCCGCGGCCCTCATCGTGCACGCCATCACCGCCCACCCCGTGGCCGACGGCCTGCAGCTGGCGCGCATCACCTACGAGTTCGTCCGGCCGGTGCCGCAGCACGGCCTGACGGTGTCGGTGCAGGTGGTCCGGCCCGGCCGGCGGGTCACCCTGCTGGACGCCGTGCTGCACGACGGCGACGGCGTCGAGGTGACGCGCGCCCGGGCCTTGCTCCTCCAGCCCTCGGAGGTCTCCGCGGCGCCCCGCGAGCCCCCGCCGTTCCCGGGTCCCGAGCAGGGGATCCGCAGCGATTGGGAGAAGAACCGGCCGCGCATGTTCGCCACCGAGGGGATGCAGATCCTCTTCGTCAAGGGCCAGTTCCTGTCCCCGGGGGACGCAACGGCCTGGTTTCGCCTGCGCTATCCGCTGGTGGCCGGCCAGCCGACCCACCCGCTGGAGCAGATGGCCGCCGCCGGCGACTTCGGCAACGGGATCAGCGCCGTGCTCGATTGGGACCGCTACATGTTCATCAACCCCGACCTGACCGTGATCATCGAGCGCCCGCCGGTGGACGAGTGGGTCGCGCTCGAGTCACACACCCGCGTCGAGCGTGGGAGCGCCGGCGTGTCCGAGAGCGTGATGTGGGACCGGGCCGGCCGTATCGGCCGTGCCATCCAGTCGCTGCTGGTGGTGCCGCGGCCGCCGGCTACTTGAGCCGGAAGGCCTTGATGCGCACGTCGTACTGCTGGGCGTCGCGCGCGTAGACGCCGTAAGCCAGCGCCTGGATGAGCGAGAGCAGCGCCGTGTGCGAGCGCACGAAGGCCGGCGTGTTGGACGAGTAGTAGAGGCGAATGCGAGCCAGGCGAGCCACCTCGGAGAGCGTGGCGTCGGTGATGGCCAGCGTCGGCGCCTTGCGATGGCGCGCGAGCTTCATCGTCCGGGTGATGAGCGGGTGCGGGCGCCCCGCCGAGAGGCCGACGACCAGGGTGGTGGCATCGATCCGGCTCAGGCGGCCCAGCGCCTCCTGAGAGGGGCTGGCCACGATCTCGGCGCGAAGGTCGAGCAGCATCAGCAGGTGGCGCAGGTAGCTGGCGAAGAACGCCATCTGGTCGGTGCCGGCGATGAGCACCTTCTCGGCGGAGACGATCGCGTCCACCGCCGCCTCCACATCGGAGCGGCTCAGCTTGTGAGCGGTGTCCTCGACGTTGACGTGGTCAGCGGCCAGTGCCGCCTCGAACTCGGTGTGATCGAGGGAGAACAGCGGCGTGGCGGCGGTGAGCGTCTCCGTGACGATGCCCCCCTGGCCGACGCGGCGGCGGTACTCGTCGCGCGCGGCCTGCTGGAGCTCCGGGAACCCCTCGAAGCCCAGCGCCTGGGAGAAGCGGACGACCGTGCTGGAGGACGTGTTGGCGCGGCGCGCCAGTTCCTCAGCGGTCTGGAAGGCGGCCTCGTCGAGGTGATCGACGATGTACTGGGCGACGTCCTTCTGGGAGCGGCTGAACTCGTCAAAGCGGGCCGTGATGTAGCCCGAGAGGGCCTGGTGACCGTGACCGGTCTCGGGGCCGGCGGTGGGAGTAGATGACTGCTTCATGGGCAGGCGTCTGTTTCGACACCCCCCGCGTTCGTTCCTTCAGAGATGGGCGGAAAAGAGGGCTCGCCCGCCTCAGCGCGCGTCTAGGAACGCACGCGAGACTGCCGGAAGCGCTCGGCGCGCTCCTGGTTCTGCCGGCGCTCGGCCAGGACCTGTCCCACCGCGTAGACGATGAGGAGGTTGGCCACGACCCCGATCCCCAGGAAGGTGATCAGCAGCGCCAGGGTCTCCCCGAACGAGGAGATCGAGTGCCCGAGGCCGAGAATGTCTCCTGCCGACAGCATGGCCACAGCATACCCGCCGGTGCGGAGCATGGCCCGGGTGGGACTCGAACCCACGACCGACGGATTATGAGTCCGCTGCTCTGACCGACTGAGCTACCGGGCCGGCTGGCACGCTACCGGCTCCGGTCGGCCGCGGGGAGCGGGATCGGCGCCGGGTGCGGCTCCGCCGCGGGCGGCGGGAACATGACACGACGATGCCCCACGTCGACGACCCCCACGACCTCGCGCGCTTCGTCGCCGCCCAGGACGGCGTCCACCAGTGGGCGCCGGCATTCTCACCGGTCGTGAGGGAGGCGACGCCGAGGCGATCTTCGGCTGGATCGACGCCCTGAAGCTGCGGTCCTCGGGATGACGCTGTGTGCCCGGGCCTCGGAGGATGATTCGGTTTACTACGGGGTTCTTGACCAGTACTTCAGGGGCGAGCCGGATCCACAGACCGACACCCGGCTGTAGGCGGGCGGGTCGGCACGCGCTGGCGACGGCCGTCACCGTCCTGGCGCTCGGCACCGCGCTGGCCGCCGCCGGCGCGATGCCCGCCCGCGCGGCGGTCGATCCCATCGGGGCGCACTCGATGCTCCAGCTCGATGACCCGCCCTCCTTCATGGAGGCGATGTTCGCCCAGGCCGCCGCCATGCACGCCGCCTCCATCCGGCTCGACGTCGCCCCGGCACTCATCTTCCCCTCGTCCTCGCAGCCGCCCGACTTCTCAGGGCTCGATGACGTGGTGGCGCTGGCCCAGACCTATCACCTGCAGGTGGTGGCCGATCTGTTCACCGTCCCGGAGTGGATGGCCCAGTGCGCCAGCCCGACGAGCACGCCGAGCCGCTGCGCCACCGACGACCTCTCCGCCTACAGCTCGGTCATCACCCAGATCGTGCGGCGGGCCGATCCGGTCATTCGCGACTGGGAGATCTGGAACGAACCCGACACGGAGGAGTTCTTCGACGGCAGCCGCCAGCAGTACGCCGCGATGCTGCGCACCGCGCACGACGCCATCACGTCGGTGGACCCCGCCGATGAGGTCCTGCTCGGCGGGATCTCCGGCGTGGCGGGCGAGGCCTGGCTGGCCCAGGTGTTGGCCACCCCCGGCGTCGACGCCGGGCACGCCTTCGATATCGCCAACCTCCATGAGCGCGGAGACCTGTGGCAGCTGGCCGGCGACGTCGAGGGCTTCCGCGCCTTTCTCGCCGCGCACGGCTTCGCCGGCCCGCTGTGGGTGACCGAGCACGGCTACCCATCGGATCCCGCCTACCAGTACGACCCGGGCTACACCGGCGGCGAGGCGGCGCAGGCCGCCTATCTGGCGGCATCGATCCCCACGCTGATCGACGCTGGGGCAGCCGAGGTGTTCGTCACCGAGCGCGACAACCTCAGTGGTCCCTTCGCCTCCGAGGGCGTGCTCGGCGGCACCGTCGCCGACCCGCCGCCGGCCGACCCCGAGATCATCGCCAAGCCGGCCGTGGCCGTGGTGCGCGTGACCGCGGACTGCTTCTCACTGCTGGGCCGTGACTGCCCCGGCGCGCCCGCGACGGCCTCGCCGCCGGCCCTCACCCTCCCGCCGGTGCCCCCGGGCCAGGCGAGCACGCGGTCGGTGACCATCACCAACCCGGGCGCGACGCCGATCGTGTTCGGGTCCGCGTCGGTGTCGCGTGGGTCGGGCGCAGGGCTGTCGGTGGCGGGCAACACGTGCGCGGGCACGGTGCTCGAGCCGCGCGAGACCTGCTCGGTCTCGGCGCGCTTTGCCCCGGCGGGCGCGGGCGACGCCGAAGGGACCCTGGAGCTCTCCTCCGATGACGGGACCGTCGCCGTGGCGCTGGTGGCCAGCGCGCCGTCACTCTCGGGCCTGCTGTCGGCGAGTCTGCGCCACCCCCGCTTCACCTCGGTGCGAGCCGGCGACGGCGTCGGCTACCCGCAGCGCTGGCGCCTGGCCCTCATCAGCCCGTTCGGAGCCGCGGCGTCGATCGACCAGGTGACGCTCTCCGGCGGGGACGCCGGTCGATTTCGCATCACCGCCGACGGCTGCGATGGCGCCACGTTGCGCCCGTACGGCGGATGCCGCCTCGCCGTCACCTTCACCCCCGCGCGTCCCGGTACGGCTCGCGCAATGCTGACCGTCAGCGGAACCGGAGCTCCCCTGGTCGCGCACCTGCGGGCCACCGCGTTCGCGCTGCCGGCGGTGCGATCGCTGGTGGTGGCCGGCCGGCATGGGTGTGTCGTCCGGCTCGGTTCCATGGTGTCGGCGGTGGTCAGCCAGGCCGCCACCGTGCGGTGGAGGCTCGCCCGCGCACCGTCCGCCCGTCCGGCAGGCTGCCCGCACGCCCCCGCCCACACGGGTCACACGGTGGCCACGGGCTCGGCGCGGACTCACCCGATCCGGCGAGGCGACGCCGCGCGATGGTCGCTCCCGGCCGCGACCGGGCGTCTGGCCCCGGGTGGCTACGTGCTCACCGTCTCGGCCACCAACGCCCACGGCACCGGTGCCGCGCGCGCGTTGGGCTTGCGCGTGGGTCCGGAGGCCGCATCGGCGATTTGGCGATAATCCCGGAGACCCAACCGTCCACCCTGGGACCCATCCTGACCGCTCTGCCCTCGTCCGTCGCCATCCCGCGGGAGCTCCCCGGCTGGGAGTGGCTGCGCGCCCATGACCGCGGCTTCGCGGCGCTGCGCCGCGCGACGCGGGCCGCCATCCTGATGCCGACGGCGTTCGCGCTCGGTGGACCGGTGCTGGGCAACCCGGTGCTGGCCACCTTTGCCGCCCTGGGCTCCTTCGCGATGCTGCTGCTCGTCGACTTCGGCGGGACCATCGTCAACCGGCTGCAGTGCCAGGCGGCGCTGGCCGTGGCCAGCATGGTGCTCATCACGCTCGGCACCCTGGCCTCGCGGACCACGTGGCTGGCGGCGGTGCTGATCGCCGTGGTGGCCTTCGGAGTGCTCTTCGCGGGAGTGGTGAGCTCGGTGCTGGCGGGCGCCACCCTGTCCCTGCTGCTGCCTCTGATCATCGCCGTGTCGCTGCACGGACCGGCGTCCTCGATCCCTGACCGGCTCGAGGGGTGGGGCATCGCCTCCCTGTTCTCGCTGTTCGCCATCTCGGTCCTGTGGCCCGCGCCCGCGCGGGACCCGGTCCGCAGCTCCGCCATCGCCGCGTGTCGTGCCCTGGCCACCCGGCTGCGCATCGAGGTCGACTTCGTCATGGGCGGCGGACAGGACGGCGCCAAGGTCTCCGAGGCCGAGTACCGCCAGGCGGTGACCGCCTCCGACGCCGCAGTGGACGCCGTCCAGACCGGCTTTCTCGCCACGCCGTATCGCCCGACCGGCCTGAGCACCTCGGCCCGGGCGGTCGTGCGCCTCGTCGATGAGCTGCGGTGGCTGAACTCCATCGTGCTTCGCTCCGTGCTCACCGCCTCGAGCCCGATGACACCGATCCCGGCGGTGTGCGCGGTCAAGCGCGCGGCCGCCGACGTGCTGGCCCGCGCCGCCGACCTTCTCGAGGCCCCGGGCACGGCCGGCTCCCTCGACGACGCCACCGCACAGCTGCGCCAATCGCTGGAGGAACTCGAACGCGTGAGCACCGCGCGGCTGCCGGACTCCGCCGGCCCCGGTGACGAACAGGAGCACGCCATGCGGGTGGTGACCGCGCTGGATCCCAGTTTTCGCTCCCAGGAGCTGAGCTTCATCGTGCTGCAGATCGCGGCCAACGTCGACTACGCCGCCCGCGCCGAGCGCCGCAGCTGGCTGGAGAAGGTGCTCGGCCGGCAGCCGACGGGCTTCGTCGGCTTTCTCACCGCCGCCTCTGAGCGCGCCCGGACGCACACGGCGCGCGACTCGGTGTGGCTGCACAACAGCGTGCGCGGGGCGCTCGGCCTCGGCCTGGCGGTGCTCATCGCCGACCTGCTCGCGGTGCAGCACTCCTTCTGGGTGGCCCTGGCGACGATCTCGGTGCTGCGCTCCAGTGCCCTGAACACCGGCCAGAACATCGTCCGGGCCGTGCTCGGGACGACGGTCGGGTTCGTCATCGGCGGCGGCATCGTCGCCCTCGTGGGGACCAATACCGCGGTGCTGTGGGCCCTGCTGCCCTTCGCGGTCCTGCTCGCCGGCCTGGCCCCGACCACCGTCTCCTTCGCCGCGGGCCAGGCCGCGTTCACGCTCACCCTGACCATCCTGTTCAACCTGCTGGCACCGGCCGGCTGGCAGCTGGGCCTCGTGCGCATCGAGGACATCGCGCTGGGCGGAGCGGTGAGCTTCCTCGTCGGGGTGATGCTGTGGCCCCGCGGCGCAGGGGTCGCCCTGGGCCGGGCGCTGTCGGCCGCCTACACCGACAGCGTCAGCTATCTCACCAGTGCGGTGGCCTACGGTCTGGGGCGGTGCGATGCGGCGCGAGGGGCACCACAGCCGCCGGTGGAGCAGGCCGTGCAGGCGGCGGCATCGGCTCGGCGCCTGGACGACACCCTCCGCGGCTACCTGGCCGAGCGCGGAGCCAAGCCGCTCCCGCTGGCACAGGTGACCGCGCTGGTCACCGGCGTGGTCGGCGTACGTCTGGCCGGCGACGCCGTGCTGCAGCTGTGGGACGGAGACACCGCCGACGGCGGCGACCGTGCCGCCGCGCGACGCGAGCTGCTCTCGGGTTCGGATCTCGTGCGCGGGTGGTATGCCCGCTTCGCCGAGAGCCTGGCCGGGCGCGGCGCAGTGCCTGACCCGCTCACCGCCGACGCGGTCGCCGACGGGCGCCTGGTCGAAGCCGTGGGACACGATCTGCGCGACCCTGACGGCAACGCCACCGCGACGGCGGTCCGCGTCATCTGGACCGGGGATCACCTCGACGCCGTGCGGCGGTTGCAGGGGATGCTGGTCGGTCCGGCGCAGGAGGCCGTGGACCAGCAGGCTCTGGGCTAGTCCCCGCGCAGCGCCGCGCCCCAGCGCTCCTCGATGCGGGCATACCGCCACACCGCGAGCGACACCGCCCAGGTCACCACGAACAACCCGACGATGGCAAACCCGAGGGTGTTGAGGTCGATGCTCTCGAACCATCCCCAGAACCGGCCCGACAGGTTGAGTTGCGAGGCCAACAGCCCGCCGAGCTCAATCGTGCCGATCAGCGCCGCCACCGCCACCGACAGCCCGGTGATGGTGAGGTTGTAGAAGACCTTGCGCACGGGCTGGGAGAGCGCCCACCCGTAGGCGAAGTTCATGAACGAGCCGTCGATGGTGTCCATCAGCGACATCCCGGCCGCGAAGAGAAGCGGGAGGCAGAGAATCGCGTACCACGGCAGCCCCGCACCGGCGGCGCCGCCGGCGAGGATGAGGAGCGCGACCTCGGTCGCGGTGTCGAAACCCAGCCCGAACAGGACACCGATCGGGTACATCTGGCTGGAACTGTTGACCGCGCCGGTGAGTCGTCCCAGCAGCCGGTTCATGAGGCCGCGGCGGCGGAGCTGAGCCTCGAGCTCGGCCTCGTCGTAGCGTCCCGCCCGCATCTCACGAAACACGGCGAGGATCCCGACCAGGATCGCCACGTTGATCGCCGCGATCACGTAGAGAAAGCTCCCTGAGACCAGGGTTCCGATCCATCCGGTGACCTGATGCAGCGCCGATCCGCCCTTCCTGACCGGCCCGTCCAGGGACCTGATCCCGAGTGAGAGCGCGATGGCGAGCGCGAAGACGATCGTCGAGTGCCCGAGGGAGAACCAGAATCCGACGCTCAGCGGCCGCTTGCCCTCCGCCATCAGCTTTCGGGTCGTGTTGTCGATCGCCGCGATGTGGTCGGCATCGAACGCGTGCCGCAGGCCCAACGTGTAGGCGGTGACGCCGATCCCCAGGGTGAACGCCCCGGTGGCCCCCAGCCGGTAGTGGTTCGGCGCGACGAGCGCCATCAGGATCCCGAACCCCACCACGTGCAGCCCCGCGACCGCGCCACCCATGAGCAGCAGCGTCCGCTTCTGCCCCCGGGTCAGCGAGGTCCAGAACGCTCGCGGGCGGAGCCGTCGCATCGCTGGCACCGTAGTTCGGCCGGCCACGGGGCGCAATTCGCGGTGCTCCGCATTACCCCGCGTGCCGCATCGCCCGCCGGCGCATGGCCCGCAGGACCGGCCCGTAGGTGACGCGCGCGGCGCGGGCCGAGAGCAGGCCGAGCGGATTGGGCGACATGAAGGGCATGAACTTGTCGGGGAACCCGGGCATGGTGCAGGCGATGCAGATGCCGCCCACGTTGGGGCAGCCGCCCACGCCGCCCGTCCATCCGCGGATCGGAACGTTGCACATCGCCACCGGCCCTTTGCAGCCCAGCTTGACCAGGCAGCCGCGTCCGTCGGCGGGAGTGCGGGCGAACTCGCCCTGCTCGGCAAAGCCCGCTCGCCCGCAACCCTGCTGCACCGTGCGGCCAAACAGCCAGCGTGGCCGCCCCTGCTGGTCAAGCTCGACCATCGGCCCGGCACTGGCGAGGTGCAGGGCGACGTGGACGAGCGTCTCGGTGATGTTGTCGGGCTGGGCGGGGCAGCCCGGAACGTTGACCACGGGGATATCGCGGCGCGACCTCCACCCCGCGCCCAGGTGGTCACGCACCCCCATCGCCCCGGTGGGGTTGTTGCGCATCGCCGGGATACCGCCGTAGGCGGCGCAGGTCCCCATGGCGATGACCGCCCCGGCGTGGGGCGCGAGCCGGTCGATCCACCGCGAGGTGGTGATCGGTTGACCCTCGGCGCGATCGACGCCGAGGGCGGCCCAGTGGCCGGTGCCGCTGAGCTCCTCGTTGGGCACAGCCCCCTCGATGATGAGGATGAACTCCCCGAGGCGTCCGGCGGCGGCTTCGAACCACGGCGCCATGAACTCCTCTCCGCTCTCGTAGGCGAACACGGGGTTGTGGATGATCAGCGGCGGCACCCCCGGAAACGCGCCTCGCTGCAGCTCTTC
>DATJTQ010000331.1:0-34749 GCA_035503355.1 Solirubrobacteraceae bacterium
ACCCTGGTCATCGGCGCCAACGACGTCACCAACCCGGCGGCCAAGAACGAGCCGGGCAGCCCGATCTACGGCATGCCCATCCTGGAGGTCGACAAGTCCAGCTCGGTCATCGTGCTCAAGCGCTCGATGGCCTCGGGCTTCGCGGGCATCGACAACCCGCTCTTCTACGACCCCAAGACCTCGATGCTGTTCGGCGATGCCAAGGCCTCGGTCAGCGAGGTCACCTCCGAGGTCCAGGCCCTTTAGGGACCCGCTGGGGTCGTCGTTGCGGCCGGCTTTTAGTCAGAAACCTGGTGTGAAGGTCTGGTGGCGGCTGTTAGAGGCGCCGCGCGTCCGGTTAGAGTCGCACCGAACCCATCTGAGACTAAGGACCTGAGCCATGGACCCAGCACGGCTGACCGCGATCCCCATCTTCTCGGAGCTCTCCGAGGACGAGGCCAAGCGCCTCGCCGCCTTCGCCAGCGAGACCAGCGCCGCCGAGGGGCAGATGCTGATGAAGGAGGGCGACTACTCGGTCGAGCTCATCGCGATCGAGGAGGGCACCGCCGACGTCATCCAGGGCGGGGAGAAGATCGCCTCTCTCAAGGCCGGTGACCTCATCGGCGAGATGGGGCTGCTGGAGCGCAGGCCCCGCAACGCCGACGTCATCGCCAGCTCTCCGATGCGACTCATCAAGCTGACCCATTGGGAGATCCGCCGCATGTCCGACGACACGGTCAATCGCATCAAGGCGACGATCGAGGAGCGGCGGCGCAACGGGCTCGCGGACCCGGCACATAAAGACACCTAAAAGGCGCTCGATTTTCTCCGCGGCCGCCCGTCTTTTTGGTAGGTTGCCGCCACGCCGAATCTCCGGATCGCCGTCCCGGAGAACGGGGGACCCACGTAGGTGGGGCGAGTCTCACGGTGATCCGTGGGAAGCGCTTTTCGTTTGAGCGCCAGCCCGTCAGCTAACCCCGCAGGCATCAGGCACCCGATGAGCTGGACCGCCCCCACCGGGGCCGACTGGCCGTGCCCATATCCGCCGACTCCACCGACCGTTGCGCCCCCACACCGCGTCCAGGCCAGGATGCGGGCCGGTTGGTGTCGAACCCCGAGGTTGGATGAGGCTGGTCAGTCGGCTCCTGCTCGTGGCCGCGATGGCGGTGTTCGGTGCCGCGGGCACCGCCGCGGCCGCGAGCTTGGGCGGGGCGGGTGGCGTGGGGCTGGTCGGCTCCACCGCCCCCAGCGGCATCGTCGACCCCGACGCCAGCGCGGTGTTCACCCGCACTCTGCGAATGGGCTGCCACGGCACCGACGTCTCCACGCTGCAGACCTGGTTGTCCGAGGTCGGCTTTGCGGTCCCCGTCACCGGCCGCTTTGACGCCGTCACCAAGCAGGCGGTCAAGCGCTTTCAGGTGGCCAGGCGCCTGACACCGGCCAGCGGGACGGTGGGCAATCGCACCTCGGCGGCGCTGCTGGCCGCCGTCCGCGCCACCACCCAGACCACCGCCCTGCCCGGCTCCTCGGGCTCGAGCGGCACCGGCGGGTTGGTCTTCCCGTTGAAGCCTCTGTCGCGGGTGCTGCCGCCCAAGGACTGGACTCTGGACCAGGGGATCGACATCGGCACCGTCAACAACGCCTGCGGCCCCAAGGTGACCGAGGTGGCGATGGCCCCGGGCACCATCGTCCAGGAGGGCATCGACGGGTTCGGGCCCGCCGCTCCGGTGCTCAAGGTCTCCAGCGGCGCCTACCGGGGGCGCTACATCTACTACGGCCACGCCCTGCCCGCGCTGGTCCCCGTCGGTGCCGTGGTCACCGCGGGCCAGCCGATCGCCGAGATCGGCTGCGGCGACGTGGGGCTCTCGTCGGCGCCACACGTGGAGATCGGCATCAGCGCGCCCGGCGGGCCACCGTGCTGCCCGGGCTATCAGGAGACCTCGCCGGCCTGGTATCAGGTGGTCCTCGGCCTCTACCACGCGGCGCAGTCGTAGGGCTCTGCGGGCGCGGGCCCGGCCCGTGCCGCCGCGCGTTGACGGCGGCCGTCGACGCGGGCTCGGCCCGTGCCGCCACGCGGTGACGCCGGCCGTCGACTCCAGCCGTTGACTCCACAGAGCGCACACTCCCCGTCGCGCGACGGTGTGCTTCACAACGCATGTCCCGTTGACACCTCAAAGCACGCCGCTGCGCCGAGATGTGCGTGCGCTCTGGAGCGTCAAACCGTAATCCGGGGCGGCCGTGTCGCCCGGCGGCGGATCGCCTACGCTCAGCCCGCCGATGCGCACACGCGACGACGCCCTGGCCGCCCTCACTCAGCACGCGTATGACGTGCTGGTCATCGGGGGCGGCATCACCGGCGCCGGGGTGGCGCTCGACGCCGCCTCGCGCGGCTACAGCGTGGCCCTCGTGGAGCAGGCCGACTTCGCTTCGGGCACGAGCAGCCGGTCCTCCAAGCTGGTCCACGGCGGCTTGCGCTATCTACAGAACTTCGATCTGGGCCTGGTGCGCGAAGCCCTGCTCGAGCGTCAGCTCATGGTCCGCCTGGCCCCGCACCTGGTGCGGCCGCTGCCCTTCGTGGTGGCGGCCTTTGACGGCTCGCGGCGGCCGGACCGGCTGACCGGGATCGGTCTGAACATGTACGACGTGATGGCCACCTCCCCGCTGCGGGGGCGGCGCAGCGCCCGCCGGGCGGCCGCTGCCGACGGCGAGTCGGAGTGGAGCCCGGCGCGTCACCGGCTCATCGACGGCGAGGAGGTGTCGCGGCTGCTGCCGGCCATCGCTCACCGCGACCCGAGCGGGGGCTATCTGTTCTATGACTGCCAGACCGACGACGCCCGGCTCGTGCTCACCGTCCTGGGCGAGGCGGAGCGATTCGGCGCGGTGTGCGCCAACCGCCTGCGGGTCACCGAGCTCCGTCCCGAGCCCGGGGCCGGCACCACGGTCACGGTGGCCGACCAGGAGGGAGGCGATACCTTCACGGTTCGCGCCGAGAACGTGGTCAACGCCACCGGGGTGTGGGCCGACCGGATTCGCCCCGGCGAGCTGCACTCCGAAGCCGAGCTGCCCCAGATCGCGCCCAGCCGGGGCAGCCATGTGATCCTGCGCCACGAGGATCTGCCGCTGGACGCCGGCGCGATCGTGCCCGTCGGGGACGGCCGCTCGATCTTCGCCCTGCCGTGGCTGGGGCGGACGCTGATCGGGACCACCGACAACACCTACGAGGGCGACGTCGCTCACGTCCAGCCCGCCGCCGATGACGTCGAGTACCTGCTCGGCGCGGTCAACGCCTTCTTCGGGGTGTCGCTTCAGGTCGGCGATGCCGCCGGCGCCTACGCGGGGGTCCGGCCGCTGATCTCCAGCGGAGACAGCCGCAAGTCCGTCGACATCTCCCGCAAGGCCGAGCTGTATGAGACCTCGAGCGGCCTGATCACCATCACCGGGGGCAAGCTGACCACGTGGCGGCGGATGGCCCGGTTGGTGGTGGACCGCATCGTCGAGCGTGACGGTCGCGACGCCCCGTGCCGGACGCACGAGATCCCGCTCGGGGCGCCGGTCGAGCCCGCGGCGCTGCCCCGAGTCGACGGGGTGCGGGCGGAGGCCTACGCGATGCTCGCCGGCCGCTACGGCCACGCTGCCACCGGGG
The DNA here is from genome assembly GCA_035503355.1 of Solirubrobacteraceae bacterium. Lineage (GTDB taxonomy): Bacteria > Actinomycetota > Thermoleophilia > Solirubrobacterales > Solirubrobacteraceae > Palsa-465. The sequence goes on from DATJTQ010000331.1 coordinate 3,623, forward strand.
TCCTGCAGACGGCGGCCTCTGACCCGGCGCTGGCGGCGCCGGTGGTGGCCGGGCTGCCCGACCTCCTGGCCGAGGCGCCGTTCGCGGCTGCCCATGAGCAGGCGCGCAGCGTCGGCGACGTGCTGCTGCGCCGCACGCGGCTGGGGCTGCTGGCCGGACGCGAGCTCGCCGACCCCAGCGCCGACGCGCCCCGCCGCGTCGCCGCCGCGATGGGCACGACGCTGGGCTGGGACGCCGGGCGCGTCGACGCCGAGGTCGATCGCTTCACGCAGGAGGCCCGGGCCGAGGGCATCGGGCTGGCGCTCGACACCCAACCGGCCGCTGGGAGCAGTCTGTGATCAACCTCAGACCTGTGTAGGAACGACCCCGACCGCCGCGGTTGCGTAAGCTCGGCCACCGATGGATGACGTGTCTCGATTCTGCGCGCGGATGCTGGGCGATGGCCCGGACGCGCGCGCGGCCGAAGACCGCGCCCGGGCCGATGGCGACGCCGACCGTTCGGCGATGCTCCGCGCCGCGGTGGCGGCCATCCGCCAGGGGTCCGAGCCGGCCTCAGAGCCCGCGCCCAACGCCCCGGCCGCGCACGACGAGAACGCCGCCGGCGCCGGGGACCGGCCCACCGATCCCGACGCCCTGCCCGAGGCGATCGCCCGGGAGCTGGCAGCGGCCAGCGCAGAGCTGCCACTGGCCGAGCGCGAGGCCCTGGCGCTGCGCGAGCTGCTCGGTCTCAGCTACGCCGAGCTCGCCGACGCCGTCGACGTGGCACCGGAGGCGGTGGCGCTGCTGCTGGCGCAGGCACGACTGGACCTGCGGGCGCAGCTGCGCGGAGCCGGGGCGCCGCAGCCCGAGTGCGACGAGCGCGAGCGGGCGCTGCGCACCATCGCGCGGCGCCAGGACGGCGAGGACGTGGCCGGCGCCGACGAGGACTGGCTGATCGAGCACCTCGGCCACTGCCGCGGCTGCCGCCAGGCTCACGCGGCGATGCTCGAAGCCTCCGCCTGCTATCGCGCCTGGGCCTCCCCGGACCTGCCTGCCGACCCCGTGGCCGGCGCCGTGTCCGGGCCGTGAGCAGCCCGGCGCACACCGTCGCCACCAACCGGGGTGAGCTCGTGCTCGGTGGCGCGAGCGATGCGCGTCCGCTCCTGATGGGGATCGTCAACGCGACGCCCGACTCCTTCTCGGACGGGGATCTCCCGCAGACCGTCGAGGCCCGCGTCGACCTGGCCCGATCCCTGTTGGCCGACGGGGCAGATCTCATCGACATCGGCGGCGAGTCGGGGGTCACCAACCGCCCGCCGGTCTCCGCCGAGGAGGAGGTCGCGCGGGTGGTTCCGGTCATCGAGGCGGTGGCTCAGGGCCTCGGCGCGCGCGTCTCGGTCGACACCTACAAGCCGGCGGTGGCCCGGGCGGCGATCGCCGCCGGCGCCAGCATCGTCAACGACGTCAGCGGCCTGCGCGATATCGAACTGGCCGATGTGTGCGCCGAGACCGGCGCTGCGCTGGTGGTCATGCACACCATCGCCCCGCCCAAGACCAAGCACCACGATCCCAGCCTCGACCACCGGATCGTCGGCGAGGTCGAGCGCTTCCTGGCCGAGCGCATCGAGCTGGCCACATCGCGGGGCGTGGCCTTTGAGCAGCTCATCGTCGATCCGGGCCCCGATTTCTCCAAGACCCCGGCGCAGACGATCGCCGTCCTGCGGGCTCTGCCCGCCCTGCACGGCCTGGGGCGGCCGATCCTGTTGGCCGTGAGCCGCAAGGACTTCGTCGGCGCCCTGACCCAGCGCCCGCCGCGGGCCCGCCTGGGTGGCACGCTGGCCGCGGTGGCTCATGGCGTGGCCGCGGGCGCGCACATCCTGCGCGTCCACGACGTGGCCGACTCCGCCGACTTTCTCACCGTCTCGGCCGCTCTGGGCAGCAACGGGGAGATCGACCCCGGGCTCCGCGTGCCCGACACCCTGCGCTGGGACCAGGCCGTCTCCGACCGCGCAGCGCGCTAGATTCAGGTCTACGAATCGCCGGTCGCTGGCCCAACGCGACCGGAGCCCACCGATCCTCAAGCCAAAGGAGTCCGTATGTCCGTTGTCGATCGCAGTGCCCTGGAAGCAAGCCCCCTGGCCGACCTCCACGCGATCGCCTCAGAGCTGTCCATCGATGGGTATCGCCGCCTGCGACGCCCCGAGCTGATCGACGCGATCCTCAACAAGCAGGAGGGCGGCAACGGGGCCGCGCCCTCCACCGACGAAGCCGACGCCGAGCCCGCCGCCAAGGCGCCCGCCGCCAAGCGCACACGCAGCCGGCGTAGTGCCAAGGCCACCGAGCCCGAGAAGGCAGAGGAGCCCGAGGCCGAGGCCACGACCGACACCGACGCCGACACCGATACGGAGGCCGACGAGGACGACGACTCCTCGGGCCGTCGCCGGCGCCGCGGGCGCCGCGGCGGGCGCGGACGCTCCTCGACCCGCGATGCGGCCGAGTCCGGCGATGACGAGGCCCCCGACGCCGAGTCAGACGGTGACTCGGACTCCGATGCCGACGGCGACTCCGACGAGACCGTCGAGGGCGTGGTCGAGCTGCTGGCCAACGGTTCGGGCTTCGTCCGCGTCGATCCGCCCGACCCCTCCGACGACGACGTCTACATCTCCTCGGCCCAGGTCAAGCGCTGCGAGCTTGTCTCCGGGGACCGGATCGCCGGCCCCAAGCGTGCGCCGCGCCGCTCCGAGCGGTTCGCCTCGCTCATCCGCATCGAGACGATCAACGGCCGCCCGGCCGCCGAGCTGGCTGACAACGTCCGCTTCGACGATCTGCCCGCGGCCTTCCCGTCCGAGCGCCTCAAGATCGGCTCTGACGACCCGACGTTGAAGGCGATCGAATGGCTGACCCCGTTCGGCCTGGGATCACGGGTCACGATCGTCGGCGCCTCGCGTGCCGGCAAGACCGAGGCCCTGCGCCGCCTCGTCGCGGCGCTGGGCGAGCGCGAGGAGCTGACCCTGTCGCTGGTCCTCGCCGGCGTGCGCCCCGAAGAGATCTCCGAGTGGAACGGCGGCCCGGTGACCCCGGCCGCGGCGGTGAGCTTCGCCGGTTCCGAGGATGCCCGCAACGGGGCCGTTGAGCCCGCGATCGATCAGGCCCGGCGTCTCGCGGCGCGCGGCGCCAACGCGGTCGTCTTCATCGACACCCTCGACGGGTGCAGCCCGTCCCTGGCCCGTAAGGCGCTGGGCGCTGCGCGCAACATTATTGACGGTGGATCGGTGACGATCATCGCCACCGCCTCGGCTCCGATCGGTGGCGAGACGACGGTCATCGCCCTCGACCGGACCCTCACCAGCGCCGGGCGCTTCCCGGCCCTGGACCTGGCCGACAGCGGGACGATGCGTCCCGAGCTGCTGGTCGGGGCGGCGGGCGCCGACGCGATCGCCAAGACCCGCGCCGAGGACGGCTGACCGCCGCTACTCGGGCGCGCTGACGAAGAGCCGGCCGCGCATCTGCTCATCGCTCTGCGGATGCAGGTCCCACAGACCCTTCAGCCGAGAGCGAAGGTCAGGCGGGAGGCGGTCAACGCCGTGATGATCGATCTCGACGAGGTTGCCGGCCGGATCGCGGACATACATCTGCACGACGTCTCCGGGCAGCTCCACCAGGTGATTGCCGAACGCAGTGTGATCAAACGCGCCGCGGCGCTCGGCGGCGCGGTAGGCCGGCTCGAGGTCGGCGACGGTGATGCCCAGATGGTGGTGGCTGGTGGGGGTGAGGTCGCGCTCGAAGAGATGCAGCTGTGTGTCGCCGAGGGCGAGCCACTGCACCGGCAGCCCGAAGTTGGGGGTGGGGATGAGCCGCGCTCTCAGCAGGTCCACGTAGAACTCCACCGAGTCCTGCAGGTTGCGTGCGTTGACGCTGACGTGGTTGATCTGCGCTCCCATTCCGTTCATCGCAAGTCTGACACGATGCCGCGGTGATTCCCCGGCTGGTGGCCACTGACCTCGACGGCACGCTGTTGCGCAGCGATGGCACGCTGGATGCGCGCACGCGCGAGGCGATCGCCCAGGTGGAGGCAAGCGGCGTCCCGGTGGTGCTGTGCACGGCGCGGCCCGCGCGGGTCCTCGCGCAGCTGGCCCAGGCGACCGGCCACCGCGGCATCGCCGTCTGCTCCAACGGCAGTGTCATCTGGGACCTGCACACCGAGACGATGATCGACACCTTCCCCTTCGCGCTCCAGGCCGCGCGCGAGGTGGTGGCCCGTCTGCGCGCCGCGCTGCCCGATGCCACCTGGGCGATGGAGCGCCACGACGTCTTCGCCCGCGAGCCCTGCTACGTCCCGCAGTGGCCGGTCCCCGAGGACACCGTGATCGATGAGCTCGACGCCCTGCTGGCAGTGGCGCCACTGCAGCTGATGGTCCGCCATCCGTCGCTGACCGGCGATGAGCTGGTGGCCCACGCGCGGGAGCTGGTGTCCGACCTGGCCGAGCTCAGCCACTCCAGCAAGGTCGACACCCTGCTTGAGATCGGGGCCGCCGGCGTGAGCAAGGCCTCGGGCCTCGCCCTGCTGTGCGAGCGTCACGGGGTGACGCCCTCCGAGGTGCTCGCCTTCGGCGACATGCCCAATGACCTGGCCATGCTCGAGTGGGCGGGTCGCAGTGTCGCGGTCGCCAACGCCCACCCCGACGTGATCGCAATCGCGGACGAGGTCACGGCCTCCAACGACGAGTGCGGGGTCGCTGTGGTGCTCGAGCGGCTGGTGGCCGGTGGATCAGTAGGCGGTGCAGCGTGAGCGGTGGCGCGGCGCGGCCTTGTAGCGAGGCTCCTGACCGCGGTGCCACAGCAGCTGGTCGATCGCCGCGGCGTTGAGCTTCGCGGCCGGCGGTGAGGCGGCCACCAACAGCTCGACCGCGTGCAACGCGCAGGCGCGGATCTCGACCTCCTCGGGTGAGCCGTGCACGATGAGCTCCTCGCGGTCGATGCGGGTGACGAGCTCGGGCTCAAAGCGCAGGACACCATCAAGGCGCAGGACGTGGGGGACGAGGTTGTCGGCGAACATCGTCAGGTCGTCGAGGTCGGCGAAGTGGGCCACGCCGGCCCGGTGCAGGTCGGCGGCAGCGATCTGGGCGCGCTTGAGGAAGGGGACCTCGACATCGTCGTGTTGCGAGGTGTCGGCGAAGCTTCGCCAGCCGCCGAGGTGGCAGGCCAGCGTGACCGCTGAGCCGCCCGCCGCGTCGGCGACGGCGACGAAGCTCCCGTCGTCCTGGGTCGCCACGTGCTCGCCGAGGTCGCGCAGGGAGGTGGCGTAGAGCGCCATGAGCTCGTGGTCCGGATCCTGCCCGAGGATGGGGGCCAGGGTGGCGGCCTCGAGTCGGGTGAGCTCGATGGGGGTCCAGCAGCCGTGGCCCTCGAACCGGTCACGGAGGGCCGCCGCAATGGTGTTGGATCCCGACAGGCCGTCGCGCTTGCGCAACGTCGGAAACCAGCCCGACCCGAAGTTGATGGCGTCCATGGTCAGCCAGTAGGCCGCCCGGGCCTCGCGCTCAGCGGCGTTGGCCGGAGGAGCGTCCGGCCCGGGATGGGGGAGGTGGGGGAGCGTGGCCGCGTAGGCCGTGATCGCCTCGGTCACCACCGCCACGCTGCGCGCCCGCGCGGCGACCTCGGCACAGGCCTGACGGAGCTCATCCATGGGCCTCGAATCCCTCGCCATTCCGGTTGCGGGCGTCAGCGCGCCCGTGGGGTGATGAGTTGGTGCGTGAAGCCGAGCTTCTCGATCACGGCTGGTGCCAGGACGAAGGGGTAGAGATCTCCCGCGCCCAGGCTGCGGTTCAGGGCGTTGAGCGCATAGGTCATCGGCAGCCAGGCATCGAGCAGACCCTGGATTCCGTCCGCGGCCGCGGACGGAAAGGAGTACAGCGGGGCGGGCTCACTGGTGGGTATCGACGGACCTGTGACGGTGACCCCGTACGCGATCGCGGTCTGCACCGCGTCGCGGATGTGCAGGTAGTGCGCGAAGGTCTCCGCCCAGTCTTCGAATGGGTGCATGGTGGCGTAGGCCGACACGAACCGCTCTGGCCAGTCCGGCGGAGCGCCACGCTGGTAGTGACCATCCATCGCCTCCTGGTAGTCGGCGCGTTCGTCGCCGAACAGGCCGCGGTAGCGCTCGCGCTCCGGAGAGCCCTCGGGGCAGAGGATCGGCTCGTAGTAGTGGCCGATTTCGTGGCGCAGGTGACCGAGCAGCGTGCGGTACGGCTCGCCCATCTCGGCACGGATCTTCTCGCGATGCGCGTCGTCGGCCTCGGCGAGATCGAGCGTGATGACACCGTCGCGGTGGCCCGTGGTCACCGGCTCGCGCTCGCTGTTGAGCATGTCAAACGCCACTCCGCCCTCGCCCTCGAGGTATCCGCTGACGGGTAAGCCGAGCTCGAGGAGCTCGAACAGCAACCGCCGTTTTGCCTCCTCGGCCTTCGCGAACCGCTCGCGCCCATGGTCTGCATCTCGGGGACGGGTGCGCGTCAGCGCGCAACTGCCGCACAGGCCGGTCGGACCCGCGAGGCCGTTGCAGCCGATCAGCTCGCGGTTGGCGCATGCGCGGCCCTCGCGCAGCGCGACGATCTCTCGCGCATCCCAGTCGAAGGCAAGCGGCGTGTCGGAGTGCAGGCACTCAAGGCTCTCGAAGATGACCAGCCGCCGGCAGTCGGGACAGGCGAAGGCGCGCATCCACACAACCTAGCCGCCGGCCCGAACGGCGGGGTCATCCTCCGACACCCAGAGGTCGGGCCGCACCGCGCTCCTGGCCGCGCAGCGCGTTGGTCACCAGTCCGACGATGAGCATCAGGGCGAGCGCCACCCCGGCGCCGGTGCCGATGTACCACGGCCATGGCCCCATGACCCGGAGCAGTGACGCGTGGGTGGGTTTCCAGGCCAGGTACATGTAGTTGCCGCCGGTGATGACGTCGGCGGTTCCCGCCAGTGCTGCCCATCCGAGGGTCGCGGCGAACACGCGAGCGACGGCCCCTGCGCGCGGATAGATCCCGAGCGCGTAGACGAGGAAGGTTCCCGCGACGATGGCGCCGATGTGGTAGCCGAAATAGGTGAAGTACAGGGGGTCGGGGAAGTTCTGCGCGAGGTCGGGGGTGAGGACGGCCTGCAGCGCGGCCGTGCAGGCCCAGAAGTAGGTCAGCTCCACCAGCAGCGGTCGGCGCGTCCACAACGCGGCGATCGCGGTCAGTGAGATGGCGTCGGTGAGCTGCAGCGGCAACGTGTAGCGGACCGACCATGTGCCGCGGATCACATCGACCACGTACTCACCGGCCCACGCGACCGCGATGGCCAGCGCCAGTGCACCCATGAACCATCGCCTCCACGGCCCAGGGTGGCGCCGGCCGGCCCACACCGATCCGCCGACCGCGGTCACCAGGACGGCGAGCGCCGCGAGATGTGGGGGTGAGAACTGGCGCATCGTCGCTCGGATCGGTCCGTCGACACCCCACGATGTCACGGCGGCGCCTGGTGAGAGCCGACCGCTGAAGGTCGGTGGAGCACGCGGCTGAGAGAATTCCGCTGTCGTGGGGCGAACGAAAGCTGGCGATGGTGTGAAGGCCGTCGAGCCTGGCCCGCCGAGTGGCCTGGTCGCGATGCTGTTTGCCGATGTCGAGGGCTCGACGTCGCTGGCACGGGCGCTGGGGGAGGGGTGGGCTTCGGTGTTGGGGGACTTCCACGAAGTGGTCAGCTCGTCGGTGGCCCGCGGGGGCGGGTGGGTCGATGGGGCGCCGGGGGATGGGGTATTTGTCACCTTCGGCGACGTGTTGGCGGCGGGACGGACCGCGGTTGAGATCCAGCGCGCGCTGCGTGCCCACAGCTGGCCCGCGGGTGTGGGCGAGCTGAGGGTGCGGATGGGCTTGCATGTCGGGCAGGTCGAGCGCCAGCCATACGGCTATGTGGGTCTGGAGATCCACCGGGCGGCGCGGGTCGCAGCGGCGGCTCACGGCGGCCAACTGCTGATGACCGGGGTGGCCGCGGAGCTGCTGCGTCAGGTGATTCCGAACCAGCCGCTCGGGGCGCACCGCTTGAAAGACTTCCCGGCTCCGATCGCGCTGTACTGCGCGGTGATCGACGGTCGCGGCGCGGCGGCCTTTCCGCCACCGCGGACGCTGGAGCTCCGCGCCGGGAACCTGCCCGCGGCCACGGTGCGTCTGGTCGGTCGGGAGGCTGAGCTGGAGCGGTTACGCCACGCGCTCAGCCAGGACGATCATCGTCTGGTCACCGTGGTGGGACGCGGTGGTGTCGGCAAGACGAGCGTCGCGCTTGCTGCCGCCCATGGTGTGTTCGAGCAGTACGCAGGCGGCGTGTGGTGGACGGACGCGAGCCGCGAACGTGACGGTGACGGGCTGCTGTCGGCGATTGCCCGCGATTGCCGGATCGACGCAGGCACGTCCACTGAAGGAGCGGTCATCGACGATCTCAGATCTCGTGGCTCGGTGTTGCTCGTGCTGGACAACGTGGAACAGATCGCCGGCGCCGGCGACCTGGTCGAATCGCTGCTGGCGCGGCTGCCGGAGCTGCACGTGTGCGCGACCTCGCAGTTGCCGCTGGCGTGCCCAAGCGAGCGGCGGGTTCATCTGGACCGGCTTGCCGAGACCGAGGCGATCGCTCTGCTGACTCGGACGGCCGAGCGGCTCGATATCCCCCTCACCAGCGACCCTGCCGCCGTCGAGCTGGTCGAATTACTCGATGGGCTGCCGCTGGCAATCGAGTTGGCGGGCAGCCGGCTGGGCCTGTTCGGCGTCGGGGAGCTCGTCGCGCGGCTGCGGAAATCGTCGACGGTTCTCCACGATCGCACCCGTCCGGACCGGCAACAGTCACTGACCGCCGCGCTCGGCTGGACACTGGACCTGCTTGATGCCGATGCGCGCGAGCTGTTCGGACGGCTTGGAGTATTCGCTGGGCCGGTCACGCTTCAAGACATCGAAGCCGTGGTGGCCGAGGATGGGCTCGACGTGGTGTCAGCGGCGGCGACGCTGGTTGATGGCGCCCTGCTGCGCCGCGTCGAAACGGGTGACGGGACCGCGCGCTTGGGATTTCCCGAGGCGGTGCGTCAAGAGGCTTCGCGGCTTCTCAACGCCGATCGGACAGCCGCGTGGCAGCGCAGGCACGCGGTGTGGCAGCGCGACCTCGTGTGGCCATTGCGCATTTTCGAGTTCGAGGACTCCCGCCAGGTCGAGCGGGCCCATGGGCTGGCCGCCGAGACGCAGTCCGCTCTGGCCTGGGCGTGGGACCACGACCGCGAGCTCGCGCGCGAGATCGCGCTGGGCCGTTACTCGCTCGCCCGTCGCGCCGGTGCCAGCCAGGAGGCCCACGACATCCTCGTTCGGGTGCTCGCCGACCCTGGCCAGGACCCTCGCGTACTCGACCTGGCTCGTCAGCACGCCGCGATGAGTCGTTCGGATCTATCGAAGAGCCACGACATCACCGAGGGGCTGATCGCCCTCTTCCCGACGCTTGGTGACCTGCACGCGCAATGCCTGTGCGCCTACAACATCGGGATTGCGCTCACCTGGCAGGAGCGGTATGACGATGCGGTCAGCTGGCTCGACCAATCCAGGGAGCTGGCGCGCGAGATGAGCCCCCTCGCCGAAGCCAGCGTCCTCGTCGTCAAAGCCGACACGCTGCTCGAAAGTGGCCGCCCCGCCGACGCGGAGAGGGTGATGCTCGAATCCGACGCGATCGCCGGCCCGGTGCCTTCCTCCATCCGTGACACCGACCTCATCCAAGCAGCGCTGGACAGCCTGGGTGGCGATCACGCCGAAGCGCTCGATCGCCATGGACGCGCCCTCACTCGTGCGGAAGAGGCCGGCGACCTGTCGGCGATCGACGTGATCGTGGTGTCTCTCGTCCGGGCCTTCGCACGCGCAGCACGGCAGCGTGAGATGCTCGCAGCCGCCGGCATCGCCCAAGCCCTTGCCGCCGAGCGCGCGGCACACGGCGAGTTCGTCTCGGCAGCATTCGCCGACCCAGACCCCGCTGTGACCACTGCCATCCGGCACCTCGGTCCACCCGCCGAGTCGCTGATCGATGCCGGACGCAGAGTCGAACCAGACAGGCGGGTGAAATACCTCTGCGCGTTGATCTACGCGCAGTGACGCGGACCATGACGCCGCGGGCTCCCGCACTCTGGCGTGGGGCGGTGCTCTGGTCTCGCCTGATCAGTCCTTGATCGCTCGCGCGGGTTCGCGTTCGGGGACGGTGGTCGTGGCCAGCAGGGCGAGTGCCCGCTCGCTGGGGCTGCCCGGCGCCGCGTGGTAGATCGCGAGGGTCTGGTGGTCGGTGTCGGGGATCGGAAGCTTGGTGTAGGACAACTCGAGCCGGCCGACCTGCGGGTGGTTCATCACCGACGTGCCGCTGGTCTTGGGCTTGGCGTCGTGGCGCGCCCACAATTGCCGGAACTCCTCGCTGCGCAGGGAGAGCTCGCCCACCAGTGTCGCCAGGCGGGGATCGTCGATGTCCGGGCCGACGTTGGCACGCAGGGCAGCGACCGTGCCCGGGAGTGATCGCTCCCAGTCAGGCCTCAGCTCGCGCCGGCGCGGATCGAGGAACGCGCCCTTGACCAGGTTCTCGCCGACGGTGAACCACGGGGCGAGAGCGGTCGCCAGGGGATTGGCCGCGAGCACGTCCAGGTAGCGGCCGAAGATGTACGCCGGAGTGGTTGGCCACGACATGATCAGCCCTGTGACCACGGCCGGAGCGCGCTCCGGCCGACGGCGCCGGCGCCGTCGCTGGGTGGGGGGCTGAGCAAGACCGTGCAGATGAGCGGTGGCGTCCTCGTCCAGTTGCAGGGCGCGCGCGAGGGCGTCGAGCACCTGCGCCGAGGGATGCTGGTCACGGCCCTGCTCGAGCCGGATGTAATAGTCGGCGCTGACGCCGGCGAGCATTGCCACCTCTTCGCGGCGCAGCCCCGGAGTGCGCCGTCGGCCGAGGTCGCGAAGGCCGACGACCTCGGGATGCACGAGTTCACGGCGTGCCCGCAGGTACTCGCCGATCACGTTGTTCACCGGCATGACGCTCCGAACGATACGCCGCCCGAACCCGGTCAGCCTGGGGGTGTCACTACCAGGATGAGGAGATCTCTGGTGCGCGCCGCCGATCGATCCCACACTGCCGGTATGACTGAGAACACCATGATTCACACAGGCTTCGGCGCCGAGTCCTCGATCTGGGACGTCGCCAAGGGCGTCGATCTCTCCGGCCGGCGCGCGATCGTGACCGGCGGATCATCGGGCATCGGCATCGAGACCGCGCGGGCGCTCGCCGCCACAGGCGCGGAGGTGACACTCGCCGTCCGCGACGCCGCGGCCGGCGAGCGGACGGCTGCCGATATCCGTGGCACGACGGGCAACCAGGCCGTCCGCGTCGAGACCCTCGACCTCGCCGACCTTGACTCCGTGCGCGCGTTCGTCGCCGGGTGGGCCGGGCCGCTGCATGTGCTGGTCAACAACGCCGGCGTGATGGCCCTGCCGACACGTGAGCTGACCGACCGGGGCTGGGAGGTTCAGTTTGCCACGAACCACCTTGGGCACTTCGCCCTCACCACCGGGCTCCACGACGCACTGGCGGCGGGTGCGGACGGCGACGGCGAGGCACGGATCGTGTCGCTGAGCTCCCGCGGTCACCTGCGCTCGCCGGTCGTCTTCGACGATCTGCACTTCAACCAACGGCCCTATGACCCGTGGCTGGCCTACGGTCAGTCAAAGACGGCCAACGTCCTCTTCGCGGTCGAAGCCCATCGGCGATGGTCCGCCGATGGCATCACCGCCAACGCGGTGCATCCGGGCGCGATCTTTGAGACCAACCTCAGCCGGCACATGGCCCCCGACGTGCTCGACCGAGTGTGGGCGCAGGTCCGCGAGCGCCAGGAGCGGTCCGGCGCGCACGGCTTCAAGACCCCCGACCAGGGCGCCGCGACGTCGGTGCTCGTCGCCACGTCGCATCAGCTCGATGGCGTGGGCGGCCGCTACTTCGAGGACTGCAACCAGGCGCAGTTGCTCCCCGTCGACTTCTCAGCCGACGCGGCGAGCGGGGTCGCGCCCTACGCGCTGGACCCCGACAACGCCGCCCGTCTCTGGGACCTGTCGGAGCGCCTGATCACCGACACGTGTGTCTGATCACCGCGGCGCGAGCGGTTCCGAGCTGGGAGGCGCGCCCATTGGCCTGCCGCCGTAGATCACCTCGCCGTTGGCCTTCTGGTAGGTCTGCCACGGGATGGTCGGCTGCTGGCTGACGCCGGGCTTGGCGAAGTCGCAGACGCCCGTCGGGAACGCTTTCTCCAGCTCGGCCCACTCGGCGTCGGTGAACGGCACCGGCATCGTCACGCCGCCGATCGTCCAGGCGATGTCCGAGCGTGTCAGCGGCTCCAGCTGGCACTTGTTGCTGTCGGTGGTGATCGGCTGGCCCGCGACCATCCGCGCCGTGCCGTACACGGGGACGACGGTCTGGCCGCACAGGCTGTTGAACAGCAGGTCGCCACGCCCGTCGTAACAGCGATCGGTGAGATCGGACGGCTTGTCGTTGACGACCTTGGCGGCGGTGGAGGCGCTGGAGTGGTCGTTGCCGATCGCCGTCAGCCAACGGTTCATGGCATCGAACGCGTTGATCTCGCACTGCTGGTCGGCGATGATCGGGGCGGGGCCCTCCCAGATCAATTGGTTGCCGTGACCGCCGTGCTCACGATCAAGCCGCGCGCGCACCGCGAAGGCGCGGTAGGCATCATGTGCCGCGCCCGGGTCCGGTCCGCGGCAATCGATGATCGCGGTCTGGTTGAGGTTGTTGGTCTCGTTGATGAGGCCGGTGCGATAGGCGTTGGCCAGCGCCGGCTGGTCGGCGACCATCCGATTGGGAACCGGGTCGAGGTCCTGGTCGGCGCCGCCGATGTAGGCGTTCAGATCGGCGAACTGAGCCGGCGTGATCTCCGCCTTCTCCAGGGCGTCCAGCCCGTACTCGACGCCGACGTTGTCGATCGGCAGCCCGGTGAACCCGTGGCCGATCGCCTTTTCGTTCGCGGACCACACGGATGGCTGACGGAGCCCGAGCAGGTTCTTGTTCAGGTCAAAGATCGAGCAGCGGTCGCCGGCGGGATTGGTCTGCGGGTTGTACTCGTCGGCAGTCGACAGGTTCGGGCACGGGAAGTAGGGAACGGCGCCGTAGAAGTAGCCGGTGGGACAGCTCTGTGACGTGTAGGGCGGGTTGGGGTCCAGGCAGCCCACGCTGAGCGCCGCGTCGACCGGAAGCGCGTTGCCCTCCACCGACGCGAACTGGGTCGGGGACCACACGACGCCGCGCGTCGCGCTGTTGGTCTGCAGCTGCAGCCAGTAGTGCTCGAGCAGCGCGTAGTCGGCCACCTGGGTCGCGGAGGTCATCGCGTCGGGGAATGAGCAGGTCGGAAGGATCCCCTGATAGATCCCGGGGTAGGCGTTGGCGACCCAGTAGATCGCCAGCGAGCCGCCTGAGCAGCCCTCCCCGATCGTGTACCGGAGCGTCCCGTAGGTCTTGACGATGTGTTCCTTGGCCATGACCAGCGACTCCGCCTGGACCGCGACGTTGCAGTCGTAGCCGGAGTTGTCCAGCGCGGTGGAGGCGGTCATGTAGCCGAGGCCGAGCGCGTGCGACGCGACGTCGCCGCTGAGCTGCACGCCCTCCTCCGAGAGCGAGGCGTTGGTGACGTCGGGGGCACCCCACGTGCCGTAGCTGGCCCCGCAGCTCGCGCCATGGAGGAGCAGCAGCTTGTGGTTCCACTGTCGCTGCGGGTCAGTCCAGGACCACGGCTTGCCCGGCTGATAGAGCGTCGCGATCTTGTACTGGTTGCGGTCCTGGTAGCCGGTCGATCCGGATGATGAAGGGCAGGGTGACTCCGCTCGCGGTGGTGGTATTCGCCACGTCGGACGGGGGGTTGGCCGGGTCATAGGCTTCGAACGCGTTCTTGTCCTTTGACCAGTACTCGTACGTGTAGGTGGGTGCCTGATCGCACTGGGCGTCGACAGCGCCGACCTGGCACTTCCAGGGCTGCAGTTGTGGGCCGGAGAACAGCGGGCCGCCGTTGGGATGGTTGACCAGGGTCAGCTTCGCGCCCGACCCGTCGGGGAAGACCGCCTTGAGAGTGTTGCGACCGAGTCTGAGCCCGCTGACGAGACCTTCGATCTGCCCGTCGCGGCGTCGCGCGAAGTCAGCGCTGACGTTCTGATGCCCGAGCGTGACCTTCAGTCGCTTGAGCTTGGCCGGGCGCGACAGCTTGATCTGGATCAAGGAGGAGCCGCCGCTGACCAGATCGGCCCGCCCCGACAACGTCCGGAGCGTGACGGCCGGCCACCTGACCGCCGCCGTGTGGACGTTCGCGGCCAGCACGGCCGTCGGCACGCACAGCATCGCCAGCAGCGTGCCCATCACCGCACCCAGCTGTGTCCGCCAGATGCAATGACGTTGCCTTCGATCGATCATGAGGTTCTCCCCGTCGCCCGCCGCCCGAGGCAGCCATTGCCCCGAGACTCGGTTCTTTGCCTGGTGCGGCCTGTAACGCGGGGCGGAGAAGGAACTTGCGCCAATGGCGCGGCGCCCGCCACGCCGGCCGGTTGAGCACGGAATGACCGCGGCGCGGAGCTGTAGGATGTCGCGCGTGTTCCGGGTCCGCTGTGGAGCCTTCGCGTTGGCCGTCGTGGCCGCGGTGACGACCGTCGTAGCCGTCGCCCAGGCGACGGTGCCGACCCACCTGCGCTCGGCCACCGTCACGGTGCAGAACGGTTCGCTTCCGCCGCCCGACGGACGGGCCCACGTGTATCGGTACACGACGCGCGCCAAGGTGGCGAAGGTAAAAAGGGCGCTGAGGGCGAACCACATCGCCGCGCGTCACCCGATTAACAGCCCCGGATGCACAGGCGGCCTGAGCGTCACCCTCAAGCTGGTGGCCCAGAAGACGCAGAAGCTCAGCGCCTACGAATGCGCCGGGCACAACTACGGCGCGATCGCCGGGAACGTGACCGGCTTCCTGTCCGCGCTCGGGATCTCGGCTCCCTAGCTTTCGCGGCCAGGCGTCGCCCGGCCCGCAGGCCCCGCCGGGGCTGGCGCTAACGTCAATTCGAGCGACGTTATGACCGAGCTCACCACCGAATTGGAGGCCCTGCTCAGTGGCCTGAACGAGCCCCAGCGGGAGGCCGTCACCTACGGCGAGGGGCCGCAGCTGATCCTGGCCGGAGCCGGCTCTGACAAGACTCGCGTGCTCACCCACCGGATCGCCTATCTGGTGGCCACCGATGCCGCCAAACCCAATGAGATCCTGGCCATCACCTTCACCAACAAGGCGGCGGGGGAGATGCGCGACCGCGCCGAGCTGCTGGTGGGTGCGCGCGTCCGCGCCATGTGGGTGATGACCTTCCACGCCGCGTGTGCGCGCATGCTCCGCGCCGAGGCCGCCCGGCTGGGCTACACCCGCCAGTTCACGATCTATGACACCGCGGACTCGCGGCGGCTCATCAAGCGCTGCCTCGACGACCTCGGCATCGACCCCAAGCGCTTCACCCCCGGCTCGGTCCACGCTCAGATCTCCGATGCCAAGAACAAGCTGCGCGACTCCGACAGCTACGCCCAGATGGTCGGCTCCTTCTTCGAGCAGACCGTCGCCGACGTCTACCGCTCCTACGAGCGCGAGCTGCACCGCATGAACGCCATGGACTTCGACGATCTCCTCGTCCGGGCGGTCAACGTCCTCGAGCTCTTCCCCGAGGTCCGCGAGCGCTACGTCACCAGCTTCCGCCACGTCCTCGTCGACGAGTACCAGGACACCAACCACGCCCAGTACCGCTGGCTCCAGCTCCTCGCCGGCGGGCACCGCAACCTGATGGTGGTGGGCGACGATGCCCAGTCGATCTACGGGTTCAGGGGCGCCGACATCACCAACATCCTCGAGTTCGAAGATGCGTATCCCGACGCCCACGTGGTCAAGCTGGAGCAGAACTACCGGTCGACGCAGACGATCCTGGATGCGGCCAACGCGGTGATCCGCAACAACCGGGGGCAGAAGCCCAAGTCGCTGTGGTCAGATCTGGGGCAGGGCGATCCGATCAAGGTGCGCGAGCTCGACGATGAGCACGCCGAGGCGCGCTACGTGACGGGGGAGATCCAGCGGATGGTGGACGAGGGGACCTCGCGGGCGGAGGTCGCGGTCTTCTACCGGACCAACTCGCAGTCGCGGGTGCTGGAGGACACGCTGGTCCGGGCGGAGATCGCCTATCAGGTGATCGGCGGTACCAAGTTCTATGACCGGGCGGAGATCAAGGATGCCATCGCCTACCTGACCATCCTGGTCAACCCGCAGGATGTCGGGGCGTTCACGCGGATCGTCAACTCGCCGCGGCGGGGGATCGGCAACACCACGGTGTCGCGGCTGCTGTCGCACGCCAACACCACAGGTGAGACGGTGTGGGAGCTGGCCGCCGCGCCCGAGGAGGTCCCGGGACTCGGCGCCGCCGCGATCAAGTCCCTGCGTCGCTTCATGGGCACGATGGAGGTGCTGGCCGAGCGCGCCTCGGACCCGTCACACCCGGAGATCGCCGTCCTGCTCAAGGAGCTGCTCTCAGAGACCGGCTACCTCGAAGCCCTGGAGAACGAGCGCACCATCGAGGCCCAGGGACGGATCGAGAACCTGGAGGAGCTCGTCAACGTCGCGGTCGAATACGACACCAGCACCGAGGAGCCGTCGCTGGAGGAGTTTCTGCAGGGCATCGCGCTGGTGGCTGACGCCGACACCCGTGAGGACGACGAGGGCCTGGTCACCCTCATGACCCTGCACAACGCCAAGGGCCTCGAGTACCCGATCGTGTTCATGATCGGCTGCGAGGAGGGAGTATTCCCCCACAGCCGCGCGCTCGACGAAGGCGGGCTGGAGGAGGAGCGCCGGCTCTGTTACGTGGGCATCACGCGGGCCGAGCGCGACCTGTACCTGACCTCCGCGCGCACGCGCACGGTGTTCGGCGCGCGGAACTTCGGCGCCCCCAGCCGCTTCATCTCCGAGATCCCCGCCGACCTCACCGACCGCGAGGTGCAGGCCCCGCGGGCCTTCGGTGGCATCCGCGCGCGCGTGACCTCATGGGACTCGCCCTCGTCAGGCGGATCGGGTCGGGGCCTGCCCAGCCGCGATGAGCCGCCGCCACCGGCGTTCAGGATGGGCGACGACGTGGTCCACGCGGCGTTCGGGGAGGGTGTGGTGACCGGGCTGGAGCCCGGAGGCATCGTCGTGATCCGCTTCAGCCAGAGCGGAACCGAGCGCAAGCTTGTCGCCGACCTGGCGCCGATCTCCAAGCGCTGAGATGCCCGCCGGTCACCGCCGATCCAATACCGTGGAGCGGTGATGGCGACGGCGGCGCAGGACGAGCAGTCCCCCTCCACCGGCGCGGAGCCCACCGGCAGCCCGCCGGCGCCGTCGCGGGCGCCACGTATCCGGGTGGGTGCGCTGGTCAGCGCCAGCAGCGCTCTGGCCCTCCTGGTGATCATGTTCGCCACGGAGTGGTATGGCGTCGCCGGAGTGCCCGACCCCTCCGCGGTGCGCCCCGCGGTGTCCACGTCGGAGAACGCCTGGCACGGGCTCACCGTGACCCGGTGGGTCCTGCTGGCGACGATCGTGGCCTCGGTGGGCGCGGTGGTCCTGCACGCCTCCCAGCGCCGGCACGGCAACAAGACCGACACCAGCCTGATCGTCGCGGCCCTCGGCGCGCTCAGCGCCGTGCTGCTCGTGTACCGGGTGCTGATCGTCCTGCCCGCGCCGACCCGGGTCATCGACCAGAAGCTCGGCGCCTTCCTGGGCCTGCTCTGCTCCCTGGGGATCGCGTGGGGCGGCTACGAGGCGATCCGGGAGCAGCGCGCCCGCGTGCGCGCCGCGGGCGCCACCCCGTCACACCGGCGCCGGCGCCCGCACCTGCCGACCCGTCGCTCGGAGCCCGAGTAGCGCTCGGCCAGGCCCTCGGCGGGCGCCTGCGCCGATTGCGTCACAGAGCTGACGGCCATTGATCCGGGCTGTAGTCTTTTGGTGACCTCCGGGAAGGAGGTGCGCAGGAGGGCGTCAGTACGTGGCGAACACTTTGTTCGCATCATCACGATCGGTGACCAACCAATAGGAGGGGCTTCGTGAAATTCGACTCGGTATCCCGGGATGACTGGATCCTGGCGGGATTGGCGTTACTGCTGATCATCGACCTGCTGTTCCTGCCCTGGTTCAGCATCAGCTTCAGCGTCGGGCCGGTCTCGGCATCGGCCACATTGACGGCAACCGACGCCCCGGACGGCGCGCTCGGCATCCTTGCCGTTCTGTCGGCGGTGCTGCTCATCGTCGATCTGGGCGTGGAACGGCTGTCCCCCGGCACGGCACTGCCCAACATCGGCGGAAGCCGGACCCAGACGCGCTTTGTCCTGGCGTGCGTGACGGCGCTGTTCGTGGCGCTGAAGTTCGTCTTCAACATCCATTTCTCGGACTTCGGCTTCGGCTTCTACGCCGCGGTCGTCCTCACCGCCGGACTGGTGTGGGTCGCCTTCCAGACGCGCAGCGGCGCGTCGGTCGTCGGCAACATCCACGTCGGCCGGTAGGTCCAGTCACAGACGGGTCGCCGCGGCGAGGTGGTGCGCGTGTCACGCCTTCGCCGCGGCGAGATCATCGCCACGCTCAGCGCAGCGGTGCTCGTGGTGGTGGTGTTCGCTGTGCCGTGGCTCTCGTTGAGCGTCACGGGAGGCGGTGACACGCATGCCAACGGCTGGACGAGCCTGCCGGCACTGCGCTGGCCGATCGTCGTCATCGCGGGCCTGGGCCTGTTGCTGGGCTACCTGCAGGCGACGCGGTCGGCACCGGCGCTGCCGGTGGCGCTGGCCATGGTGGTGATGACGGTGTCCGCCATCGTCACCATCGTCCTGCTCATCCGCCTGCTCACCGGAGCGGGCACCCCGCTGGCGGGCGGCTTCATCGGGCTGGTGGCGTGCGCCGGGGTCACCGCCGGGGCGTTCATGTCGCTGCGCCAGGAGCAGGGATGGGATGCGACTCCGCCCAACCCCGAGCGTCCCGTCGAGACGATCAACCTCAGCGGAGCCGGCAGCTCACCCTGAACGGACGTACGCCGGGAGGTCGCCCTAAAATCGGGATGGTGACCCTCGAGCGCGCGCAGGTACTTCATGTGGCCAAGCTGGCCAAGCTGGAGCTTGACGAGACGGAGGTCGAGCGGATGGGCGAGGAGCTCTCCAAGGTGCTTGACCATGTCGACCGCATCCGCGAGCTCAACCTCGACGGCGTCCCGCCGACCTCGCACGCCGTCGATCTCGCCGGTGTCATGCGCGCCGACGAGCCGCAGCCGTGCCTGGACCGCGACGTGATCCTGGCCGCGGCCCCCGAGCCCGTCGACGGCGGCTTCGGCGTTCCCAGTCCCGGCCCCGGTGACGACTGATGCGCGCCGCCGGCACATGGCAGCGCCCGCGGCGGAGCCAGCCGTGAGCGAGCTCATCGAACTGACCGCGGCCGAGGCGGCCGCCAAGCTGCGCGCGCGGGAAATCGACGCGGCGGAGCTGTTTGAGGCCTACCGGGCCCGCGCGGAGGCCGACGACCTCAACGCCTTCACGTGGGTTGCCGACGAGGCGCCCGACGCCGACCCCGAGGCCCCGCTGGCCGGCGTACCACTGGCGGTCAAGGACCTGTTCTGCACCGAGGGCGTCCCCAGCCAGGCGGGGAGCAGGATCCTCGAGGGCTACCGGCCGCCCTACACCGCGACGGTCGTCGCCAACGCCACCGGGGCCGGCGCCACGCTGCTGGGCAAGACCAACCAGGACGAGTTCGCGATGGGCTCATCCAACGAGAACTCCGCGTTCGGGCCGGTGCTCAACCCGTGGGACCGCACGCGCGTGCCCGGCGGCTCCTCGGGCGGCAGCGCCGCGGCGGTGGCGGCCGGCCTGACGCCGTGGGCGTTCGGCACCGACACGGGGGGCTCGATCCGCCAGCCGGCCGCGCTGTGTGGGATCGTGGGGATCAAGCCCACCTACGGCGCCTGCTCGCGGTGGGGGATGATCGCCTTCGCGTCCTCGCTGGACCAGGCGGGCCCCTTCACCCGCAACGTGACCGACGGCGCGCTGCTGCTCTCCCACATGGTCGGCCACGACCCCAGGGACTCGACCTCGGTGGCGATGCCCGAGCCGATCCGCATGCCCACCGCTCAGGACCTCAAGGGGATCCGTCTCGGCGTGCCCGAGGAGCTGCTGGGCGGCGCCGGGGAGGACGCGGGGATCGAGGCCGGCGTGCGCGAGAACTTCGAGGCCACGCTGAGGCTCGCCGAAAGCCTCGGCGCCACGGTCGACACCTGCCACCTGCCGCATGCGCCCCACGCGCTGTCGGCCTACTACATCATCGCCCCGGCCGAGGCGTCGGCCAACCTGGCCCGCTACGACGGTGTGCGCTACGGGCTGCGCGTGGCCGGCGACGCCGACCTGGACACCATGTACAGCCGCACCCGCGCGACCGGCTTCGGCCCGGAGGTCAAGCGGCGCATCATGCTCGGCACCTACGCGCTCTCCAGCGGTTACTACGACGCCTATTACGGCACCGCGCTGAAGGTGCGGACCAAGATCTCAGAGGACTTCCGGACGGTGTTCGGCGAGTTCGATTTCGTGGTCACGCCGACGAGCCCGTGGACGGCGTTCGAGCTGGGGGCCAAGACCGCCGACCCGCTGGCCATGTACCTCAACGACTTCTGCACCGTTCCGATGTCGCTGGCCGGCATCCCCGGGATCTCGATCCCCTCCGGCCTCAGCGATGGCCTGCCGGTGGGCTTCCAGCTGGCCGGGCCGGCGCTGTCGGAGAGCCGGCTGATCGATGCCGCCTATGCCCTGGAGCAGGCGATCGGCTTCGACGGGACGGGGGCATGGGCATGACGACCTTCGAGCCCGTGATCGGGCTGGAAATCCACGTGCAGCTCAAGACGCGGACCAAGATGTTCTGCGGGTGCGAGCTCTCCTTCGGAGACCCCCCCAACATCCATTGCTGCCCGGTGTGCCTGGGCCTGCCGGGCGCTCTGCCCGTGGTCAACGCGCGCGCGGTGGACTTCGCGGTGATGATCGGGCTGGCGCTGGGCTCCGACATCGCTCCACGGTCGATCTTCCACCGCAAGAACTACTTCTATCCCGACTCGCCCAAGGCCTACCAGATCTCGCAGTACGACGAGCCCATCTGCCGGGGCGGCGACCTCGCGGGCGTGCGCATCCACCGCGTCCACCTCGAGGAGGACGCCGCCAAGCTGATCCACGTCGGCGAGAGCGGGCGCATCCATGGCTCTGACCGCAGCGTGGTGGATTTCAATCGCTGCGGCACGCCGCTGGTGGAGATCGTCACCGAGCCCGACCTGTCCTCCCCGGAGCAGGCGCATGAGTGGCTCATCCTGCTGCGCACGACGCTGCGCCAGCTGGGGGTCTCCGACGTCAACATGGACGAGGGGTCGCTGCGCTGCGACGCCAACGTGTCGATCCGCCCGGTCGGGTCAAGCGAGCTTGGCACCAAGGCCGAGCTCAAGAACATGAACTCGTTCCGCTTCCTCGAGCGCGGGATCCGCGCCGAGATCGAGCGCCAGACCCAGCTCGTGGAGTCCGGCGGGAGCGTGACCCAGGAGACGCTGCACTTCGACCCGGCCACCGATCGGCTCACCTCGCTGCGCTCCAAGGAGGAGGCGCACGACTACCGCTACTTCCCCGAGCCTGACCTCGTGCCGCTGCTGGTCACCGACGAGATGCGCGCGTCCGCGCAGGCGGCCGTCCCCGAGCTGCCCGCCGAGCGTATGGCGCGCTTTGAGCGCGAGCTGGGACTGGCCTCCGGGATGGCGCGCGACCTGGCCTTCCGTCGTGAGCTGGCCGACTACTACGAGCTGGCGCTGGCGCAGGCGGCGGGCAAGGTCACGCCGGTCGAGCTGGCCAACTGGATCCCGCAGCTGGTGGAGCGCATCGGCTCGGGCGCCGACCCGGCCCAGAGCAAGGTGACCCCGGCGGCGCTGGCGGCGCTGGCCGCATTGGTCTCGGCCAAGGAGATCAGCCGTGACGCCGGCCGCGAGGTCCTCACCAAGCTGGTCCAGGAGGGCGGGGACCCGGCGGCGATCGTCGAGCGCGAAGGCCTCGGCGCCATCAGCGCCGACGACGGCGACGGCAACGCCCTGGTGGCCATCGTCGATGCCGCCATCGCCTCAGACCCGGACGCGGCCGCCAAGGTCAAGGAGGGCAACATGAAGGCGATCGGGCCGCTGGTCGGCTACGTGATGCGCGAGACCAAGGGCCGGGCCGATGGGGGTGAGGTGACCCGGCTGATCCGCGAGCGCGTCGGGGCCTGACCCCTGCCTCCGACTAGGATCCCGACCGATGAGCTCCCTGTCCGGCCGCCCCGTCCTCGTCACCGGGGGCGGTGGGTTCATCGGCGGGCACCTCGTGGAAAGACTGGTGGCCGAAGGCGCGACGGTCACGGCGATGGTCCGCTACAACAGCCGCAACGAGCGCGGGACGCTTGACTGGATCGCTCCGGACGTCGCCGCCGAGGTGCGCGTCGTCCTCGGTGAGCTGCGCGACATCGAGTCGGTCAGCCAGGCCGTGAAGGGCGCGGAGGTGGTGCTCCATCTCGGAGCGCAGATCGCCATCCCGTACTCCTACGTCAATCCGCGCGACTTCTTTGAGGTCAACGTGCTGGGGACCCTCAACGTCGCCCAGGCCTGCCGGGCCGAGGGCGTGCAGCGAGTCGTGCACACCTCGACCAGCGAGGTGTACGGCAGCGCCCAGCAGGTCCCGATCACCGAGGCCCATCCGCTGGAGCCGCAATCCCCCTACGCGGCGAGCAAGCTGGCCGCCGACAAGTTGATGGACAGCTGGCACCGCTCCTACGAGCTCCCCGTGGTCGTCCTGCGGCCGTTCAACACCTACGGCCCCCGCCAGTCCGCGCGGGCGATCATCCCCACCATCATCAGCCAGGCGCTGGCCGGGGACACGCTGCGGCTGGGATCGCTGCATCCGCGCCGTGACCTCACCTTTGTCGCCGACACGGCGGCCGGCATGGTGGCCGCGGCCACGGCCCCGGAGGCGGTGGGCAGCACCATCCAGCTCGGGACCGGCCACGCGGTGTCGGTCGGCGACATCGTCGACATGGTGGGCGAGCTGATGGGCAAGCAACTGCATCCGGTGCTCGACGAGGCCCGGGTGCGGCCGGCCAAGAGCGAGGTGGAGTTGCTGCTGTCACAGCCGACGCGGGCCCGGGAGCTGCTTGGCTGGGAGCCGCGGGTGAGCCTGCGCGAGGGCCTTGAGCAGACGATCGAGTGGGTGGGGCTCAATACCAAGCGCTATCGAGCCGATGAATACGTGATATGAGAGCCGTGATCCTCGCCGGGGGGTTGGGCATGAGGCTTCGCCCATACACCACGATTCTTCCCAAGCCGCTCGTGCCCGTCGGCGATCGACCGATCCTGGAGCACATCATCCGGCGGCTGGCCGCCTGCGGCGTGACGTCGGTCGACGTGTGCGTCGGGCACCTGGGCGAGCTCATCCGCGTGTACTTCTCCCAGCAGGACAAGCTGCCCGTGGACCTGCAGCTGCGCTGGCACTGGGAGGACGAGCCGCTCGGCACCGCCGGCGCGCTCGGCACCGTCGACGGCCTCGACGAGACCTTCATCGCCATGAACGGCGACGTCCTCACCACGCTGGACTACGCCGAGCTCGTCAACTACCACCGCGAGCACGACGCCGCGCTGACGGTCGCCACTCAGGCCAAGCGCGTCGACATCGACCTCGGAGTGATCGAGAACGACGGGGGCCTGATCACCGACTATCGCGAGAAGCCCTCGCTGCACTACCGGGTCAGCATGGGCATCTACGTCTACGAGCCGCGGGTGCTGGACTACCTGCCCGGCGGTACCTGCCAGTTCCCCGATCTCGTGCTCAAGCTGCTGGCCGCGGGGGAGCGCGTGGCCGCCTTCCCCAGCGACGCCGAGTGGTACGACATCGGGACCACGCAGGAGTACGAGCGGGCGCTGGAGGCGCTCGAGCTGCGGCCCGCCGCCTTCAGCCTCGAGGGGCCGATGCAGCCCCTGGAGGCTGACATCGACTCCGCGCTGCGCCTGCACCGCCGGCACTGATCGCGCGCTACGCCGCCTCCGCGGGCAGCACCGATTCCGGGATCTCCGGCTCGGAAGGGAGGGCCGGCGGCAGCGAGGGTGGGCGGCGGCGCAGCTTCATCGTCGCGTTGAGGCGGTTGACCGAGACGGGGTGGTGCAGCACCACCGTCACGACGGTCCAGTAGAGGATGCGCAGGTCGAGGGTCAGCGAGGCGGTCCGCGCGTAGAGCTGATCCAGCGTCAGCTTCTGGGGCAGGATCCGGGAGACGTAGTCCTCGATCGCGTTGTCGGAATCGACGATCTCCGACTCAGCCTTGTAGGCGATCTGGGAGAGGCCGGTGATCCCCGGGCGCACCTCGAGGATCGCGTGGTACTCGCGGTCGTGCAGGGCGACGAAGCCGGGATCCTCCGGCCGCGGGCCGATGAGGCTCATCCGGCCACGCAGCACGTCCCACAACTGGGGCAGCTCGTCGAGGCGAGCGCGCGTGAGGACGCGCCCGACGCGGGTGAGGCGGGGGTCGCGATCGAGCGTCAGCGGGCCGCCCCGGGCGTCGTCGCGCATCTTGCGGAACTTGAGCATCAACAGCGGCCGGCCGCGATAGCCGACGCGGCGCACGCGGAAGAAGACGGGGCCGGGCGAGTCCAGCTTGATCAGCAGGGCGATGACCGCGAACACGCCGGCGAGGCAGACCAGCAGGAGCGCCGAGACGACGATGTCGAAGGCGCGCTTGCGGTGGTGGCCGCGCGCCTTGCCGGAGCGGCGGCTGATCCGCAGCTGGCCGATGTGGTGCACGCCGGCGCCGACATGCGTGGCGCTGCCGGCGTGGGCGGCGGCCCCGGCGTGTGCGGGCACAGCAAGCTTGACGGTGTCGTCTTTCATGGCACGTGAGATCGGATGCGGCGATGGGCGCCGCTGCCCCAGCGGTGCTGCCCAGTCGGCCATCCGGGCCATGAGCACCGCTATCTCTCCGGTCGGCTGCGGGTGATCCGTGGACGACCGGGTTAACTACGGAACGGTCGAGATCACCCGGATTGACGGGGTCTGGACAGGTGTTTGAGCCCGCCGGGGATGGCCGTTTGTTCGACCGGGCGCGGCGGGAGCAGAGCCGGCCGAGGGCGGCGGGTGCCGCGGGAGTGGGCCGAGCGGCGCGAGCGGGCTACGTGGTGCGGATGAGTTACGCCGCGCGAGCGGGCTCAGCCGCCGTGCGGTCGGCCGCGTCGATCGCCTCGGGCGAGGACGAGATCAGCGTCACGGCCGGGAAGGGCGCCGCCGCAGGCGCGGGGCGCCGGCGCAGGCTGAGGCCACCGGTGCGCCGATGCACCGACACGCGCTTGCCGGCGAGCATCGCCGCCGCGGTCCAGGTCAGGACCCTCACATCCATGGGCAGGCTGTAGTCGGCCGCATAGAGCGTGTCCAGGCCGACCTTCTGCGGCAGGATGCGCCCCACGTAGTCGCCGATCAGGTCTGACTGATCGAGGATGAAGTGCTCCTCGGCGAAGGCAAGCTGGGAGAGGCCGGTGATCCCCGGCCGCACCGAGAGGATCCGCTCGTAGGCGTCGGCGTGCAGCGCGACGAACTCGGGGGCCTCGGGCCGGGGGCCGACGATGCTCATGCGCCCGCGCAGGACGTCCCAGAGTTGCGGGAGCTCGTCGAGGCGGGTACGGGCGAGGATCGTGCCGACGCGGGTGAGCCGCGGATCGGCGGCGGCGGTCAGGGCGATGCCGTGAGCGTCGTCGTGCATCTTGCGGAACTTGAGCATGGTCAGCGGGCGCCCGCGAAAGCCGACGCGGCGCACCCGGAAGAAGACGGGGCCGGGCGAGTCGAGCTTGACCGCCAGCGCGATAAGGGTGAGCGGGACGGCGAGCAGCGCGAGCAGAGCGAGCGAGACAACGATGTCGAACGCCCGCTTGGTCAGCGCGCGGCTGCGGCTGACGTGGCGACGTCTGGCCTGCACCGACCGCGATCCGCCGAACGGCCAGAAGGCGATCTGCAACAGCTCGTCATCTCGAATTGATAGGGGGGTTCTCGCCCACCGACGCATGCGGCGTGCTCCTTGTCTCACTCGCAGTTCGCCGACCCGTTCCGGGGCCCGGTTCGCTGTACCCACCCTTTAACGCCCCTGTCGGCTATGAGCCTCCGGGGCTTTGCCCTTGTGCGACGCCGGACGTTTGCGCCGCAAGCCGCCCCTGAGGTTTCCAAAAGAATAACACGCGATGATGAGGGATCATCCGGATTCGCCCGATTCGGATGACTTGCGTATGATGCCGCAAGTATCGGACGCCCAAGTGAGTAATTAGGGGCAGAGCGGGGAAATGCCCACCGCTCGCCAGCCGGGAGGATCAAGTCGAGCCACGGAAAGGCCGATTAATCCAGGGCGCGCCTCTTGCACCGTCATGAACGGCTGCTACCTTGCTCGGGCTAAAGCTCAAAACCTTCTGATCAGAAGTTATTCCACAAAAAGGAGCCTAAGGATGCGTAAGTCGATACTTGTCTGTCTATGCGCCATCCTGCTCGGAACCGCGGCCCCCGCCTTCGCGAACTCACCGTCGCAGGGCGCTTACGGCGGAACCGGGAACAACCAGCTGTCCCAGGTCCAGGGGGACACCTCGAACAAGGCCGCTTCGGCGAGCAGCACGCTCCCGTTCACCGGTCTGAGCCTGCCGGTTCTGGCGGGTATCGCGGTGGTCCTGCTCGGCGCCGGCGTGACGCTGCGGATCAGGACGCGGACCGACTCATAGCTGCATAGCCCCACCGCCGGCCACGGGCCGGCGTCTGTCGCCGGCAGGACCGCTTGTGGGTCCTGCCGTTGCGGCGTGTCATGGGATGCGCGGGGCCGGGGGCCGCTGGGGGCGGCTCCGGTGCTCCGGGCGCGCTGGCTTTACCGGGTCTGCGCCGTGGGCTCGGTGACGGCGGCAGCGACCGCCTCGATGACGAGGTCCTGCTGAGCCTCGGTCATATGGGCAAACATCGGAAGCGTCACCGTGCGCTGGGCGTAGGCCTCGGTGACCGGGAGCGACGGCTGCTCGCCGTAGATCGAGAAGCGGTGCACGGGCGGGTAATGGATGCTCGTCTGGATCTGCGCGTCCACGAGGCGCGCCCGAAAGGCGTCGCGGTCCTGACCCTCGTCCAGGACCACGCAGAAGAGATGATGGGCTGAGCGCACCGGATCGGCGGTGGGCAGCGCACACGCCAGGGGAAGCGCTCCGAGCCGCTGTCGATAGGTCGCGTCGAGTCGTGCCCGCTCGTGA
Organism: Solirubrobacteraceae bacterium; assembly: GCA_035503355.1. Taxonomy (GTDB): domain Bacteria; phylum Actinomycetota; class Thermoleophilia; order Solirubrobacterales; family Solirubrobacteraceae; genus Palsa-465. Next base: position 30,988 of record DATJTQ010000331.1, read on the forward strand.
TTCTCGGCGTCCAGGCGCTCCAGCCGGGCGGCGGCCAGGGCGGCCCGGGGCTCGTCGATGCGGTAGTTGAAGCCGAGCGCCACCACGTCGTAGCCGCTGGCGTGACCACGATGGCGGTCCCAGGTGAGCGTGGTCATGCCATGGGAGCGCAGCAGTCGCAGGCGACGGTCGAAGTCGTCGTCGTCGGTGACGATGGCGCCGCCCTCGCCGACGGCGAGATTCTTATTGGAAAAGAAGCTGAACGCGCCAGCCTTGCCGAAGGTGCCCACGTGACGCTCGCCCAGCCGCGATCCCAGCCCGTGCGCGGCGTCCTCCAGGAGAACGATGTCGCGCTCGGCGCACAGCGCCACAAGCTCGGCAATCTGGCCAGGATGACCGCCGTAGCTCATCGCCATCACGCCGCGGGTCCGATCCGTGATCAATGCGCGCACAGCGTCCACGGACAGCCACGGCTCGGTGAGTGAGATGACGTCGGCGAAGACCGGGCGCGCCCCCGTGTACGCGACCGCGTTGGCGGTGGCGACGAAGGTCATGGACGGCACGATGACCTCGTCACCGGGACCGAAGCCGGCGGCCAAGCACATAAGATGAAGCGCCGCGGTACCACTCGAGACGGCGACGGCGTGACGGGCCCCGACGTACCCGGCCAGTCGGGCTTCGAGCTCCTCGGTTCGAGGACCCATGCTGAGCCACCCGGAGCGATACACGTCCGAAATCACCCCGATGTCCTCATCCGTGACGACCACATCGGCCAGCGGCACTTGCCAGTGGGGCACGGCGTGACCTTACCAACCGAGGTCGCACCGCCGGCGCTGGCGGCGACCCCGTCCAAGGCCAACCGCGACCTCCGCGCGTTCATCCCCGCGGCGGTCCTCGTCCTGCTGTGGCTGGTGTGGGTCGGCTCCAGCGGGGGCTACGCGGCCGAGACCTGGTACCCGTGCGCCTTCATCGTCTTCTCCCTGTGGGTGGCGGTGCTCGCCTACGGGCGGCGGGTCCTGCCGGAGAGCCGCGCCGCCCGCGTCGGGCTGCTCGCCTTCGCGGCGCTGGTCGGGCTCAACTACCTGTCGATCCTGTGGGCGGCGGCCAAGGGCAGCGCGCTCGGCGCCTCCAACCAGCTGGCGCTCTACCTGCTCGTCGCGTGGATCTTCGCCGTCCTGCCGTGGACGCCCCGGGCCCTGGTGGCCATCCTCGGGACGTGGTCGCTGGGGGTGTGCGTGTTCTGCGCCGTGACCCTCATCGACGCCACCTCAGCCCACACCCTCACCAGCTTCTTCATCAACGGCCGCTTCTCGACGCCGATGCAGTACTCCAACGCCACCGGGGCGCTCGGGGTGATGGCCATGTGGCCGGCCCTGATCCTGTCCTCCCGGCGTGAGTTGCCCTTCTGGTTGCGCGGGTGCTTCCTCGGGGTTGCCGCGTTTCTCGCCGGGTTCGCGACGCTCCCGCAGAGCCGGGCGGCGCTGCTGGGACTGATCCTCACCGGCCCGGTGGCGCTCCTGGCTGCCGGAAGCCGCCTGCGGCTGGCGGCGCGAATGGCGGTCGTGGGGGGGACCCTGGCGGTCTGCTTGCCGCGCACCGTCGACGTCGACAACGCGGTCAGCGCCAACGGCAACGTCTCGCCGGTGCTGTCCCATGCCGCCGTCGCCATGCTGGTCTGCGCGATCGTCGCGCTGGTGCTCGGCGCGGTCTTCGGCCTCGCCGAGGACCGGTGGGCGGCGCCCCTGGCACGGCGCCGGGAGCGGGCGCGCGCCGCCCGAGCCCGCCCGCGGGTCAGCCCGCGCACGGTGCGCGTGGGGGCGGCGGTGGCCGCGCTGGTGGTCATCGTCGCCGCCGCGGTGGTGGCCGAGCCCGCGATCGTTCGTGTCGTCCACACGGTCATCCGCAAGGGCAACACCGACGCGTCGACGGGCTCCACGCGGCTGTTGTCGGCCAGCCCGGAGGAGCGCTTCGACTATGCCCGCGTCGCGCTTCACCTCTTTGCCGGCGACCCCGTGCTGGGCATCGGATCGGGCAACTTCGGGCGCCGCTACGACGCGCTGCGCCGCTTTGTCAAGCACTCGCAGTACACCCACAATCTGCCCCTGCGGGTGCTGTCGGAGACCGGCGTGGTGGGAACGGTGATCTTCATCGTGCTCCTGGTGGCGCTGCTCGCGGGTCTGGTGGGCGCGGTGCGCCGGCGCAACGATCTCGGCCGTGCCGGGGCGGTGATCGCGATGTGCGTCTCGGGCTACTTCCTGGTCCACAGCTGCCTGGACTGGGTCGACGAGTTCCCCGCACTGGCCGCGCCGGCGATCGCCATCCCGCTGGCCGCCATCGCCGCCGCCTGGCAGCAGGACGCGGCAGCGGTCGCCGAGGAGGGCCCGCGCGCGCCAGGGGCCTTCGCGTCGCCGCTGGTGCGTCGCGTGGCCGCGGGCGCCGGAGTGCTGGCGGCGGTGGTGGTGCTCCTGGCCCTGACCTCGTCGTATGTGTCGCTGCGCCTGGTCGACCGCGCCTTTGCCACCTTCCGGGCCAACCCCCAGCAGGCCTTTCGCGACCTGTCCAAAGCGCAGTCGATCAACCCCATCGACGTCAACCCGATCACCAGCGAGGGCACCATCGCCCTCTATCTGGGCGACACCGATCGCGCGACGCGCGCCTTCGAGCGCGCGGTGCGCCGCCAGGACGACTGGTACCCACGGGTGGAGCTGGCGCTCATCGACGCCCAGGCCGGACGCTTTGACGCGGCGGTGAAGCAGATGGACGCCGCGATCCGCCTCGACGTCGACGACCCGATCGTCGACCAGGCGCGGGCGGAGATCGCGGCTCACCACCGCCTCAACCCGTTCACGGTCAACTCGCAGATCCTCAACGAGGGCAACGTGACCAGCGCCGTGCAGACCACGGTCCGCTGACGCGCCGATGACCGACCAGGTCGACGTCAGCGTCCTCATCCCCGTGCTCAACGAGGAGGCGCACCTGCGCTCCGCGGCCGAGGCGATGCTCGCGCAGCAGTTTCCGGGTCGCGCCGAATTCCTCTTCATCGACGGCGGGTCCGACGACGCGTCGGTGGCGATCCTGCACGAGCTCGCCGCGGCCGATGACCGCGTGCGGGTCCTGGCCAACCCCGCCCGGCGCACGCCCCACGCCCTCAACATCGGGCTGCGCGCCGCCCGGGGCACGTTCGTGGCCCGGATGGACGCGCACACGCTGTATCCGCCGCGCTACCTGGCCAGCGGAGTCCAGCGGCTGCGCCGGGGCGATTGTGAGTGGGTGAGCGGCCCGCAGCTGGCCGTCGGGGTCGACCGCGGGTCACGGCTGGTGGCCCGCGCACTCGGCGCCTCACTGGGCAAGGGGGGCGCCCGCTTTCGCGACGCGCTCGAGCAGGAGCACGAGGTCGACACCGGGTTCACCGGGATCTGGCACCGCGAGACGCTCGAGCGCCACCACGGCTGGGACGAGGAGTGGCTCAACGATCAGGATCTCGAGCTGGCGGCGCGGATCCGCAAGGCCGGAGGGCGGATCGTGTGCATCCCGGAGATGGCCGCCGAGTACGTTCCGCGCAGCACCCTGCGGGCGCTCGCGCGCCAGTACCTCACCTACGGGACCTATCGGGTCAAGACCGCCCGCCGTCACCCCGAGACGCTGCGCCGGTCCCAGCTGCTTCCCCCGCTCGTCACCGTGACGGCGGCCGGAGCGGTGGCGGCTCCGACGCGCGTGCGCCGGCTGGCCCGGGTCGGCCTCGCCCTGTATGCGGGCGCGCTGGCCGTCTCGGCCGCGCGCGCC
>DATJTQ010000332.1:0-5157 GCA_035503355.1 Solirubrobacteraceae bacterium
GACTCCACCGCCCACGGCGACGTCTACCTGCGCCGCCTACGCCACGCCCAGCTCCAGCTCTCGCTGCTGGCCCTGGTCGCCTTCGGCGCCGTGTTCGGGGTGCTGCCGCTCGCGCTCTACCTGCTGCCGGGTCTCGATCACGTGCACCTGCTGGGGGTGCCGTTGACGATCTGGATTCTGCTCGTCCCGTTGTGGCCGCTGTTCATCGCCATCGGCTGGCTCTACGCGCGCCGCGCCGACGCGCTGGACGCCGCCTTCCGGGATCTGGTGGAGAAGTGATCGCGCTGCTCGCCATCAGCACGGTGACCCTCGGGACGCTCGGCCTGGGCGCCTGGGGCGTGCGCTTCGTGCGCACCACCTCGGACCTGCTGGTGGCGTCGCGGTCGGTGACGGCGTGGTGGAACGCCGCCGCCATCTCCGGCGAGTACCTCTCGGCGGCAAGCTTTCTGGGGATCGCGGGCCTCGAGATGAAGCTCGGGGCGAGCGCGCTGTGGCAATCACTGGGATTCACCGCCGGCTACCTGGCCCTGCTGCTCTTCGTGGCCGCGCCGCTGCGCCGCTTCGGCTCCTACACCATCCCCGACTTCGTGGAGGCCCGCCTGCGCAGCCCGCGCGTGCGCCCGCTGGCGGCGGCGATCGTGCTCCTCATCGGCGGCTTCTACCTCCTGCCCCAGCTCAAGGGGGCCGGCCTGGCGCTCAACGTCGTCACCGGCGCGCCCTACTGGGTTGGCGTGATGCTCGTGGCGGCGATCGTCGCCGTCAACGTCGCCATCGGCGGCATGCGCGGGATCACGTACGTCCAGGCCTTCCAGTTCTGGATCAAGGTCTTCGCCATCTCAGTCCCCGCGTGCGTGCTGCTCATCCACTTCGGTGGCCTCCCGGGCCGGGCGGCGCTCTTCGGGAACGAGCTGCCCCGCGCGCCCCATGCGCTGACGGTCAAGCTCTCGGGCTCTGAGCAGGTGACCTTCCCGGCCGCGGCCCACATCACCATCGGCGACCGCCCGGTGACCGTCGCCGCCGGCGCGCAGCGAACCCTTCCGGGCGGGGTGCCGATCCATCTCCCCGCCGGCACGGTCGTGCCGGTGGCGCAGGGGACGGTGGCGCAGACCGGCGCCCAGTGGTCGCGGCCGGTGGGCGGGACCGACGACAGCTCGCCGCTGCTCGTCTACTCGCTCCTGGTGGCCACCTTCCTGGGGACGATGGGCCTGCCCCACATCCTGGTCCGGTTCTACACCAACCCCGACGGCCACGCCGCGCGGCGGACCACGGTCCGCGTGCTCAGCCTCCTCGGCCTGTTCTACGCCTTCCCCGCTGTCTACGGGGCGCTGGGACGGACGCTCACGCCCCAGCTCTACATGACCGGCCAGACCGACAGCGTGGTCCTCACCCTGCCTCGGGCGGCGTGGCCGGGCACGGTGGGGACGCTGCTGGGGGCGCTCACCGCCGCCGGCGCCTTCGCGGCCTTTCTCTCCACCTCGTCGGGGCTGCTGGTGTCGCTGGCGGGGACGATCAGCCACGACGTGTGGCCGCGCCTGCGCCGCGAGACCACCGGCGGGGTGGCCGTGCGGCGCACCCGCTTCCGGGTCGCGGCGCTGGGGGCGATGGTGGTCCCGGCGCTGCTCGCGCTCCTGGCCCAGTCGGTCGACATCTCGATCCTCGTCGGGTGGGCCTTCGCCATCGCCGCCAGCACCTTCTGCCCCATGTTCCTGCTCGGGGTGTGGTGGACGCGGCTGTCCGCGCGCGGGGCGGCGGTGGGGATGCTCACCGGCGCGCTGCTGGCGACGGCGGCCATCTTCACCGGCCTGGCCCTCGGCGACGAGTCCACCAGCGTCATCGGCGCCCTGCTGGCCCAGCCGGCGCTCATCACCGTGCCCGTCGCCTTCGTGGTGATGATCGCAGTCTCCCTGCGCTCGCCCGCGCCCGCGGCGGCCTCGGCGGAGATGCTGGCGTTGCACGCCCCCGAGGGACTGGGGCTGCGCCTGGCCGAGGACGACCTCGACGCCCCGCCCGCGCGCGCATCGGTAATCATTGAACGATGAGCACCCTCTCCTACGACCAGGCCTGCGCCGCGCACCACTGGGAGGTGCCCGAGCGCTACAACATCGCCGCCGACGTCTGCGATCGCCACCCTCGCGACAAGCCGGCGATGATCCACGAGGACTTCGACGGCAACGTGCGCCGGCTGACCTGGGGCGAGCTCCAGGATCTGGCCAACCGCTTCGCCAACGTGCTGGTGGCCCACGGGGTGCAGCGCGGGGACCGCGTGGCCATGCTGCTGCCGCCCACGCCGGAGACGGCGGCGGCATTCTTCGGCACCTGGAAGGTGGGGGCGATCCTGCTCTCGATGTCGGTGCTGTACGGAGATGACGGGATCCGCCACCGGCTCACCGACTCCCAGCCCAAGGTGCTGGTCACCAACCAGGCCAACGCTGACCGGATGGAGCGCTCTCTGGTCGAGCACGTGCTCATCCTCGACGACGAGTTGCTCAGCACCGGCTCCGATGCCTTTGACACCGTGGACACGGCGGCCGATGACCCGGCCCAGCTGTACTACTCCTCGGGCACGACGGGTCTGGCCAAGGGCATCCTGCACGCGCACCGGTATGTGCTGGCTCATGAGGAGTTCGTCTACTGCCACGACGTGCAGGACGGCGAGCTCTTTCACGGCATGGGGGAGTGGGCGTGGGCGGCCGGCATCGCGCCCCTGCTGGGGCCGTGGCGCTATGGGGCGGTCCAGTGCGTCTACCAGCGCGAGGGCGGCTTCGATCCCGCCAAGCAGCTGGACTTCCTCTCGCGCCACGAGGTCACCAACCTGTTCGGCACCCCGACGGCGATCCGCTCGATGATGTCGATCACCGACGCCAAGACCCGCTATCCGCAGAAGATCCGGATCATGTGCTCAGCCGGCGAGCCGCTCAACCCGGAGGCGATCAAATGGGTGCGTGATCAGTACGGGATCACCGTGCTGGACTTCTACGGCCTCACCGAGTCCTATCCGCTCTGCGCCAACTTCCCCTTCATGGAGGTGCGCCCCGGCTCGATGGGCAAGCCCATGCCCGGGTGGGACGTGGCCATCCTCGACGAGGACGAGCGGCCCGTCGCGCAGGGTGAGCGCGGCGAGATCTGCCTGCGCGCACGGTCCAACCCGCATTATCCGTTGGGCTACTGGAACCGTCCTGCGGAGGACTCCGAAGAGGTCTTCGGCGGCGACTGGTTTCACACCAAGGACGCCGCCTCGGCCGACGAGGACGGCTACTACTGGTACGAGGGACGCGCCGACGACGTCATCATCTCCGCCGGGTACCGCATCGGGCCCTTCGAGGTGGAGTCAGCCTGCCTGGAGCACGCGGCGGTGGCCGAGGCGGCGGCGGTGGCGGTCCCCGACGAGCGGCGCGGCAACGTGGTCAAGGCCTTCGTCGTCCTCGGCGCCGGATATGACCCGTCCGACGAGCTGGCCAACGAGATCAAGGCCTTCGTCCGTGACCACCTGTCAGCGTACGCCTACCCACGGCTGATCGAGTTCGTGCCCGACCTGCCCAAGACGCTGACCGGCAAGATCCGCCGCATTGAGCTGCGCCAGGCCGAGGCGGAGAAGGCCAAAGCGGCGCGCGAGGAGCCGCGCTAGGCCCCGCACACCTTGGCCGCCAGGCCCGCGTCCTCCTTGTGGACGACGCTGATGACGTCGGCGTCATCGGGCGAGCTGGAGAAGGTCTGGCTCAGGTTGGGGCCCTTGATGAATCCGTCCATCGTCCCCGCGCGGTCGAGCGCGAGCCGGACGGTCATGTCATTCGGGGTGACCGCGCCGGCGGCACTGCCCTCCTCGTTGCCGCTGTCGGGATCGACCGCGAACTGTGGGGAGACCGGGTGGAACTTGAACGGCACCGACAGACGCCCCGCCGAGGAGAGCCGCGACTCCTGCTGGGCGAACTTGACGAACGTATCGGTGGTATCGACGAACGTGATCCCGCGCGAGGCGCAGGCGCGGAACAGGTCGTTGGTGACCGTCGACGTGACGTAGAGATTCCCGGTCAACCCGGTGCCGAAGACGTCGCGCTCGTCGGTCAGCTCGATCGTGGACACGGTGACCACCGAGCCGCGCTTGAGCTTGCCGGCGCCCGATGCCTCGGCCTTGACCGGGGTCGGCTTGGCACGGGTGGTGCCGTGGGCCCGCACGCGCACCGGCGCGCCGAGCGAGGTCAGCGGACCGTTGGGCGACTCTGAGCTCGTCTCGATGATCCAGGCGCCGGGCTTGAGCTTCAGGCTGTAGGCACCGGTCGCGCTCAGGGGGCCCGCGCCGCCGATCACGCCCTTGGCGTTGATCGCCTGCACCCCCTCGCCGACAGCGCCCGCCGGCAGGCCCGACGCGCTGCCGGATACCGTTCCGGTGCCCGCGGCGCGGGCCACGACGGCGCCGGCCAGGGCGCACAGCGCCACGCAGAGAACGGTGAGACGGCGCATCACGCGCGCAGCCTATCCGATGGCGATGGTCAGCTGGCCACGGTGCCGGCGATGGCGGCGTTTGCCGGCGATGGCGGCGATGGCGGCGGTCAGCCGGCCTGGGCGCGGGTGTGCGACCGCATCTCGGACAGGATGCGCTCCAACCGGGGTTCGGTGTCGACGTCGACGTGGGTCATGGTGGCCGCCACCGCGGGGTGCACCGCTGCGATCTGCGCGTGCATCTCGTGGGCGACGGCGCGGTAGCTGGGATGGCCCTCGCGGCCGGAGCGCAACTCGATGAGCTGCATCGCCTCCCGGGCGTTGAGGTCGAGCACGAAGCGGATCCGGTACCCGAGACACAGCGCATAGGGGGCGGCGCTGGCCAGCCCGGCATCGACAAGGCGCTCGTGCTCGCTCCGGGACACCTCGAGCGCATGGCGGTACGCGTCGCCGGCCCCGGCCGCGTCGACCTGCTCGGGGACGCCCGCGCCCAGATCGGGGGTGAGCGACTGCCACTGCACGGTGAGCATGCGGTGGCGCTGCAGATCGCGGAAGGCGCCGTAGTCGGCGACGATCTCAAACCGGTAGCGCAGCGCCTCAAACCCCCGCCCGGGCCGGTGGCGGCGGTTGGCACGCTCCCCGACGAGGTCAGACAGCAACTGGGCGCGCTCGGGCTCAGACAGCGCCTCGATCGAGCGCCGGATGGCGTCCTCGGAGGCG
>DATJTQ010000333.1:0-9119 GCA_035503355.1 Solirubrobacteraceae bacterium
CTCGACGATGGCCAGCGAATCGTGGGCGAAGGCGGTCTCCAGGGCCGGCTCGAGCGCGCCGGCGTCATCGACCTTGGCGATCCCCACCGACGAGCCCAGCCGGGCCGGCTTGACGAACGCGGGGTACCCGAGCGCGGCCACCGCCCGCGCGGTCGCCTCGCGGTCGGCCGTGTGGGCCATCACGTCGACGGCGTAGTAGGGCACCTGGGGGATGCCCTGCTCGGCCATCAGCTGCTTGAACACCACCTTGTTCATGCACAGCGCCGAGGCCAGCACGCCGGCGCCGACATAGGGCATGTCGAGGCACTCGAGCAGCCCCTGGACGGTCCCGTCCTCGCCGAAGGGCCCGTGCAGCACCGGGAAGACGACGTCGATGTCGGGCAGGCTGGATCCCAGGGCGACCGTCACCGGCTCGCCGTCGCGCCGCCACACCCCGTCGCGCCCGATCCGGATCTCGGTGACCGTATGGCCGGCGGTGCGCAGACCCTCGGCCACCGAGGCGCCGGAGGCCAGCGAGACCTCGTGCTCGGAGGACCGCCCTCCGGCGAGTACCGCCACCCGCTGGGCCGTCATTGCCCGGGACTGCTCGTGGTCGTGGTGGTGGTCGATGGCGACGACGTCGTGGTCTTGGTGGTGGACGTGGTCGTGGTGGAGGAGGTGCTCGTCTGCTGGAACTGACCCACGGTGATGGTCACGGTGGCGCCCTTCTTGGCGCTGGAGTTCGCGCCGGGGCTCTGCGCCACGACGGTGCCGTTCTTGGCGGAGTTGTTGACGATGCGGATGATCTGGCTCACCTTAAAGCCCGCGGCGCGCAGAGCGCTGGCCGCCCCGCTCGCCGGGTCGCCGATGACGCTGGGAACCGTGGCGGTGGCGGGTGCCGTCCCGATGGTGATCGTGACCTGGGAGCCGGCGGTGGCGGTGGTGTTGGCGCTCGGGTTCTGGCTGATCACGTTGCCCACATCGGACTGATTGGAGGCGGGCTGGGAAGTCGCGTGGACGGTGAAGCCCGCGTTGGTCAGATCCTGGTTGGCCTGGGTCTGGGTCTCGCCCAGGACATTGGGCACCTTCTTCTGCGGCTGTCCGGTCGAGACGAACAGGGTGACCCCGGCGCCGTGCGGGACCGACTTCGTCGTGCCCGGGTTGGTCCCGGTGACCTGGCCGGCGGGGAAGCGGTTGGAGGCCTGTGGCGACACGTTGCCGACCTTCAGACCCGCCTTGCGCAGGACCTTGGTGGCCTGGGCCACGGTCAGCCCCTGCACCGACGGAACCGAGACCTTGCCGGGGCCGCTGGAGACACTCAGCGTGACGGTCGAGCCCTTGTCGGCCTTGGTGCCCGCGGCGGGGGACTCCGAGACGACGATGCCGGCGGGCCGGCGGTTGGGCACCGAGATGGTGGACACCTGGAACTTGGACTGCTCCACGGTGGCACGCGCGGAGGCGATCTGCTGGCCGGTGACCTTGGGGACCAGCACCTGCTTGGGCCGGGTCAAAAAGTAGGCGGCGGCCGCTGCCCCGGCGATGAGCAACACCACCAGCAGCACCCACGCCCACACCACCCAGCTGCGGCGCTCGCGCTCCTCGATGGGGTGGACCGCCGACATCTCGCCCGAGCCGTTGGTGGCCTGGGACTGCGCGTGCTGGTAGGCGGCCAGCCCCGGGCTGCCGATCGCCGCGCCGGCCGCCGCCACCGCGGCCATGCTCGCGGTGTGCTGGCCCGCGCCCGCGGAGGTGATGGCCTCGCGGCAGTGCTCGAGCACGGTGATGAGCTGGTCGGCGTCGGTGGGCCGGTCGGCCGGGTTCTTGTTGAGCACCCATAGCACCGTCTGCTCGAGCTCGGGCGGGATGCTGGGGTTGAACTGGCTCGGCGGCGGGGGTGCCTCGGAGACGTGCTTGAGCGCGATCGACACCGCCGAGTCCGCGTCGAAGGGGACCCGCCCGGTGAGCATCTCGTAGAGGACGACGCCCACCGAGTACAGGTCGGAGGCGGCGTTGACGGCCCGGCCCTGGGCCTGCTCGGGCGAGAGGTATTGCGCGGTGCCCATGATCGAGCCGGTCTCGGTCATGTCCGAAGCCCCGGCGCGGGCGATGCCGAAGTCGGTGACCTTGGCGTGCCCCGAGTCGTCGACGATCACGTTGTGGGGCTTCAGATCGCGGTGGATCACGCCCCGCCGGTGCGCGAAGCGGGCGGCCTTGAGGATCTGGATGGTGATGTCGATGGCCCGCAGCGGGTCCAGCGGGGCCTCCTGGCGGATGAGCGCCTTGAGCGAACGCCCCGGGAGGTACTCCATCGCGATGTAGTAGGTGTCGTCGAAGGAGCCGCGGTCATAGACGCTGACGACGTTGGGGTGCTGGAGACCGGCCGCCGCCTGCGCCTCGCGACGGAACCGCTCCACGAAGTCGGGGTCCTGGGCGAAGCGATGGTGCAGGAGCTTGAGCGCGACCTTGCGGCCCAGCTGCTGGTCCTCGGCGAGGAACACGTCGGCCATCCCTCCCGACCCCAGCCGCGACACCACCCGGTAGCGGCCGTCGACCATGGTGTTCGCCGTGACCTCGGCCATCAGCCCGGGCTCCCGGTCCGGTGTCGGTCAGGGCGGGTCCCGGTCACTTGCCGTCCGCCAGCAGGGTCTGCACGATGTCGCGTGCGATGGGGGCGGCCACCTGGCCGCCGAATTCGCCCTGGGTCTTCTCGATGGTCACCGCCACCGCGACCTTGGGTTTGTCGGCGGGCGCGAAGCCGATGAACCACGGCTGGGTCAGTCCCGAGCCGGTGGCGCCGATGGAGGCGGTGCCGGTCTTGCCGGCGAAGGGAATGCCCGCGCCCAGCTTGGCCGGGGTGCCGGTGCCCTCGTCGACGACGGTGCGCATCATCAGGTTGACCTCGGTGGCGGTCTTGGCGCTCATCACCTGGTGATAGACGGTCGGGTCAAAGGTCTTGACCGTCCGCCCGTCCGGGTCCACCACCTTCTCGGACAGCAGCGGCGCCATCAGCTTGCCGCCGTTGGCCACCGCGGAGGCCACCATCGCCATCTGCAGCGGCGTGACCAGCAGCCCGCCCTGACCGATCCCGATGCGGCCGATGTCCTCGTTGGGGCTCGCCGGCGGGTAGGGGTGGCCCTTGAAGTCGTACGGACGGCTCGTGCGCAGCTCGCCGCTGGGGAGGTCGATCGGGGGCAGGGCGTAGAAGCCGAAGCGCTTCATGTATCGCGTCATCGTGGGCCGCCCGACGTTCTGAGCCACCTGGGCGAACACCGTGTTGACGCTCTCGGTGAGCGCCTTGGTGAGCGTGATCTGGCCCCAGGACTGGTTGTTGTCGTTCTCCAGCGGGACGCCGGAGATCGTCTTGGGCGAGTCGCCGTCGATGAGCGACTCCGGCGTGTACTTGCCGCTGTCGATCGCGGCCGTCGCCGTCACCACCTTGAACGTCGACCCGGGCGGGTACTGGCCCTGCGTGGCCCGGTTGAGCTGGCAGGCGTCCGAGCAGGGGGCGTTGTAGTGGTTGTCGTCGTAGCTGGGGTTGGAGTACATGGTCAACACCGCGCCCGTCCGTGGATCCAACGCGACGACGGAGCCGGGACGTCCGGCGAGCTCCTGGCGCGCCAGGCTCTGCGCCTTGGGATCGAGATAGGTGTAGACGTCGTCGCCCACGTTGGAGTTGCCGCCCAGCGGCCCGAAGACCGAGTTCAGCGTCGTCTGCGGCCCCTTGAGGTCGTCAAGGCGGTACTTCTCCAGCCCGGCCTCCTGGCGGCTGATGAGGTTGGCGTAGCCGACGGGCTGGGCGAACAGCGACCCCTGCGGGTAGGTGCGCAGCCAGTAACCGGTCTTGCGCTGGCGGACCGACCGAGCCAGCGTCTCGCCGTTGGCGGCCAGGAGCCGCCCGCGCTTGATCTTCAGGGTGGTGAGCAGCGTGCGACTGTTGAGCGGGTTGTCGTTCAGCGCGGTGGCATCGAACACCGTCCAGCGCGTCGTCCACACGATGAGCAGCGCGAACAGGACCACGATGACGCCGAACAGCTTCATGATCTGCGCGTTCATGCCCGCTCCGGCCTCCGCGAGCGGTCAGAGACGAGCAGCAGCAGCGCCAGCAGGACGAAGTTGGCCACGATCGACGCCCCGCCGTAGGAGATGAAGGGCAGGGTTACCCCCGTGAGCGGGATCACCCGGGTCACCCCGCCGACGATCACGAACACCTGCAGCGCGAACACCGTCGAGAGCCCAACCGCCAGCAGGGTCGAGAACGAGTCGCGGGCCAGCGTGGCGGTCTTGAAGCCGCGGTAGACGAACAGCAGGTAGGCGACGAGCACCGCGGTGGCCCCGAACAGGCCCAGCTCGCTGGTGATCACCGCGTAGATCATGTCGGTCTGCGGGAAGGGGATCAATTGCAGGATCGACTGCCCCCAGCCCAGCCCGAACAACCCGCCGGCGGCCTGCGCGAAGACCCCGTTGGCCACCTGGAAGCTGCCCCCCTCCGCGTGGTAGAGGTGGCTGTTGAACGGGTGCTGCCAGTCCTGGAAGCGTGCGTTGACGTGCGGGATGTGCGTGCCGACGTACCAGGCGCCGATGGCAAAGGCGATCAGCCCGATGACGACGAAGGAGAGGCGCCCGGTGGCGACGTAGAGCATCGAGAGCAGCGCGCCGTAGAACATCAGCGAGGAGCCGATGTCGGAGAGCAGAAGCAGCGCCACCATGGCCAGGCCCCAGATGATCAGGACCGGCCCGAAGTGCTTGAGCGGCGGCAGCGTCACCCCCAGGACCCGGCGTGCCCCCAGCACCATCACCTGGCGAGTGTCGCGCAGGTAGCTGGCCAGGAAGATGACCAGTCCGATCTTGGAGAACTCCGTGGGCTGAAAGCTCAGGCCACCGGGCACCTTGATCTCCAGGTAAGCGCCGTTGACCTGCTCCCCGATCCCCGGCAGGCGCGGCAGGACGAGCAGCCCCAGCGACACGATCACGATCACGTACCGGTACTGCTCGAGCTTGCGGTAGTCGCGGAAGGCGATGATGGTGACCGCGAACAGGATCAGCCCGAGCACGAACCATTGCGCCTGCTGGCGGGCGTCGGTGGCGCTGACCCGGTAGACCATCACGATCCCGAAGCTGGCCAGCAGCGCGACCAGCGGGAACATGTACGGGTCGGCGTTGGGCAGCGTGACCCGGATGAGGATGTGGCCGGCCAGGCACAGGGCCAGGAAGATGGCCCCGTAGGTGAGCGAGACGTTGGACAGGACGTTCTCGCGCTGGATGAACACCGCGGTGAATCCGGCGGTGACCAGCAGGGCGGCCGGGATCAGGCCGAACAGCTCACGGTTGCGCGCGCTCATCGCGCCAGCTGGCCGAGCTCGGCGGCGTGCACCAGGCTGATCGCGCCGCCCTGTGAGCGCAGCTGGTGATTGAGCAGCCCCGAGCGACGATCGGCCGGGATCGCGCCCACCGGAACCCCGGAGACGTAGAACTGCTCGTACATCCTGATCCCCAGCGGCAGGTTGTAGGGGAAGCCGCGGAAGATCGTGACGATGCCGTCGGAGTTGGTCCCGATGAAGAAGTACTCGCGGCTGGCCAGGTACGCGCCGCCGCCGACCACGAAGAGCACGATCACGGTGGCGATGAGGGCCGCGATCGGCTTCATGTACCGCGGCGGGTTCCGCCGCCGGGGGGCGGGGCCGCGGTTCGGCGGGCCCTGCGTTCGCGCCAGCTTGGGGGTGGTGCGATCGCGCTGGAGCTGCGGCGGTGGAGCGGTGAGCACGCCGCCGCCCTCGCTGCGGGTCGAGGCGGTGGGGCTCGGGGCCGCCGGCTCGGCGGGCTCCATGCCGACCACCGTGGCCTCGTCGGCATCGTCCTCGGGCGGGCCGCCGACCTCCTCGAGGCGGAAGAGGACGACGGTGATGTTGTCGCGCCCGCCCGCGTCGTTGGCGGCGCCGATGAGCCCGTCGGCAGCGCGGTCCAGATTCATCTCGCCCGAGAGGATCCGCGCGATCTGCTCCTCGCCGATCATCGAGGTCAGCCCGTCCGAGCACAGCAAGACCACGTCGCCGGCGCGCATCGCGTAGGACCACGTGTCGACCTCGACGTCGCCCTCGATGCCCAGCGCGCGCGTGATGATCGAACGCTGGGGATGCTCGGCGGCCTGCGCTTCGGTCAGCTTGCCCTGGCGCACGAGCTCTTCGACCAGCGAGTGGTCCTGGGTCAGCCGGGTCAGCTCGCCGTCGCGGAAGATGTAGGCGCGGCTGTCGCCGACGTGGGCCACCGCCAGGCGGTCGTCGTCGAGGTAGACGGCGGTGAGGGTTGTGCCCATGCCCGCGTGCTCGTGCTGCGTGCGCGAGAGGTCATAGATCCGCCGGTTGGCGGCCCGGATGCGGTCGGTCAGCCGCTCCTCGGCGCTCCCCGCGTCGGGCAGTGCCTCGTGGAACTCCTCCACCGCGAGCTGGGAGGCCACCTCGCCGGCCTGCGCGCCACCCATCCCGTCGGCCACGACGAACAGCGGGGCGCGGACGAACGCGTTGTCCTCGTTGTCGCGGCGCTGGCGGCCGGTGTCGGTTTTCCAGATCGTGTCGGCGGCGCGGAGCATGCTGGACGGTTTCTAGCGCGGCGAGGGGTTGCCGTGGGCGATGAGTTGGGAGCTGTGGCTCATTGCAGGTAGGAGAACTCGCTGTCCCCGATCCGGATGCGGTCGCCGTCGTAGAGCGGTTGCGCACCCGTCAGCGGCTCCTCGTTGAGATAGGTGCCGTTGGTGGAGCCCAGATCCTCGATCACCAGGACGTGGCCCTCGCGGCTGATCTTCGCGTGTCGCGAGGAGGCGAAGGGGTCCTCGAGGCGGATCTCGACGTCCCCGCGGCCCAGTACCGCGCCATCCATCAGGTCGTAGGCGACGCCGCTCTCGTGGCCCGCGGCGCGCTCCACCAGCAGCCGCGGCTCGAACTCCTCGACCCCGCCGAGGCCCGACGCCGACGCGTCGTACATCCCGGTCTCGTCGGAGGAGGGGGCGCGGTCGGGCATGGCGGGCGCGCCGCGCCCGCGGCGCAGGTCGCGGATCGCCGACCACGCCACCCACACGAGAAACAGGTAGAGCACGGCCAGAAACCCGAACTTCAGGCCGACCGAGACGGGCTGGAGCACCGTTGATCCCATGATCAGTGTGGGGTCACTTACTCCAGCTCGAAGCGCAGCACGGTGGTGCCGACTTCGATTTCGTCGCCCGGCTTGAGCACCTCTGAGCCCTCAACCCGGTGCCCGTTGAGCCGTGACCCGTTGGTGGAGCCCAGATCACTGAGCACCCAGGAGCCGCCGCGGGGGCGGACCTCGGCGTGCTGGCGGGAGACGTTGGGGTCGTCGACGGTGACGTCGCACTGACGGCTGCGTCCCATGGTGGCGCCTCCCGGGCCGACCACGAGGCGCTTGCCGCCCATCAGCAGCAATGCGGTGTGCTGGCGCGAGCGCGCGCGCTCCTCCAGCGGCTCGGCGACCCGCCCGGCGGTGCTGTAGATCATCGTCCGTCCGGAGGACTCCTCGGGTGGCGGGGCCTCCTCGTCGGGCTCGGGGTTGACCACCCGCGTCTGGATCCCGAACTCCCCCAGGCCAAGGCGATCGTCGGTCTCGAACTCCACCACGGGGCGCGAGGCCAGCACCAGGCGCTCGCGGCGGGCGTGCTCGAGGAGATAGCCGGTGAGCTCTGAGATGAGGGCATCCTCGTAGTCGGCGAACCGCTCGCGGTCACTGGGCGACAGGAACACGCGGTACTCGTTGGGCACGTACGTGCGCGACAGCGATTGCGTGCGATGCTCCTCCATCTCACGCGCCAGTTTCCGGGCGATTTCGACAGGCCGGACCTCCGACCGAAAGGCACGGCTAAAGGTGCCTTCCACGAGGCCGGCGATCTTGCTCTCGATGCTTCTGAGCACACTCATCAGGTCGCCCCTCCGGGCGGATTCATGCTACGGAACTCTCGTCGGCGAGCCACCGGCGCGCCACGCCACCCGCCAGGTGCCGAGCAGCGACGGGCCCAGGGCGAGGGCGGCGCAGGCTACCGCGCCCACCAGCGCGGTGGGTGCCGCCCCTGTCGTCGGCGAGGCTCCGTGGACGGCCGCGGTGGCCACCCCCGTCGCCGACACGACCAGGCCGGCCCAGATCACCACGCGGATGACGTCGAGGGCAAGCGATCCGCCACGCACCAGCCACGGCAACGTCAGCGCGCCGAGCGCCCACACGAGCGCGGGCGCCAGGACTCCCGCCGCGATCTCCGGGCGCAGCACATGGTCCACGGTGGTGGTCAGCGAGCTCATCCAGGCCTGCGGGGGCGCCACGCCGGGCACCAGCGGCAGGTAGAGAGCCTTCCCGGCAACGGCGGAGGCCAAAAGTACCCACACCCAGCCGATCGCCCCCAGGGTGGCCCTCCGCCATGGGGTGCGAGCCCGCCCGGCCAGCGCGGGCCAGGCGCCGGCGAGACCGATGAAACCGAGGGCCGGGGCGCCGGCGCTGAGCGGCCAGGTGGTCGGCGCCGCCGGGCTGAGCACGAGCGGCAGCAGAAGGGCGATGGCGATCACCGCCGCCGCCCCCGGGAGGCCCTGGGAGACGGCGAGGACGGCCAGGGCGATGGTGAGCGCCCCCCAGCCCAGCCGAGGCAGGAGCAGCACGGCGGCCGCGGCGAGCAGTCCGCACGCCGCCGGGGCCAGCGGCGAGGCGTGCAGCGCACTGCCGGTGACCCACGCCGTGAGGGCGGCCGCGCCCGCCGCGGCCAGGGCCCGCGGGGGCCAGGCGGGGCTGCTCGGATCGTCGGCCGGCGGCCGCGGGTCGCCGGGCGCGGGGTCGCGCCACACGCGCTCGTCCTGCTCAGCGGCGGGGTCCACGCGGGTGCGCAGCGTCGCTGTCCACGCCCCGGTCACCACTCCGGGCTCGTCGCCGACCTCGTCCTGGGCCAGCGCGAGGGCGCGGCGCAGCTCGGCCACCGTGCCGCGCTCGGCGGGGCGCGGGCGCAGGGCCAGGTCGATGCTCTCCGCCAGCGGACGCGGGAGGTCGCGGCGCTGCCGGCGCAGTGGCGGAAGGTGCATCCCCAGCCGTCGTGACACGTGGCCGGGGCGGACATGGGCGATCGGGTTGACCCCGCTCAGCGCCTCGTAGATGACCAGAGC
>DATJTQ010000334.1:0-3542 GCA_035503355.1 Solirubrobacteraceae bacterium
TGTGGCATCGGCTCGCCGTCGAGCGCGGCGAGCAGGTTGTCGACCGCTCGTGTGGCCATCGCCTCGCGCGCGGTGTGGGTGGCCGAGCCGACGTGGGGGGCGACGATGAGGTTGCGCGCGCGCAGGAGCGGATCGCCGGGCGGCGGGGGCTCGGGGTCGGTGACGTCGAGGGCGGCGCCGGCGATCTCGCCGGTGCGCAGGGCCTCGAGGAGCGCGGCCTGGTCGACGATGCGCCCGCGGGCGGTGTTGATGAGGATGGCCGTCGGCTTCATCGCGGCGAGGGCGGCCGCGTCGATGAGGTGGTGGGTCTCGGGGGTGAGCGGCGCGTGCACGGAGACGAAGTCGGCGCGGGTCAGCAGGGTGAGCAGCGGGACGCCGCCGTCTGACCCGGTGTGCAGGACGGTCATGTCAAAGCCCTGAGCGCGGCGTGCCACCGCGCGTCCGATCCGCCCCATTCCGATGATCCCCAGCGTCGCCCCGAACACGTCGTGGCCGAGAAAGCCATTGGGATCCCAGGTCAGCCACTCGCCGTCGGCCACGGAGCGCAGCGCGTCGGGCAGCCGCCGCGCCGCCGCCAGCAGCAGCGTGAAGGTCAGGTCCGCGGTGGCGTCGGTGAGCACGTCGGGCGTGTTGCCCACCGCGATACCCCGCGCGTGCGCCGCGGCGAGGTCGATGTTGTCGTAGCCCACCGCGTAGTTGGCCACCGCCCGCAGCTGCGGCGAGCCGTCGATCAGCGCCGCGTCGACGCGATCGGTGAGCAGCGAGAGCAGACCCTCCGCCTCGGCGGTGCGGGCGCGCAGCTCCTCATAGGGCGGCGGCAGGGGCTCGGGCCACACGTCGACCTGGTGGCGCTCACGCAGGCGGCTGAGGGCAGGTCCGGGGAGCTCCCGGGTGACAAAGCAGCGGGCCACAGCCCGCCGCATTGTCACGTAACTTGGGTCGCGACGCGGGCCCGGCCGGGATGGCGGGCCGGATCGCTAGGCGCGCCCGGCCGGGATGGCCGGCCGGATCGCTACGCGGTCTCGATCGGCGTCATCGCCGCGTGCGCCCGGTCGCGCGCCGGCAGCCGCGGCAGCCCGAACACCGCCACCAGCGCTCCGACCAGCGCGAAGGCCGCCGAGACGGCGAAGGCCAGCTGGAACCCGGAGACGAGCGCGACATGCGCGGTCGTCCCGGCGTGGCGCAGGTCGGTGTCGGTCCGCGAGGTGGCGATGGCGGCCAGGATGGCCAGGCCCAACGCCCCGCCGAACAGCCGCGCGGTGTTGACCAGCCCGGAGGCCAGTCCGGCCTCGTGGGGCTCGACGCCGGCCACGGCGCTGATGGTGGCGGGCACGAAGGCCAGCCCGATCCCCAGCGCAGTGAGCAGGGACGGCACGAGCATCGACCCCAGGTAGGTGCCATGGACCGAGATGTCGGTGAACCAGAACAGCCCCACCGTCAACGAGGTCATGCCGGCGATGAGGATCGGCTTGGCGCCGACGCGTCCGATGAGGCGCGAGGCAGCGGTGGACCCGGCGACGATGCTCAGGGTCATGGGCAGGAAGGCCAGCCCGGCGCGGATGGGGGAGTAGTCGTGCACCTGCTGCAGGTACAGCGACATGAAGAACCACATCCCGAACGACGCCCCGCCGACGAGCAGCACGATGACGTTGGCCGCGCTGAGCGTCCGTGAGCGGTAGATGCGCAGCGGCATCAGCGGCGAGCGGGCGATGCGTCCTTCGATGAGCAGGAACGTGCCCAGCAGCGCGAAGCCGGCGGCGATGAGCAGCAGCGTCGAGGTGTCGCCCCATCCGGTCTGGTCGGTGCGCACGATGCCGAGCACGAGCAGCGAGAGCCCCACGGTCGCCGTGAGGGCGCCGCGCAGGTCAAACTCGCGCGCATGGCCCGCGCCGCGGCTCTCGAGCAGCAGCTGCCGGGCGGCCACGGCGGCGATCAGCCCGATGGGCACGTTGATGAAGAGGATCCAGCGCCACGACAGCAGGTCGGTGATGACGCCGCCGAGCAGCACGCCCGCGGCTCCGCCGGCGCCGCCCATGGCGCCCCAGATCCCCACCGCGCGGTTGCGGGCGGGGCCCTCGGCGAAGGTGGTGGTGAGGATTGACAGCGAGGCCGGTGCGATCACCGCGCCACCCAGGCCCTGCACTGCACGGGCGGCGATGAGCAGGCCCTGGCTGTCGGCGACGGCGCCGGCCAGCGAGGCGAGCGCGAAGAGGGTGAGGCCGGCCACGAAGACACGCCGGCGGCCGAGCAGATCGGCCGCGCGGCCCCCCAGCAGCAGGAAGCCGGCGAAGGTGACGGTGTAGGCGTTGACGACCCACTGCAGGTCGTTCTCGGTGAAGCCGAGGCCATGGCGGATGGCGGGGAGCGCCACGTTGACCACCGACACGTCGAGGATGACCATGAACTGGGCCAGGCACCCCAGCAGGAGCGTGGCGGTCAAATGCGGCTTGGGCGTTGCTTCGGTGTCTGCGCTCATCAAAATCTCGTTCCGGGTCTTAGTACGACGTTCATCGTACAATATAGAACGGTCCCACTCAGCAGACGGAGAACGCGTGCGAGAGGGGACAACGTGAGATGAGCCTCGGCTACGGACCCCACCGCACCCCACGAGCGATCGTGCTCACCTTCGACAACCTCGGCGAGGCCAGCGCGCTGGAGCGCGGCACGTGGACCCCGGACACGCCCCTCGGCGAGGATCCCTCGGTGACGGCGGCCCTGCCGCGGCTGCTCGACGCCCTCGACGATAGCCGCCTCAGCGCCACCTTCTTCGTCGAGGGGGTCAACGCGGAGCTCAACCCCGAGGCGCTGAGCGAGATCGCCGGCCGCGGCCACGAGGTGGGCGCGCACGGGTGGCGCCACGAGCAGTGGGGCGAGCTCTCCGCGGACCCATCCCAGGAGCGCGAGTTACTCGAGCGCGCCACGCGGGCGCTGACCGAGCGCGGGCTGGCGGTTGCGGGCTTCCGGCCCCCGGGCGGCGAGCTGACGGCGCAGACGATGGACCTGCTGCGCGAGCTCGGCTACCAGTGGTGCTCGCCGGCCGCCCGGGATTCGCGCGGAGCGACCCCCTCCGTGCAGGTCGGCCTGCGAGTGATCCCGTTCGCGTGGGAGCTGGTGGACGCCTATCACCTCATGGAGCGCTTCGCCGATCTGCGCGTGGGCCGCGGCGCGCCGGCCCAGCCCCTCGATACCACGGCGGCCGGGGAACGCCTCGGCCAGGCCGTGACCGAGGGCGACGGCGTGCAGACGATCGTTCTGCACCCGTTCCTCATGGTCGCCGATGCCTGGTTCGAACAGGTGCAGCGGCTCCTGGGTCTGGTGGCCGGGCTGCGCGACGCCGGGCAGGCCTGGGTGGTGCCCGGCCGGGAGCTCACGCCGCAGTAGGGTGCGACTGATGAGCCCCCCGACCCGCATCCCCACCACTCACGTCGGCAGCCTCCCGCGGCCCCAGGAGGTCGTCGACCTCGTCTTTGCCCAGGACCGGGGCGAGCCCGTCGACCCCGACGAGTTCGATCGCGTGATCGGCGCCGCTGTGGCCGACCGCG
>DATJTQ010000335.1:0-32484 GCA_035503355.1 Solirubrobacteraceae bacterium
CGAGGTCTTGAGCAGGTCGGCGAAGCCCCCGTCGATCCCGATCCCGGGGAAGGCGCCGTTGATGCAGTGCATGTCATCGCCGACCCGGCAGGGGATGCACAGGCCGCAGGAGATGAAGGGATGGACGATGACGGTGTCGCCGACCTCCACGTTGGTCACGCCCGAGCCGATCTCGTGCACCCACCCCGCATTCTCGTGGCCCGGGGTATAGGGCAGCGTCACGCCGGACTTCTCGGCCCATTGGCCCTCCTGGATGTGCAGATCGGTGCGGCACAGACCGGCGGCGCCGATGCGCACGATCACGTCAAACGGGCCGTCGGCCGTGGGCTCGTCAACGGAGTCGAGCTTCAAGGCGTCGTGGTACGCGTGGAGCCTCGCGGCCTTCATCTCCGAACCTCCTCTGTCTCTGGATCAAGGTTGTGGCGGAAGGCCAGGAGCGAGCGGCAGATGCCGCCGTTGGTCTCCAGGCTGGTCCGCACGAGCCGGCCCGCCCGCAGCCAGCGGGTGAGCTGATCGGCGCTGACGCGCTCACCGTTGGGGGTGACGAACGCCGGCGCGTCCGCTGTGCAGGCGATGCCCAGCGCGAGGCGCAGCTCGAGCGCGCGGTCCGCGGTGGCGTCGCCGCTCGGCAGATCGGCCACCGACGCCGCGGCCACGTCGGCCTCGCTCCACCCGCCGGCCAGCAGCCGCTCGCACACCACCGACTGGCGCGCGATCAGCGCCTTGCGCGTGAACAGCTCACGCAGCGCCTCGAGGTCGTCGTCGTCGGTCTCACCCGGGAACGCACCGGTGAAGCCCTGGCCGCTGCCCAGCGCCGCGTTGATCTCGTCACCGGTGTAGTGGTCCTCGAGCTCGACGCGGACCCCGCGCACCCCGGAGACCCCGCGCGCCGCCCGCCGGGCGTCGGCGGCCATGAGGAAGGCGAAGTTGGGCGCGCACTGGGGCGTGGGCAAGCGCAGCACGACATCGACGTCGCCCTCATCGCTCACCTCACACGAGGTGATGAAACGCAACGAGGTGATCGGCTCGTCGAGCTCGGGGTCATACACCGTGCCCAGCGCGTCGAGCACCTGCTCGCGCAGCCCCGCGCCATCCGCCGCCATGGTGGCGGCGGGGGCGCGAGCGGGGCGCGGGTCGGCCTCCGGTCCCCGGGAGGCCGAGCGGCTCATCCGGCTTCGACCAGCTGGGCGTCGTCCTTGGCGCCGGCGTCGGCGGCGCCCATCCCATTGGGCACCTCGATGCCATACAGCTTGGCGGCATTGAGGCCCAGGATCTTGCGCTTGCCGGCGTCGTTCAGGCGCGGATAGTCCGAGAACTCGTCGCGGTCACTGGACGGGTAGTCCCAGTCCAGGAACCCGTCGATCTGCCACTTGGGCTCCCAGATGCCGTAGTCAGAGCCGAAGAGCATCTTGTCCTCGCCGACCCAGAACAGCAGCTCGCCCATGACCTTGGCGAAGAACCGCGGGCGGGCGTGCATCAGGCCGCCGATGACCACGCTCAGGCCGGCGTAGACGTTGGGCTCCTGTGTGGCCATGAAACAGAAGTCCTCGATCCGGGGCAGCCCCACGTGCTCGATGATGAAGTTGAGCTCGGGGTTGTCGGTCGCGGCCTGGTCGACGTCGCGCGGATCAAAGGCGTCCTTGTCCAGGGGCCAGATGGTCGGTCCCTTGTGGACGTGGATGTTCTTGATCCCCAGTTCCTTGCACTTGTCCAGGAACGGCTGGGTCTCCGGGTCATCCAGGCGCCAGCCACGCGAGCCGTTGTTCCACTCGGCGGTGTAGAGCTTGACGCCCTGCAGGTTCCAGCGCTTGGCGTCCTCTTCGAGCTGCTTGAGGCCGGCGTCGCCCTCGCGCGGGTCAAAGCGCCCGTTGACGATCAGCTTGTCGGGGTGCTTCTCCATCAGCGCCGCGTTCTGCTCCGCGTCGTTGAAGCCCTTCGTGTACCACTCCTTGAGGTACGTGGACTGGAAGATGGCGTGGTCGACGCCCGCGTCCTCGAACACGTCCTTCTCGAAGTCCTCGTGGGTGTAGCTCATGAACTTCTCGATCGGCCAATGCGTCTCCGGCGGACCGAGTCCCATGTAGGCGTGGAAGCACTCGATCCACCCCTTCGCGTACTGCTCCTGCCCCTTGACCCAGTTGTCGGGGCCGGCCGACCACATGTGGAGGTGGCTGTCGACGATGAAGTACTTCTCACCGTTCTTCTCGTACATTCTCTTCCTCCCTCTTAGGACAGAGCCTGCAGGTCGAAGCTAATGTACTCCGCCGCATCCTCGGGGTTGGCAAACATGATGATGCGGTCGTCGAGCACCACCATGCGGCCGTAGTGCGTCGACATGATCTCCTCGAAATCGTCGTTGCCGAAGTCGTCCCAGCCCAGCGCCTCGGCGCATTCCTCGTAGTTGATCTCGAACTGGTTGTCGCCGTCGACGCGGATCATCGACGGCAGCACCTCGACGGTGACGCCGTCCTTGTGGCGCATCACCTCGGCCACGACGTAGCCGACCTGGTTGTTCATCAGCGTCACGCCGGCGCGGTTGGAGGCCGTCCGGTTGGATTGGAATCGATCCGTGCTGCTGCTCATGTCAGTCGAGCTCCTTTGCGTTGAGGTTCAGGTCGGCGAGGACCTCGTCAAAGCGGCGCCGCGCGTGCTCCATGGAGTCCTCGAAGCGGATGACCTTCTCGCCGGGCTGTGACCAGATCGGCTGCATGGCGCGGCCGGCCGCGATGCTGCGCGGGGCCCAGTCCCGCAGCCATCCGTCCATCGTCTTGCGGTTGTGCTCGCCGTGCTCGGAGTCGTTGGCCAGCATCCCGAACAGGGCCCGCGCCACGCGCGCGTCCCGCGCGGTGTCGGCCTCGCCGGCGCCCATCATCGTCGGCGTGACGAAGTCGCCCTGGGGCGCGGCCACCTGCATGATGAACTCTGAGCGGAATAGCTCGCCGACGAGCGGTTCGAAGATCACGGCGGCGGCGAAGAAGGCCTCGGCCCAGTCGCGGATGCCGGTGATCCCCTCGACGTTCTCGCGCACGCCCTGCCAGATCGGATCCTGATTCCACGCCTGCTTGTGGGCCTCCCCGTCGAACCCGTCGACCGACTCGGAGAGCTCGAGGTTGTAGAGGATGAGGTCCTGGCCGAAGCGCAGCTTGTGCGCCGAGGCGACGCTGAGCGCGTTGTTGATCATGTTGGTGGGGGCATCGCGCTGGGCGGGCAGATAGACGTGCATCCCGATGCCGTGCTCGACGTGGGCCCACGCCCCGACGTGGCGCTCGACGGTCTTGATCCACCCGCTGTTCCAGCCGTCGAAGGCCCGGGCGGCCTTGGCGTTGGCGAGGTTCTGGCCGATCTGGCGCACCACGTTGGCGTTGTTGCGGTAGATCGTCTGCTCCCACTCCTCGTTGGGATCCAGGAAGGCATGCCAGTTCGACGACTTCAGTGCCGTCCACTCCGGCGGGTAGCCGGCGGTCCCGTCGGCGAAGCCGTAGATCCACCCCTGAAGCAGATGGCGCTCGGGGTCGGGCTGGACGTCGACGGTCACGTCCTCGTAGATGGTGGCCCGGCGCCGGGCGGGGGTGTAGTAGTTGTAGCTGCGACTCGTCGAGGAGGGGAATTCCTTGGCCCCGGCCTCGGCGTCGGTGAACACCGGCTTGGGAACGCTGCGCTCGGTGACGGGCGCTTCAGTGTCGGTTGCCATCGGTTGCTCTCTCTCCTCTCCACGCCTAGGGCGCGGTGGTGGTGAACTTGTCGTAGTAGACCCGCGACTCGGGGACGCCCCCCTGATCCAGCATCGCGATGGCGGCGTCGACCATCGGCGGCGGACCGCACAGGTAGGCGTCCACCTCCCCCAGCTCCTCCTCCAGGCGTGACACGACGTCCGTGATCAGCCCGCGCTCCCCGTCCCAGTCGGCGTCCTCGTCGCAGTGCGAGAGCGCGGGGACGAAACGGAAGTTGGGCAGCGCGCGCTCCAGCTCGGCCAGTTCGTCGAGGTGAAAGAGATCGCTCGGCCCGCGCGCGCCGTAGTAGTAGACCGCGGGGCGCTCGTTGCCCTTTTCGGCCATCGAGCGCAGCAGTGCGAGGATCGGTGCCATCCCCGCGCCGCCGCCGATGAACAGCAGCGGCCGGTCGGACTTCTCGCGCAGCGTGAACACCCCGTAGGGGCCGGTGACCTGAACCTCGTCGCCGGGAGCCAGCCGCTCCTCGGCGAGCAGGCTGGAGAACTTGCCGTCGGGATAGATCTTGATCATGAACTCCAGCTGGGCGGCATCGGTTGAGCCATTGGGCAGGTTGGCCATCGAGAAGGAGCGGACCTCGTCGGTGCCGGGGATCGTGATGTCGACGTACTGCCCCGGCTTGAAGGTGAGCGCCTCCTCGCCAGACAGCACGAGGCGGCGGATGTCATGGGTGAGCTTCTGGACCGCCTCCACCCGCATCGACTGCGTCTTAAGGGCCACGCCGGAGCGCAGCACCTCCTCGTCGTAGTTGATGAGCTCGACCTCGAGGTCGGTGACGGCGTGGGCGCGGCACAGCAGCGTCCATCCCTCCTCCTTCTCGAAGTCGTTGAGCGCGAAGGTCGAGTACTTGTCGAGGTCGACCTCGCCGTCGAGCAGGAACGACTTGCAGGCCGCGCACTGGCCCTCCTTGCAGCCGTGCATGAGCATCAGCCCCTGGCGGAAGGCGCCGCGCAGCACCGTCTCGTCCTCGTCGACCTCGAACTCGATGCCCACCGGCTCGAGCCGAACCTGGAATGTCTCGCCCATGGCGTCGTGCCGTGAGGGGTGCCGAAGAGGCGATCGGCCGTCTTTTCAGACCGATCGCCTCACGTTCGGCAGGATCCCGGAGCGGCTTAGGAGGCCGCCTCCGCGGGCCGGCGGCCGGCGGGGCCGCCTCGCTTGTACTCGGCGATATGAGCGTCGCGCTCCTCGGGCGTCATCTCGTTGAGCACGATGTTGGGGCTCTGGAGGGTGTAGCCCTTCACGTTCTCGAGCTTCCACATCTTCTTGGGGTCCAGATCGAGATGTGGCTGCGGGACGAGGGTCTCACCGTCGTCGCGGACGTAGCCGAGGTCCTTGATGATCTCCGCCAGGTCCTGGCCGTGGTACATGGTCTCCCACTCGCGGTGGCCGGTGAGCCGGCCCATCGACGGGGTGACCCGGCCGTTGTACTCGGGCCGGAAGGCGACCTTGTCGGTCCAGGCGCACGTCTCCGAGCAGTAGGTCCGCACCTGCCCATCGACCTCGTCGACGACGGTGTCCTCGCGGATCAGGCACGGGACCATGCAGCTCCAGCAGCGATGCGGATACACGTAGTCGGTGTCGCCGTCGAAGGTGATCGGGGCGTGCCCGTTCTTCTTCGACAGCTCGCCGTAGCGCTCCCACCACTTGCCGTACTTGTCATACCAGCCCGGATACTTGTGCTCAAACCACTCGAAGTCGCGGTCGTCCATGCCGTCGATGCGCCAGTAGTTCACCGGCCAGCCGGTGGCGAAGAACTGCGCCACCTCGTGGATGTAGCCCTTGTTCCAGATGCGGTTCCAGGACTCCTCGACGAGGTCGTGCGGGATGGTGAGGCCGTACTTCTCCAGCGGCACCAGGTAGCTGCGGTAGTAGTCGTCATAGATCCAGCGCCGCCACGCCTCGGCGTAGCTCTCGCGGTCCTTGCGACGGTCCTTGGTGCCGTACTCGATGAACGTCCCGATGGCGGCGTCGACGACCGCGTGGTTGTTCCACCAGGCGTAGCGCAGATCGCGCTCCAGCAGCTCCCGGTTGCGCTCGTCGGCCAGCGCCATGAGGATGATCGAGTAGCCGTTGGAGATGTGGCGGCTCTCGTCGGACTGCACCGAGTGAAACACCGTCGGCAGCAGGTAGTCACCGTTGGCGGCGGCCTCGCCCGGCATGGCCACGAAGAGCACGTTGGTGAACGCCGTCTCGGCGACGATGGTCAGGTAGATGTTGGCGGCGGTGATGGCGTCGCCGGTGATGAACCCCTCGCCGAACTGGCGGCCGATGGTGCCGGCGTAACAGTTCTGGAACGCCTTCTCGGTGATGTCGAACCCGGCCGGATCGATGTAGTGGTTCATGTACAGCCGCTTGAGGTTCATCTGGATCGTCGAGTGCCGGACCTCGTCGATCATCTGGATGGCCAGCCCGTTGTGGACCTCGGGGTTGGGCACGGTCCCGATGGTCAGCGGCATCGCCCGGGCGGCGGAGATCTCGGGGAAGGGGATGATGGAGAGGAACAGCTTCTGCCACTCCATCCAGCGCTCCTGGACCTGGCGGAACATGTTGCCGCGGATGGCGCCGTCCATCGCGCCGAAGACGCGGTTGTCCTTCTCCTCCTCCATCGGGAAGTAGGACCGCAGGACCTGCTTGAGCGGATCCTTCTTGGGCGCCTTCTCGAAGGTGTAGTCGGTGGCGTACTTCTCGACAGGCGTGACGTACGTCGGCTCCCAGGAGAGCTCCTGAATCTTGTTGTGAGCCTTCGTGATGCTCTGTCTACTCACGCTTCTCTCCTTCGCTGGTTTCCCTCGTCACCGCACGCGCCCGTTACCGCGCTGCGGTCCTGATTTCGAAGCTACGCGGCGGGATGGGCCCCTGACAAGAAGTGGGCGGTTTTCGCATGTGCTTGCAAGTTCTGGGCGCCCGGGCGGCGCCGGCGCGCCTCGGTGGCGTGCCCCGGCTGGTCCGTGGCGGCAGCGCGGGCCGCCGCTTGGCGGGCGACGTCGACGACGATCGGCGCCAGCTCGTCGCGGTCGGCGTCGAAGACGTTGGCCGTCATCGAGGCGCCGAGCGCGGCCACGAAGCGGCCGTGCCTGTCGAACACGGGAGCCGCGATGCAACAGAAGTTCTCGTCGAACTCCTCCCGGTCCACGGCGTAGCCGGCCTCGCGGACCTTCTCCAGCTCCTGCGCCAGCGTGGCCGGCGAGACGATGGTGTGGGGTGTGAAGGCGGTCAGCCCGCGGGCCACGTAGCGGGCCACGGCGCTGGGCGAGAGCAGCGATAGCACGACCTTGCCCATGGCCAGCGCGTGCGCGCTGTCGCGGATCTCCGAGCCCAGGCCGGGCATCCGCGGCACCCCCTGGCGTCCGCAGAAGGCGACGATCTCGATCCGCCCGGCCTTGACCACGCCCAGGTAGGAGCGCTTGCGGGTGCGCAGGAACAGCTCGTCGACGCTGCCGGCCACGCCGGCGTGCAGGGAGTGGCCGGCCGGCGCGTGCTCGCCGACCGCGGCGGTGAGCTCCTCGAGGCCGCGGGCCCGGCGGTAGACGCCCTTGCTCTCGTGGACGGCGAACCCTTCGTCGCACAGGCTGGTGAGCAGGTAGTAGGCGGTGGAGACGCTCTTGCCCAGCTCGCGGGCGACCTCGTCGGCGCGCACGCCCTCGGGGTGCTCCAGCAGGAGCGCAAACACGCGCAGCACCGACCGTGCGGTGCTGAGGCTGCGGCTGGACGCAGCAACGGGCGCGTCCGCAGGGACGCGTGCGGAATCACCCGGCACGGATCCGGCTCCTCTCTCTCCTGGACGGTCGCCGCCGGGGTGACAGTGGCAGCGCGACTGCGTTCGACAGTAGCCCACCCCTGGCCGGGTGGGCGTTACACACGCGTTACACGCGAGCTGCAGGCGTTATGCGTCGGCCGCGTCGGCGCGCAGCTGGGCGATCCGCGAGGCGGCGAGGCTGCGCCGCGGATCGGCGAAAGGCAGGTTGGCGAGCAGGCGCTGCCACGCGGGCAGGTCGGCGGTGCCCGAGGTGGTCTGCAGCCATGCCCACAGTGCGTCCTGGTCGCCGGCGCTCATCACCGACTGGCGCATCCAGCGTTCCAGCGCCTCGCGCTCGTGGACCACGCCGGGGGCCCGCGAGCGCGGCAGGAGCGGCCCCGGGTACCGGGCCGCGGCATCCCGGACGCGGCCGCGGTGCAGCAGGCCGCAGACCTGCGCGACATCGGAGAGCACCCCGGCGCGCAGCCGGTACTGCTCGGTCTCGATCACGTCGCCGAGGAGCTTGCGCAGGCGGCTGATCTCAACCCGGATGCCCCCGCCGCGCGTACTGTCGCCGTAGACCCCCTCGGCCAGCGCCTCGCTGCTCAGCCCCTCGGGGTTGGCGCACAGCAAGGTGAGGATCTCCGCGTGGCGCGGGCGCAACGGGATCTGGCGCCCCGACAGCTTGGCCTGGCCGTCGCGGCCGAGCAGGGTGAGGCTGAGCTGCGGCGCGGCGTGCCCGCGCTGTGCCGGCGCGGCCGTGGCCCGCAGGAGAAAGGCCTCCTCGTAGCCGAGCGCCTCGGCCACCGCCATGCCGATGGGGAGCTGCACAGGCCCGCCCCCGGGCGGCAGGGAGAGGCGGGCGGCGGGCAGCCAACCGGCGGGCTGGCTGGCGATGACCCGGCCGCTGGGGGCGACCAGCGCCCGCGGTCCGGGGCCGGAGGCGAGCCGGTCGCTGTAGCGGCTGAGCAGCCGGCCATCGCGGTCGAGCATCTCGCAGCGCAGGTGCGCCTCGACGGCCTGCGCGGTCGCGGTGGCGACGGCCATGCTGTGGGGATGGACGGTGGCCATCGCCCCGGTGAGGTCGATGACGCCGATCACATGCCCGGTGTCGGGATCGTGCACCGGCGCCGCGGCGCACGTCCACGACTGCACGATCTCGTTGAAGTGCTCGGAGGCGAACACCTGGACGGCATGATCGGCCGCCAGGGCGGTCCCGATCGCGTTGGTGCCCGCCCCGCCCTCGCTCCACAGGGTGCCCTCGGCAAAGTTCATGGAGTCGGCGGCGCGCAGGCGCACCGTGGGGTTTCCCTCCACCCAGAGCAGGATCCCGTTGGCGTCCGAGACGACGATGAGGTGGCGCGACTCATCGGCGGAGGCGGCCAGACAGGCACGGATGAGCGGCGCCGTCTCGGCCAGTGGATGGATCTCCCAGCGCGCGGTCGTCTCGTCGGCGTCAGCGACAATGGGCGCGATGCGCAGGCCCGACGGGTCCACGCCGGCCGCCGCCGATCGCCGCCAGGAGTCCTCGATGGGAGCGCGCAGCGGTTCGCCGTCGTCGGGCGTTGACCGGTCCCAGCCTC
Source organism: Solirubrobacteraceae bacterium (assembly GCA_035503355.1). GTDB lineage: Bacteria > Actinomycetota > Thermoleophilia > Solirubrobacterales > Solirubrobacteraceae > Palsa-465. The sequence goes on from DATJTQ010000335.1 coordinate 9,051, forward strand.
CGCTGACGAATCGCTCCCAGGCTCGCCTGACCTCCCGCGCTCGCTGCGAGGGGGCGGTGGCCACGTCGATGGCCAGCCACGGATTCGACATCTCAGGTCAGTCTACGCCGTCGCGGTCATCCCGCGGAGGCGTCCGGCGCCGTTAGCCGGCCGAATCGACCCACTCCTCCTTGGGCGGGTCCTGGGGCGTCGCGAACTCGCCGTCGATCAGCTCGATGCGATAGCCGTCGGGATCCTGGACGAAGCAGATCAGCGGCAGATCCTCGCGCTCCCCAGGGTGATAGGGCGGCTTCTCGGGCTGGATGTCGTTGTCGTTGAGGCGCTCCAGCAGCGCGTAGAGGTCATTGACGACAAGCGCCATATGGTTGTAGCCGTCACCGAGGTCGTAGGGCTCCTCGCGCCCCACGTTGACGGTCAGCTCCAGCACGTCGCCGCCTCCCGGCAGCCCCAGGTAGATGTTGTAGGCCGAGCCGAAGTTGAGCCGGCCGCGGTGCTCGAACCCGAGATGCGAGTAGAACCGCAGTGATCTCTCGATGTCCTGAACACGTATGCAGGTGTGGATGTATCGGGCGGTCATGCGACGCAGAATAACCCGAACCACGTGACGGATTCGAGCCTTCGATACCGGTTGCTGGACCATGCCCTGGAGCGGGCGTTGCTCCCTGACCCGGTGCTACGCGCCGGCTCGCGCTACGGGGCGTGGGCGCGGGAGCGGCGCGAGGCGCGCGGTGGCGTGGCCGGGCGCTCCGAGCGGCTGCGTGCGCTGGTGGCGCGGATGTCGTCGGGGCCGATCGCCGAGGTGCCCGAGAAGGCCAACGAGCAACACTACGAGCTGCCGGCGCGCTTCCTGGAGCTGATCCTGGGGCCGCGCATGAAGTACTCGGGGTGTCTGTGGCCGGACGGGGTCTCGGGGCTGGCGGAGGCCGAGGAGGCCATGCTCGCGCTGACGTGCGCGCGGGCCGGTGTCGCCGACGGGATGCGGATCCTCGACCTCGGGTGCGGCTGGGGCTCGCTGTCACTGTGGCTGGCCGAGCACTATCCGGCCGCGTCGGTGGTGGGCGTGTCGAACTCGGCGGTGCAGCGCGAGTGGATCGAGGCGGCCTGCTCTGCGCGTGGGCTGAGCAACCTGCGCGTGGTCACCGCCGACGTCAATGAGTTTGCGCCGGACGGGGCGTTTGACCGCGTGCTCTCGATCGAGATGTTCGAGCACATGCGCAACTGGGAGACGCTGCTGGGAAGGGTGGCCGGGTGGCTGGAACCGGAGCACGGCCGCGCCTTCGTCCATGTCTTCAGCCACCGATGGTTGCCGTACCTGTTCACCGGGACGTGGGCGGCCGAGCGGTTCTTCACCGCGGGGCTGATGCCCAGCCACGACCTCATGGGGTGGTTCACGCGCGACCTCGTGGTGGCGGAGCAGTGGCACGTCCCCGGGGTGCACTACGCGCGGACGCTGGAGGCGTGGCTGGAGAACCTGGATGCGCGCCAGGATGAGGCTTTTGCGGTGCTGCGGGCGTCGGGGCGCTCCGAGCGCGAGGCGCGACGGCTGATCGGGACGTGGCGGCTGTTCCTGCTCTCCACCGAGGTGATCTGGGGCTACCGGGGCGGCGAGCGGTGGGGGGTCAGCCAGTACCTGCTGGAGCCCCGGCGCTGAACCTCAACGGCGGCAACGCGTGCGCGATCTTTCCAGCATGACTGTAAAAATCGCGCGCGTCGCCTGGCCGGAGCGCTCAGTCGTCGCGCCGGCGCGGTGGCCACGGGAAGAAGGCCGAGGTGCGGCGGATGTAGTCCGCGTACCCGGGCCGCCGCTCGCCGATGTCCTTCTCCAGCAGCCCCGCCCCGCTGACGCGGATGAGCAGGATGCTCATGACCACGGGCCCGATGAAGGTCCACCAGGTGCCACCGGCGGTGAGGGCCACCAGCCACACCCCCCACCAGACACAGAAGTCCCCGAAGTAGTTGGGGTGGCGGGTGTAGCGCCACAGGCCGCGGTCCATCACCTGCCCGTGACTGTCTGACCGCGCCTTGAACCGGCGCAGCTGCTCGTCGCCGATGGACTCAAAGGCGAAGCCGACCACCCACAGCAGCACGCCCGGGATGACCAGCGCGCTCAAGGCCCCGCCGCGCCCGGCGGCCACCTGGACGGGCAGCGAGACCACCAGGACCAGCAGGCCCTGGAGCCCGAAGATCCACACCAGGCTCCAGGGCACGAAGGCGGCACCGCGGCGCTCGCGCATCGCGGCATAGCGGCGGTCCTCGGACCGGTCTCCGAGCTTGCGCGCCGCCAGGTAGGCGCCCAGCCGCAGGCCCCACACCATCACCATGGCGAAGAGCAGCCAGCGCCGGCCCAGGCAGCCGTCGCCGGCGATCAGGGCCACGGCGGCGACGAGCACGAAGGCGGGTCCCCAGGCCGGGTCCACGATGGAGACGTCGCGCAGGGCGATGCTGGCCAGCCACAGGGCCACCATGAGGACGGCGACGGCGATGGCGGCGTACCCGGTGACCGATCCGGGCGCGGCGAACACGGTGGCAGGCGCGGTGGTCATGCCCTCACCTGTTAAGAATGGCGCGCGTGGACGACAACCCTCTCGACATACCCCCGCTCGGCGAGCTGAAGATCCTCGACTTCTCGCGGATCCTGGCCGGGCCGTTCGCGACGATGGTGCTGGCCGACCTCGGCGCCGACGTGATCAAGGTGGAGCGGCCGGGCAGCGGGGACGAGACCCGCGGCTGGGGCCCGCCCTTCGATGAGCAGGGCCGGGCGACGTACTTCCTCTCGGTCAACCGCAACAAGCACAGCGTGGCGCTCGACCTCACCGACCCCAATGACCTGGGCCGCGCCCGTGAGCTGGCGGCCAGCGCCGACGTCGTGGTGGAGAACTTCCGCCCCGACGTGATGGACAAGCTCGGGCTCGGCTACGAGACGCTGGCGGCCGAGAACCCGGGGCTCATCTTCTGCTCGATCACCGGCTTCGGGGCCGGGGCGGGCGCCGAGCTGCCCGGCTACGACCTGCTGGTCCAGGCCCTCGGCGGGCTGATGAGCGTCACCGGGTCCCCCGAGGGCGAGCCCCAGAAGGTCGGCGTCGCCCTCGTCGACATCCTGGCCGGGCTGTTTGCGTCGGTCGGGATCCTGGCGGCGCTGCGCCACCGCGACCGCAGCGGCCAGGGCCAACGGGTGGAGATCAACCTGCTCTCCTCGCTGCTGGCGGGCCTGGTCAACCAGGCGTCGGCGTACACCGTGGCCGGCAGCGTCGCCGGCCGCATGGGCAACGCCCATCCCAGCATCTCGCCCTACGAGCTGTACCCGACCGGCGACGGCGACCTCGTGGTGGCCGTCGGCAATGAACGGCAGTTCACGGCGCTGTGCCAGGTGCTCGAGGCACCTGACCTGCAGGCCGACCCGCGGTTTGGCTCAAACCGCGACCGGGTGAGCAACCGTGCGGCCCTGAAGGCCGAGCTCATCGCCCGCCTGGCCACCCGCCCCGCCGCCGAGTGGGCGGCCCAGCTCACCGCGGCCCGCGTGCCCGCCGGCGTGGTCAACGATCTCGCGGGCGCCTTCGAGCTGGCCCGCTCGCTGGGACTCGACCCCATCGTCGAGGTGCCCGCGGCGGACGGTCCGCCGGTGGCGCTCACGCGCAACCCGATCGGGCTGTCGCGCACGCCACCGACGTACCGCAGTGCGCCGCCGGACCTACCCGGTCACTGAGGTCAGCTCTCGTCCCAGGCCTGGACGACGGTCTGGTCGGCGATCTGGCCGTGAGACAGCCGCAACACCGTCGCGCACAGCACGTTGGTCCCGTCCGGATAGCGGCAGGCCTCGCTGAACGCCGCGCCGGTGCCGTCACCGACGCTGTGCCTGACCTGGTGGCTCATCTCGCGCCCGCAGACGTCCTGAAGCCAGGCCGCGATCTCGTTGCGGCCGTGCAGCACCTGCGGCGCGCCCGGCTGGTTGATCCGGTCAGCGATGGTGACGACCGCGTCGGGCGCGTACATCGCCACCTGGGTCTCGGCGTCCCGCCCCTCGGCAGCGGCGCAGAAGCGCGCCAGGTCAAAGGTGGCGCTGCTCGTCTGAGTGCTCATCGTGTTCCCCCGGTTGGTCACCCGGCCCTCCGGCGAGGGCCGGTGGATTGAGCGCCATCTAACTTACCTACTAGTAGGTAGAGGGTCAACCCCCGTTCGGTTACGATTGCGCTGCGATGGCGTCCACCACCACCTCCGCCGAGATCGGGACGCGGGAACGCATCCTCGACATCGCCGAGCGGCTCGTGCAGACCCGCGGCTTCAACGGGTTCAGCTACGCCGACGTGGCCGCCGAGCTCGGCATCACCAAGGCCAGCCTGCACTATCACTTCCCCGGCAAGTCAGAACTGGGCGACGCGCTCGTCGGCCGCTACACCGAGCGGTTCAGCGAACAGCTGGCGCGGATCGACGCCGGCGCCCTGAACCCTCGGGCGAAGCTGGCGGCCTACGCCGCGCTCTACGCCGACGTGCTGCGGGCCGATCGCATGTGCCTCTGCGGCATGCTCGCGGCCGAGTACGAAACCCTGCCGCCGGCGATGCGCGACGCCATCCTGCGCTTCTTCGACGACAACCAGGACTGGCTGGAGGCGGTGATGGAGGAGGGTCGCGCCGATCGTTCGATGCGCTTCGAGGGCACCGCGCACGACGGTGCCGGCACCATCCTGGGCGGCCTGGAGGGCGCCCTGCTGGTGGCGCGGCCCTACCACGACGTGGCCCGGTTTGAGGCGGCAGCCACGCGCCTCATCGCCGGGGTGACCGGCGCCGGCTGACCTCAGCTGGGCAGAGCCGCCTCGATGGCGGCGATGATCTGCGGATCCTCGGGCTTGACCTTGGTGGGCCAGCGGGCGATGAGCCTGCCGTCGGCGCCGACCAGGTACTTGGTGAAGTTCCACACCGGCGGCGCCGAACCCGGCTGGCGCGCCAGGTCTGACCACAGCGGGTCGGGATCCGCGCGCACCGACATGCGCTCGGTGAGCGGGAACTGGACGCCGTAGTTGCGCTGGCAGAACTCGCCGATCTCCTCGCCCGAGTCGAACTCCTGATCGGCGAAGTCCGCCGAGGGCGAGCCCAGCATCTGGAGGCCGCGGTCGCCATAGCGCTCATGCAGCTTCTGCAGCCCCTCGTACTGCGGGGTGTAGCCGCACTTGCTGGCGGTGTTGATGATCAGGGTCGGCCGACCGTGCAGCTCAGCGAGGTCGAGCTCGCCGCCGTCGAGCAGGGTGACCTTGTGCGCGTAGAGATCGGTCGCCTCATCCAGCTTGGGCGTCCGGCGCACGTACATGCGTAGCGTGGAGACGATGCTCATGTCACCACGGTAACCATCAGCCGGTTCCGATGCGCGCCAGATACCAATCAACGAAGGCCTGGACGTTGTATTCGCGCCGGGGGGAGTAGGGCCCGGGGAGGAACGCGGGGTTGCGCACGCCGGCGTGGTTGCGCTCGCACAGGGCCCAGTCCTGCTCGGAGGTCAGCTGCCAGAAGGGCAGCAGCCGGTCCAGGTCGTAGTCGCGGCCGGGCTGGGCCGCCTCGTCCACCAGCCACATGACGCGGATGGCGGTGCGCTCCGGGCCGGCCGGGAGCAGCCGCGTGAGCACGGCGTGGTCAGCGCTGGCGTGACACCAGAAGTTCGGGACCGTGCGCAGGCGCAGTGTGCCGACGTCATGGGTGGTGTAGTCGCCCATCAGCGGCGCCACCGGCTGACCATCCAGCGACTCGGTGACAAAGCCCGCACGCAGCGGGGTGCGATTGGCTGACCACCACGGCCCCGGCGCCGGAAACGCGTACAGGCCCGGGACGTCGTGCTGGTCGGCGGGCGCGGCCAGCTCGGCCAGCGCGGCGGCATGCTCGGCCGCGCGGTGGGCGGCGGCGTCGCGGGAGCGCGCGGTGTCGGGTGCCGCGTCGAAGTTCGCGGTCACGTACTCGGGGTGACCGGCGTGGCAGTGCCAGCATTCGCGGTTGTTCTCCCACACGAGTTTCCAGTTGGCCGCCACCTCGTAGTCGATCTGGTGAGCGACGCGGGCGCGGTCAAGGCCCTGGGCGCGCAGCGCGCCGCCCAGGTCACGGGCGGCGTCGTCCGGGGGCGCGGGCTCAGCCCCGGACGTGCCCAGCCAGACGAAGACGAGGCCGCCGATCTCGGCGACGGCCGCACGGCGCAGCCCGTAGGAGCCGGGATCCAGATCCTCGCCGCCGCACCCCAGCAGCCCGCCGTCGAGCGCGTAGCTCCACTGGTGATAGGGGCAGACCCACCGGCGGGCGTGACCGGACTCCTCGGCGCACACCGGCATGCCGCGATGACGGCAGGTGTTGTGCAGGGCGGCCAGCTCCCCGTCCTCGGCGCGCACCACGATCACCGAGTCCCCGGCAGACAGCGTCAGACACAGGAAGTCGCCCGGCGCGCGCACCTGCGCGGTGACGCCGACGAACAGCCAGCTGGCCCGCCAGATGGCGTCGAGCTCGCGGACGTGGATGTCGGCGTCCAGCGCGAACGCCCGCGGCAGTGCGTGTCCGGGGCGGTGCTGGGCCAGCGCTGCCTGCAGCGCGCTCACGCGCGGGCGAGCTGGGCGGAGACGACCTGCGAGAGCTCCTCGCGGTAGTACTCCAGCCCCGGGACGTCGGCGCCGGGCACCTTGCCGCGGTCGTCGATCTCGCGCAGCTTGAGCGCGAGGCGCCAGTCGGGCTGGGCGCGGAACTCCTGCACCTCGTCGTCGGTCATGGGACCGCCCTGCGCCTTGAGCGTCCGGGCCGACACCTCGGTGAGCCGGGACTCGTAGGCCGGGTCGGTGGCCACCAGGTAGCGCTTGGCGGCGACGTGCTGCTCCGCCAGCCACGCCACCCGTGTCCCCACGCGGGGCTCCAGCCACCGGGCCGCGGTCTGGCCGTGATGCTCGCGCGGGCCGTCGTAGGGGATCCCCGCCACCGCGGGCGCCCGGGCGATGTCGTGCAGGAGCGCCGCCACCGTGAAGGCGGCGTCACCCTCCTCACGGGCCAGGGCCGCGCACTGCAGGGCGTGCTCGAGCTGGTCCACCGGCTCGCCGTCGTAGGGCAGCCCCACCATCGATTCGCACGCCCACAGGATCTCGTTGACGGTGCAGTTGACCGCCGTCAACGCCTGCAGTTGCGTCTCGCCTTCCATCGTCTCTCACCCCTTCCTCACGCCCAGGGGAGCGTGTAGAGCTTTGTGTGCGACATGGCGCGCACGGCCTCGCGCACGCCCTCCTTCACCCCCAGGCCGCTGTCGCCGACGCCGCCGAAGGGCGTCAGCTCCGTGCGCCATCCCGGAACCTCACGGATGTTGACCGTCCCCGCGCGCAGCTCCCGCACACAGCGGGAGATGGCGCGCCAGTCAAAGGTGCACACCCCGCTGGACAGCCCATACGGCGTGCCGTTGGCGGTGGCGATCGCCTCGTCGAGGTCGCGCACCCGGATGATCGGCGCCACCGGACCGAACGTCTCAGTGGCCACCAGCTCCATCTCGGGGGTGACCCCGTCCAGCACGGCGGGCGTGAGCAGCGCGCCGTCGCGCTCGCCGCCGTACATCAGCCGCGCCCCCGCCCCCACCGCGTCCTGCACGCGGCGCGCGATGGTGGCCGCGGCGGCCTCGTCGATCACGGTGCCGACGTCGGTGTCCTCATCGAGCGGATCGCCGACGCGCAGCGCAGCGGCGCCCGCCGCCACTCGCTCGGCCAGCTCGTCGGCGACCCCGTCGACGGCGATGATCCGCTTGACCGCGCTGCAGCGCTGCCCGGAGTTGGCAAAGGCGCCCGAGACGGCCAGCCGCGCCGCCTCGTCGAGGTCAGCGTCGCCCAGGACGATGAGCGGGTCATTGCCGCCGAGCTCGAGCACGGCACGCCGGTAGCCCAGCCGCCGGGCGATCTCCTTGCCCACCGCCACGCCGCCGGTGAACGAGATCACCTCCACCGCGGGATGGGCGAGGAAGGCGTCGAGGATCGCGGCCGGCTCGCCGCAGACGATCCGGACCCGTTCCGGGCCGAGGCCGACGTCCAGCAGCAGGTCCTGGAGGCGCAGCGCGGACAGGGGCGTGCGCTCGGACGGCTTGAGCACCACCGGCGCCCCGGCGGCGATGGCCGGGGCCACCTTGTGCACCACCTGGTTGAGGGGGTGGTTGAAGGGGGTGATGGCGGCCACCACCGACACGGGGACGCGCAGCGTGTGGGCGCGGCGGTCGCGGCCGCGCGCGGAGACGTCGCCGGCGAACGTCTCGCCGTCGTCGCGCAGCGCCTCCATGGCGGCAAAGCGGCACACGTCGACGGCGCGGCCGACCTCGTGGCGCGTGTCCTTGAGCGACAGCCCGGACTCCGCGGTGATGAGCCGGGCCCACTCCTCGCTCTCGTCGGCCAGTCGGTCGGCGACGGCGTTGAGCGCCCGGGCCCGCTCATGGCGGGGCGGCGGGGACCCGGCGCGCGCGGCGGCGTCAAGCGCCGACGCGATCTGCGCGGGGCTGGTCACGGGCGCCTCGCCCACCAGCTCGCCGCTGTAGGGCGAGGTGACCGGGAGCGTGGCCAGGGTGCTCATGTCACGCCGTCACGACGTTGAGCAGGATGTCGTGCAGGTCCCGGTTGTGCAGCTCGCGCCCGGACAGCGCCTCGGCCGGAATCGGGGCGCAGATGATCAGCGGGACGGTGCGCTCGTGCAGGCCGCCGTGGGAGCGCAGGGTGCCGTGCAGAGCGCTGAGGTCGTGCGCCTCGCGGGAGCGGCCCAGCACGGTGTGGGCGTCGGCGAGCACGATGAGATCGCCGATCCGGTCACCGGGCAGGTCAAAGGCCGTCGCCGCGGCAGCGCGGTCAAGCACGCCCTCCACCCCGGGCAGAGCGGCCAGGGCCGCCCGCGCGCGGTCACGCTGGCCGAGGTCGTCCAGGTGCACCCAGGCCAGGGAGCCGAGCGCCGCGTGGTGGGCCACGTAGGGATCGGTGATCGGGCACAGCGTCTGACCGCCGGTGATGCCCGCCTCGGCCAGCGCCTCGTCGAGGTAGCGCACGTTGGGCCGGCCGTCGGGGCCGGCCTTGGCGTTCATGCCGTGGTCGGCCACCAGGCCGACGGTGAAGCCGGCGTCCAGGGCGCGGCCCAGCGCCGCGTCGGCGGCGCGGTAGAAGTCATCGGCGAGGGTCTCGCCGGGCGCGGCGGAGTGCTGCACGAAGTCGGTCAGCGAGGCGTAGACCAGGCGCGCCTGGAGGCGATCGGCCAGCGCGAGGGCCAGGTCAATGGTGTAGATCGACAGCTCCCAGTCATAGATGCCGGGGTTGGGGCGGCCGACGACGTCCGTGATCGCCGTCCCGTCCTCGAGGCTCTGCTCGTGGGCCAGCTCGGCGCTGAAGGCCGGCACGCCCCCGCTGGCCAGGAGCCGGCGCAGCTTGTCCTTGGCGGTCACGCACAGCGCGGGCACACCGGCCTGCACGGCCGCGGCGTGGATGGTGGTGGCCCGCAGGAACGACGGGTCGGTGACCTGGACCTCTCCGCCGGAGCCGTCGAGGTAGTGGTTGCCGGCCACCCCGTTGTAGGTCGCGCTGACCCCGGTGACGATGGCGACGTTGTTGGGGTTGGTGAAGGTCGGCACCTGCGCCCGGGCCAGCTCGTAGGTCCCACCGGCGGTGAGCGCCTCGGCCAGGCGCGGCATCAGCCGGCGCTCGAGTGCGTCGTCGACGTAGTCGGGATCCCACCCGTCCGCGCACACGGCGAGGACCGGTCGTTCCGGCGCGCGGTAGCTGCGTCCGTTGGCCAGGAACGTTAAGGCCATATGTTGACTATACAAGTGACCCCGGAACGTCGACACGATCCGTGCTCGACGGTCACTGGATGGTCACATTTTTGGTCGGTGGCGTAGACTTGTCTTGACAAGTATGCGGCAGGCGAGAGCGATCGATTGCGACGTCTGCGTGGTCGGTGCCGGCATCGTCGGCCTCGCCCACGCCTGTGAGGCGCGCGCCCGCGGATTGAGCGTGACGGTGCTCGACCGCAGCGCCCGCGCCGTCGGGGCCAGCGTACGCAACTTCGGTCATGTCATCGTCTCCGCGATGGCCGAGGGCGCCGTCCTGGACTGTGCGCTGGACACGCGCGAGCGGTGGCTGTCGCTGGGGCGGCGCGCCGGGCTCGAGGTCCATCAGACGGGGACGCTGATCGCGGCCCGCGCCGACGACGAGCTCGCCGTGATGCAGGCCATCGCCGCTGACGAGCGGCGTGGCGCGCGGATGCTCACCACCCAGCAGATCGCGCGGCTGGCCCCCATCCCCACCGGGGAGCTGGTGGGCGGGCTGCATGCCACGCTCGATATGCGCGTCGATCCCCGCCACGCCGTTGCGGCGCTGGCGGCGCTGGTCGACGACGACCCCGAGGCGCGCGTGATCTGGAACGCGCCGGTCCACGAGATCGACCCGGGCGTGGTCCGCTCCACGGCCGGCGAGGTACGCGCCCCGCTGGTGATCGTCTGCCCGGGGCCCGATTACGACGGGCTGGCGCCCGAGCTCACGCCGCGGCGCGACGGCCTGACCCGCTGCAAGCTGCAGATGGTGCGGGTGGCCGCGCCGGGTGGTGCGCGCTACCGCCCCGCCCTGCTGACCGCGCTGAGCCTGGTCCGCTATCCGGGCTACGGCGAGCAGCCTGGCGCCGGCGCCCTGCGCGCCCGGATCGAGGCCGAGCGGCCCGAGCTGCTCCAGGCCGGGGTACACCTCATCGTCACCCAGCTGCCCGGAGGGGACCTGCTGCTGGGCGACACCCACGAGTACGGCGAGACCGTGTCGCCGTTCAGCGACGAGGCGCTGGACGAGCTGGTCCTGGCCGAGGCGCGCCGCCTCCTCGGCGCCGACGAGCTGACGGTGCGCCAACGCTGGCACGGCGTCTACCCCTCCGCCCCCGGCCACCCGTTCCTCATCACCGAACCACTCCCCGGCGTCGCGGTGGTGGAGATCGTCTCCGGCGTGGGGATGACCACGGCGCTGGGCCTCGCGCCCCGCACCCTGGACGCGCTGACCGAGGCCGGCTCAGCGATCGGAGTCGGCTGAGCGCAGGGCCACGCCGGCTCGCGGCAGCTGGTGCTGGTTGTGGATGGTGATCTCAAAGGCGTCGCCCCGATAGCGATCACGTGACCATTCGAGTGCCGTGCCGTCGGGCGCGAGCGCGCGGCGGCGGACCTCCAGCAGCGGGGTGCGCCGCGGCACCGCCAGCAGTGACGTGTCCTCGCCGCCGCCGGCGATGGCAGCGATCGTCTGGTGGAGCTCGGCGAACTCGATCCCACGCTCGCCCAGCTGCTCGTAGACGGAGCCGCCGTCCATGTCGCAGTCGAGCAACAGCCGGCCGACGGACTCCAGGAAGGCGGCGCGCTCCACCAGCACCGGCTCCGCGTCGAGCATCCGCAGCCGGGTGTAGGAGAACATCGGCGTGCCGGGCTCGATGGCCAGCTGCTCGGCGGTCTCGGCGTCGGCGGGGCGCTTGGTGAGGTCCAGAGTGCGCGCCGAGGGCACGCGTCCCATCTGGCGCGCCCACAGCGAGAAGGAGACGAACTGGTCGAAGTTCTGCGCCAGCCCGGCGCGCCGCACCACCGGCACGCGCCCGCGCCCGCCCCCGATGAGCCCCTCGGCGCGCAGGGCGGCCAGCGCCTGGCGCACGGTGCCACGCGAGACCGCGAACTGGGTGGTCAGCCGGGACTCGGAGGGCAGCGGCGCGCCCGGGGTGAGCTCGCCGGAGTGGATCTGCTCACGCAGGGCTTGGGCGATCGCGGCATGCCGAGGGAGGGATTGGGTGGACGCCATCCTGGCGGCGATTCTCCCACCCGCCGTCGTCGGCCGAGGCCGCGTCGCCGCTACGAGGCCCTCACAGCCGCTTGCGCAGCTCGGTCGAGGCGCGCTCCACGATGAGGACGACGACGACCAGGACGATGATGTAGCTGGTCACCGCCTTGAAGTCGAAGATGTTGAGCTGGTTGTCGATGAGGAACCCGATGCCGCCACCCCCGACCGCGCCCAGCGTCACCGCCGAGCGGAAGTTGGCGTCCAGGCGATACAGGGTCAGGCCCGTGAGCGTGTTGCGCACGCCCGGCAGCACCGCATGCAGGAAGACCTGGATGCGGCCGGCGCCCGCGACCCGCAGTGCGTCGACCGCGCTGGTGTCCATCTCCTCCACCGCCTCGGCGTAGAGCTTGCCCTTGACGCCGATGCCATGGAAGGTGAGGGCCAGCACCGCGGCGAAGGGCGAGAACCCGAGCACCACGTTGAAGAGCAGGAGCATGATCAGCTCGGGGATGGCGCGCAGGATCGCCTGGATGACGCGTGCGAGCTCGTACAACGGCCGCGACGGGGTGATGTTGCGCGCGGCCAGCGGCAACATCAGCAACGAGCCGAGGATGCCGAAGGCGATGCTCAGCCAGGCGATGGCGAACGTCGTGGCCGCCGCCTGGAACCCGGGCCAGAATTGGTTGGCCTTGGGCGGGACCGCTTCGGGCAGGACGCTGCGGATGAGACCCTTCTGGCCGAAGAAGGCCGAGAAGAACTGCGACACCGATGCGTTGGTGTCGATCCATGCGTAGACGAGCAGCGCGATCGCAATCCCGGCGATGATGAGCGTCGCCGGCCGCCGGCGGCTCGTGTCCGGCTTGGCCGGGAGAGCCGGCGGCGTGACCGGGGCGCCCGCAAGCGCCGCGGAGATCGTCCCCGCCTGCCCGGCCGAGCCCGATTGCACGGACATGGCTAGTCGGCCTCGCGGAGGTGCTGGTAGAGGGCGTCGATCTCCTCGCCGGTGACGTCGGCCGGCCGCTTGTCGAAGGCGACACGGCCGAGCTTCATGCCGACGATGCGATCGGCGTGGCGCATGGCGAGGTCGGGTTGGTGCAGCACGGTGAGCACGCCGAGCCCATCGGCGTGCGCCACGTCGGCCAGCAACGTCAGCACCTCCTCGGCGGCACGCGGGTCGAGCGCCGACACCGGCTCGTCGGCGAGGATCACCGACGCCTGCTGGCAGTACGCGCGGGCGATGGCCACCCGCTGCGCCTGGCCGCCCGAGAGCGTGCCCGCCGGCTGCCACGCCTTATCGAGCATGCCGACGCGCTGGAGCGCGACCGCCGCCCGGTCGCGGACGTCGCCGGGGAAACTCCCCACCGTGAGCGACCGGCCGAGCGGTATGCGACCCAGGGCCCCGCAGCACACGTTGTCCAGCGCGTTGCGGCGCTTGACCAGGGCGATCTGCTGGAAGACCACGGCGGCCTCGCGCCGCGCCATCCGCAGCTCGCGGCCGTGCAGCTCGGCGAGGTCGCGCCCGCACAGCTTGGCGCTACCGGCATCGGGATCGAGCAGGCGGATGGCGCAGCGCAGCAGCGTGGACTTGCCGCAGCCGTTGCCGCCCAGCACCGCGAGGAGCTCACCGCGCTTGACGGTGAGCCCGACCCCCTTGAGCACCTCGTTGGTCCCGAAGCGCTTGTGAATGCCCTCGATGACCAGCGGGGCGTCCAGGGCCGTGGCCCCGGACGCCTGCGCTGCGATCACTGGACCCGTGGCGGGTTGGGTCGACATCTCACCCGAGGTCTTTGGGGCTCAGGTGCACGGCGTTGGCCACCGCGCGGACCTGGTTGTAGAGCCCGTCGTTTGCGGCGACCATCGGGCCGTTGGAGGCGGTGCCCAGCTCCGTGTCCACCGTGGCGGTCTGCGCTGCGCTGAGGCTGAGCAGAGCCTTCTTCACCTTCTGCTGGAAGGCCGGCGACAGGTTGCCGTAGACCGTGATCGGGTCGTTGATGATCGGCGTCGACTTCCAGATCTCGCGGTAGTCCGAGGCCTTGAACTGGCCGGCCTTGGCGGCCGAGGCCTGCTGCTGGCTGTTGACCTCCGCGGCGTCGACGGTGCCATGGGTGAGGGCCAGGAGCGACTCCGGGTGACCGCCGGCGTAGATCACCTTCAGCCCCTGGCAGCCGCTGACCGTGCACTTGAAGCCGGCGTTGATGAGCGCCGAGATCGGATACAGGCCACCCGAGGTCGAGGTCGTGCTGGAGAGCGCGATCTTCTTGCCCGACAGCTGCTTGAGGCTGGTGATCGGGGAGCTCTTCTTGACCCAGATCCCCGCGGTGTACACGTCAGGCTTCCCGCTCTTGTCCCCGAACGCCGCGACGGGCTGGGCGTTGGCGATCTTGTGGGCCAGGATGTAGCCGAGCGGGCCGAACTCGCCCATCTCGAGGTTGCCGCCGCGCATGGCCTCGATCTCCGCCACGTAGCTGTTGGAGATGATCAGCTGCACCTTGCAGCCCAGGGCCTGGCCGATGTCGGTGGCCAGCGAGCCGTACGCCTTCTCCAGCGCCGGGCCCGTGTCGTAGGGCTCGACGGCGAAGCGGACCGGGTTGTGCGGGCAGCTGGTGGCGGCCGCCGCGGCGGAGCTGGTGCCCGCGGCGGAGCTGGTGGCCGCGGCGGACGATGTCGCAGCCGCCGGAGCGGAGCTGCTGGTGCTGCTGGAGTTGCTCGTTGAGCTCGAGCCGCAGCCGGCCGCGCCGAGCGCGGCGAACAGCAGCAGAGAAACGGCGGCTTTCTTCATTGCGTGATCTCCCTGACGTTGCGTTCCGCGGCGCAGCGTCCCGCCCGTTCTCACAACTTGTCAAGACAAGTTACAAGATGAACACACAAGTTTTGACGTGACGTTCACAGATGGCGGATGGGGCCGCCGGCTCAGCGCGCGCGGGTGCGGCGCAGCGCCGCTCCGAGGCCGATGAGCGCCACCCCGGCGACCAGGCCGCCGAGCAGGTCAAAGCCGGTGTTGGGAAGGCTCGGGCCGGTCTGCGCGGCCGCCGTCGAGGTGGTGGCAGACGTCGTCGCCGCGGTGGTGGGCGTCGTGGCCGCCGGAGAGCCGGCCTGAGTGGTGCTGGTGGTACTGGCCAGGACCACGATCGTCCCGTGCATGAAGGGGTGGATCTGGCAGATGTAGTGGTAGGTCCCCGGCTGCGTGAAGGTGTGCGACGCGCTCTGGCCCTTCTTGAGCACTCCGGTGTTGAAGGTGCCGTTGCTGGCGGTGGCGGTGTGACTGGATGGGCCGTCGTTGGTCCACGTGACGGTGTCACCGACGTGGATGGTGGTGGAGGCGGGCGCGAAGTGAAAGTCGGCGACGGTCACCCCCGGGTCGCCGGCGGCGTGCGCGGTGACCTGACCGGTGAGTCCGGGCGCGGCGGTGCCCGCTGGCGTGTGGGTGTGGGCGCGGACCCGGGCCCGGTGGGCCAGGGCGGCCTGCTGTGGACGGGGCGCCACCGTCACTGTGGCCACCGCCAGCGCGGTGTGACCGTCGTCCTGGAAGCGGACCGCGACGGTGTGGGTCCCCGGTGTGGTGAACACGAAGCTCATCCGGGGCGTCGCGGTGTGTCGGGTGAACGCTCCCTGGCCGGCCAGCTCCCAGGCAAAGCCGGTAGCGCCCGCCGGCGGCGTGCTCACCGACAGGTGAACCGCGGCGCCCACCACCGGACGCGCCGGTGCGGCCAGGAGACGAACCGGCGCCGCGCGCGCCGACGGCACGATGGTCGACAGCGTCCCGCCCGAGGTGGCCCGGGCAACGGACGCCGGAGCGGCGACAACGGCGGCGCAGCAGGCCGCGAGAGTGACTGAGCGGCCCGATGAGAGGCGCATCTGGCAACTAGAGACGCCCCGTCTTTGGCAAACCTTCCCGGGGCGGCCGGGAGCGCTACGGGTGGGCCGAGGACACGCCGTCGGGCTGCTCAAACCGGTCGGGCCGCACGCGGTCCTCGGGCTCGAGGTGCACCAGCACCGTGGTGTCGGGCAGGCGCTCGACGATCGCGTCCTGGAGCTGGTGAGAGACGTAGTGGGCGCGCTCGAGACTGGTCCCCGCGGCGAACTGGAGGTGGAGATCGACCTGATGGCGGCTGCCGACGTGGCGGCTGCGCAGGTCGTGGTAGCCCACCACCTCATGGCCGACAAAGGACTCCACCACCTGCTGCAACGCCGCCAGCTCGTCGGCGGGCAGTGCCTCGTCCACGAGCCGCCGGCTGGCGTCGATGAGGATCTTGACCCCGGTGCGGCTGATGGCCGCGGCCACGATCAGGCCGACGGCCGGATCGATCCAGTGGGCGTGGGTGAGCTTGACCACCACCAGCGAGGCGAGCACGCCCAGCGAGACGATGGCGTCGGTGCGCAGGTCAGCCGCATTGGCGTGCAGGGCAGTTGAGCCGGTGGCCCGGCCCGTGCGGTCGAGGTAGCTGGAGACGACGAGATTGACACAGGCCGCTACGCCGGTCACGGCGATGCCGATCCCGATCGAGCCCACGGTGCCGCCGTTGATGAGGCGGCGGACGGCCTCGACGGCGATGAACACCGCTCCCACCAGCAGCAGGAGGGCCTGGGCCCCCGCGGCGAGGTCCTCGAGCTTCTCGTGGCCGTAGCGATGCGAGGCGTCGGCCGGCTCATCGGCCTTGCGCACCGACGCCCAGGCGATCACCGAGGCGATGAGGTCCATCAGCGAATGGACCGCGTCCGACAGGATGCCCACCGAACCCGTCACCAGGCCGGCGGCGACCTTGAGCACGATCAGGCACGAATTGGAGGCGATGGAGACCACCGCAGCGCGGGTCTTCATCGGTGGGGCAGCGGAGGTCACTGCGATTGATGATGCCCCAGCATGAGGCGGCCAGACCTAAAGACGGCGCGGCCGGCCGCGCCGGGCCGGCTCAGGCGGCGCTGTGATCCACCTCGCGGGCGGCGGTGATGACCTCGCGGACGGGCACGCCCAGCGCCCGGACCTTGCGAGGAAGCTCCACGCGAAACCAGCGCGACTCGCGGACGGGCAGCATCGCGATGATCACCTCGTCGAAACCGAGCACGCTGAGCGCCTCCTGGACGGCGGCCAGGGGCTCCGGCGTGCCCACGACGCCGATGATCGACTCGCCGGCGGCCGCGGAGAGCAGCGGAATCGCCACCTCGAGCCGGTCCTCGGCGTCGCTGATGCCGTGCGAGTCAAGCTCGGTGATCCGGTGCAGGAAGCGGGGCTGGGCCGGCACCAGCAGCGTGAAGGTGCAGGCACCCTCGTCGACGCGCCGCGCCACCGCCTCCACCAGCTCGGGGCTGTCGGCGGTCTGATGAGCCACGATCAAGACACGGCTGGGACTGGGTGCGCGCATGTCCGACCTCCTGGACTCGTTTCACTGGTCATGTCGCCTGCAATGACGCCCCACGGGGCAATTGCTTCCCGACGTGCGGCGCAGCGGAGCTGGCGGGTGGTTCGCGCTCGCGGACCGGCGAGTAGTCCCGCGGCGCCCGGGTATAGGGTCTCCGTGATGACCAGGCTCACCTCGGCGCCGCTGGCCCACTCTCGGACCGGCCAGGGAGCCCCGCTCGTCCTCCTGCACCCACTGGGCGGCGATCGCCGTGTCTGGGATCCGCTGGTGCCCCTCCTGGCTCCGCGCCGCGAACTGATCACCATCGATCTGCCGGGCTTCGGCGATTCCCCGACGCTGGCCGGCCAGCGCCCGACGCCCCGCGCGCTGGCCGCGGCCGTGGGCGAGCACCTGGCGGCGATCGGCGTGGAGCGCCCCCATGTGGCCGGCAACTCGCTCGGCGGATGGGTGGCCCTGGAGCTCGGGCTGCTGGGGAGCGCGCGCAGCGTCACCGGGATCGCCCCCGCCGGCCTGTGGCCCGAACCGCTGGTCCCCAAGGCCGCCATCGCCCATCGGCTGGGCCGGTCGCTGCTGCCCGCCACGAGCTGGGTGGTGAGCACCCGGCCCGGACGGTCACTGCTGCTCTCGGGGGCGGTGGCCAACCCGCGCCGCGTGCCCGCCGACGCCGCCCGCGCCCTCGTGGGCGCCTACGCGGGGGCCGCCGACTTCGTCCGCGTCAACGACGCCATGCGCGCCGCGCGCTTTGAGGGTCTGGAGCGCATCCGCTGCCCGGTGACGCTCGTCTGGCCCGACCACGATCGGCTGATCCGCCGGCCGGTCTGGGTGCCCGACCGGATCCGCAACGTCGTGTTGTCAGATGCCGGGCATATGCCGATGTGGGACGCGCCCGAGGCGCTGGCCGAGATCCTCATCGACGCCAGCGGCGGCACCGGCGGCGACCCGGCGGGGGTGGCAGACCGGGAGGAGGAGCTCGCGGGCGAGGCCTCGTGATCGAGATCTCCGCCCGCCGTCGCCTGCCCGTGGGGCCCGACGAGGCGTTTGCCTTCCTCAGCCGGCCCCACAACCATCGCCACCTGGCCACGGCCCGGGTCAGCCTCGGTGAGCTCGAGGTGACGGGCGACGGTCAGCTGCACGGCGCGCGCATGGTCCTGCGCGGCCCGTTGTGGCTGCGCCGGCGCGCGCGCACGCGCGTGGTCAGCATCAGCCGGCCCGCCCACCTGGCCGGGACGGCGCGGGTGGGCTCGGGCACGGTTGTCGAGGTGCGCTGGGACCTGGAGCGCGCCGGCACCCGAGACGCCGGTGCCCCGGCCGAGACCTCGGCGGCGCTGACCGCGCGGGTGACACGACTGGCCGCAGTGGAGCGGATCGCGCTTGCCCTCGGGGGCCGCGCCTGGGTCCGGGGCCTGCTCGAGGCCACCCTCGAACGCCTCGCGGCAGAGGTGTGTCACCCGCCGGGAAGGATCTGCGCGCAGGAACGTCGTGAGGATCAGGCTTGGCGCTTGCCAACCTCATCGGCGCTCATCCTCGCTGGCGCCGATGTGCGGGGCGCCGCCGCCTCCGCTGGATGCGGCAGTGGCGGCGCCCCTTTTTCTTGAGCGGGCGGCCACCGGCGCGGCGCGGCGCTCACACCGCGCGCAGCAACGCAGTGGTCGCGGCGGCACATAGCACGACGACCGCCAGCGGCCAGCGGCGCCAGATGGCGAAGCCGGCCACCGCCACACCCCCCAGGCGCGCATCGAGGACGAGGGCGCGGCCGGTGCCGCCCACCGTCTCGGTGACCACCAGCGCCGCCAGCAGCGCCGGCGCGAGCAGCGGGATCGCCCGCGCGAGGAAGGACGGCAGATCGCGCCCGCCGAAGACCAGCGGACCAAAGGCCTTGATGGCCGCCGTGGTCACGCACAGCCCGGCCACGGTGATCCACACGGCGGTGGTCACCGGCGCCACCCCGCCACCACGAACACCGCCGCCGCGGCCGCGATGATCGGCACCCCCGGGGGTGTCAACGGGATCAGGACCAGCGCCAGCAGGCCGCCGAGCGCCGCCATCGGCCGCGCATCGGGACGGCGCAGCTCGGCGACGAGGAGGCCGAGGAAGAAGGCGGGGAAGATGGCGTCGAGCCCGAACGCGCGCGGGTTGCCGATGAGCCCGCCGGCGAGGACGCCGAGCACCGTCCCGCCCACCCACGCCGGGTACTGGGCCAGCGTCGAGCCCAGCAGGAACTCGATGTCAAAGTGCCCGCCCCCACGGTTGGCCAGCGCCCACGAGGCGTCGACGAGCGCCTGGCCGCGCAGAGCCCGGCCCAGCGGCCCGGCCCGCAGCGAGGGTGCAATGGCGATCCCCATCGGCACGAAGCGGAGGTTGAGCAGCATCCCGGCGACGATCGCCGCCGCGGCGCCGCCGCCCGCCGAGAGGACGGCCAGCGCGGCGAACTGAGCCGAGCCGGCGAAGACGATGGTGGAGATGACGATGGTGGCCACCGACCCCATGACGGGGCGCGCGAGCACGCCGAAGGACAGCCCCAGCAGCAACGAGGCGGCCGCGTAGGGGAGCCCGGCGCGCAGGCCGCCGATGACGCGGTCGCGCGGGGGCGAGGTCAGCCTTCCAGGGTGGCCCCGGCGAGCTCCAGCTGGCGCGCGAGGCCCTCGCCCCGTGCGTCGGTGTAGGCCACTCCGGTGCCGTCGATCAACACGAGCTCAAGGATGGCGATTCCACGCGCGTAGAGGAGCCCGCTCCGGCGCAGGGTGGTGGCGAGATCCAGGACGCGCCAGCGGTTGGCCTCCAGGCCACGACGGGCGGGCGTCACGTGCCAGCGCGTGACCGGCGCGTCGCCGGCCAGCACGAGCCGCTCGAGCGCCGCCGCCAGCCGGTGGCGCGCGGCGGGGGCGACGAGCTGAGCCGCGCGGGCGGCCAGCAGCGGCGAGGACGACGGATCGGCACCGTCAGCGAGCGCCTGATCGAGCTCCAGTCGTCGCATGCGGGCGCGCAACCGGGTGACCGCGGTCGGCGCAAACAGCGCCTGGGTGCAGTCCAACCACGGGCGCCCCACGGAATACGTGTTGGCGGATCCGGCTCCGTGGCCTAGCATTGTGTTCAGACACCTCCGTAATCGCTTAGCTGGTGTCATGTAACCTACTATACGTAAACAACGGTTTCAAGCGAAATGTCGACGCCCCCTCACAACCTTCAGCTGGTCATCGACTTCGTCAACACCCTTGACGTCGACACGGGCGAAGACCGGACAGAGACGCCCGCGCAGCTGGCGACGTGGTTGCACGAGCAGGGGCTGCGCGCCGATGGAGAGCCCGAGCTCGACGCCCGCGAGTTCGAGCAGGCGATCGACCTCCGCGAGTCCCTGCGGACGGTGCTGGTGAGCCATACCGAGCGCGGTGAGGGGCCCGGCGAGGCGTCGCGCTGCCTGGCGGATGTGGCCGAGCGAGGACGACTCTCCGTGTGCTTCGATGAGCAGGCCGCGATCGAGATCGCCCCGCTGGCCGAGGGCTTTGACGGCGTCCTGGCCCAGCTGCTGGTCCCCGTGACCCACGCCGGGATGGACGGGAGTTGGGCGCGGGTGAAGGCATGCGTCGCCGACGACTGCCGGTGGGCGTTCTGGGACTCCAGCCGCAACCGCTCGGGCCGCTGGTGTGACATGGCGGTGTGCGGCAACCGCGAGAAGGTGCGGACCTACCGGTCGCGCCGGTCCGGCTAGCTGCGCGCGAGCGAGGGCGCCGGGCCGTCCCCCGACAGGTACATCGACGCCGGGATCCCGACGACGAGGCAGATGAGCGCCCCCAGCAACAGCGTGTGATGCACCGTGGAGGCGGTGAGGGTCCCGGCCAGGGCGACGCCGGCGAGCCCCGCCCCGACCGCGGCCCCGAGCAGGCGGCCCACCGACAGCAGGGCCGAGGTCCGGCCGTGCGACGCATCGGGACTGGCGTTCAGCGCGGCCCGGCTGGTGGGGACGAACAGCATCCCCAGGCCCAGGCCGACCGGGATCAGGGGGAGGATCGTGACCACGCCGTCGAGCGTGAAACCCGGAATCCCCAGCAGGGCCAGGCCGACCCCCGCGCTCACGAACCCGGCGAGCGCAGGCAGCTTCTCGCCATAGCGGTCAACCAGCTTGCCGGCGATCGGAGCCGCCGCCCCCACGAGCAGGGCGACGAGCACCAGCGCGCTCGAGGCGCCCAGCGCCGAGAAGCCCGCCACCCGCTGGAGGTACTGCTCGGCGACGTAGAAGGCGCCGATCATGACCGCGAAGGTGAGCGCCGCCACCAGCGTCGCGGCGAGCACGACGCGGTTGAGCGCGGGGTTGCCCCCCTCGTCGCCGGACGGCGCCGTCGCGGGCACCAGCCGCGCGACGGCGATGGCCGCCGCGGCGGTGAGGGGCAGCAGCGCCCACCAGTTGGCGCGCCAGCCAAAGGCCACGGTGAGCAGACCGCCCAGCAGGGGGCCGGCCAGGTTGGACATGCCGGCGCTGGCCCCCCAGATTCCCAGGGCGCTGCCGCGCCGCTCCGGCGGAAAGCCCGATACCGCGCCGGCGAGCGCCGCCGGGCTGACCAGGCCCGCGCCGGCACCCTGGACCACGCGCGCCGCCAGGAGGGCACCGAATGACTGGGCCAGCGCCCCGGCGAGCGCGCCGATGGCGAACACGGTCAGGCCGGTGAGGGCCAGGCGCCGCGCCCCGAACCGGTCCACCAGCTCACCGCCGGGGATCAACAGCAGCGCGTAGGCGCCGAAGTAGGCGCTCAGCACCGCCGAGGTGGAGCTGCCCTTGACGTGCAGCCCGTGGGCCACCGACGGGAGCGCCACGGTGATGAGCGTGCCGTCGAGCTGGAGCAGCGCCGCGGCGGCCGTGCACGCCGCTAGCCGGGTCCACGCCGAGCGTGGGACGGGGGGCTTGACCGGCGGCGCCGGCTCGGCGGGTGGCGCAACGGTGGTGTCAGGCACGATCCCCAGTATCACGATTCCGGATTCGGGGGCGTGCCGCCAGATATGAAGTCTCTATGAAGGTCCTGGAAATGGGGCGGCCATCACCTATCCTGCGCACCATGTCCTTCACTCCGCAATACGCGCTTCGCGACCAGGCGCTCACTCGGGACCAGACGCGGGGCGTCTTCGGTCAGGTGATGGGCCTTGTGGCTCTCACCGTTGGTTGTACGGCGCTCGGCGCCTACATCGGTCGCAACCTGTCGGGCGGGGCGGGGATCCTGTTCTTCCTCGTCGCCTTCGCCTGCATCTTCGGACTGCAGTTCGCCTCGGCACGCGGCCGTGACCAGCTGGCGATCACGCTGCTCTTCGGGCTCGGTTTGGCCATCGGCCTGGCCGTGGGGCCGGTCATCGCGGTGTATGCCAGCGGCGATCCGGCCGCACTGTGGCAGGCCGCCGGCGCCACGGCGCTGACGGTGGCGGGTATGGGCGCCGCGGGGTACGCGACCCGGCGCGACCTCTCCTCCTGGGCGCGGACCCTGTTCTGGGCGCTGTTGGCGCTCATCGTGTTCGGGCTGGTGGCGACCTTCGTCGCGATCCCCAACGCGAACATCATCTACGCCGTCGGGGGCCTGATCATCTTCAGCGCGTTCACGGTGTTTGACTTCAACCGCCTGCGCCGGACCAACCAGGCCGGGGTGGTGCCGATCGCGGCGTCGATCTTCCTCGACGTCTTCAACATCTTCCTGTTCTTCCTGCAGATCTTCGGCGGAGGCAACAGCCGCCGCTAACGCACCTGCGCTGCGCGTCGTCGGCCCCCGTTGCGTGGGGCCCGACGACGCCGGGATCAGGGGCTCTGCTCGTCAGGAACGTAATGTCGCGTGCCGCCCGCGTCCTCCCAGACGCGCATCACCCGGTTGGTCTTGGGATCGCGGAAGCGCTCGTTGGTCGGTCGCCAATCGGGGCGCGGAGTGTCGGCATCCCCGTGGCCTCGTCCCCATCGCGGTCGCTCGCGGGTGGGGCCGGTGACATCACCGGCCAGAGCCGGGAGGTCGGTGAGGACGACGGCGGCCTGCTCGCGCGTGACCGCCTGGGCCACCACCGCGACGCGGCGTTCGAGCTCGGTGAGGTCGAGATGGCCCTCGGCATGGTGGCGGCTGAGCCGCTCGAAGAGCTCGTCCCGGTCGGCCTCCCCGAGCTGCACGTCGCGGCGAGGCTAGGCGGAGGCCCGGACCTTGACCGCGGTCCCGTAGGCCACGATCTCGGTGAACTGCTGGCCGATCTCGGAGGAGTCAAAGCGCACCGCGAGGATGGCGTCAGCGCCCATCAGCCGGGCGTTGTCGACCATCCGATCGATGGCGTGCCGGCGCGAGTCCTCCAGCAGCTGGGTGTACTCGG
>DATJTQ010000336.1:0-2547 GCA_035503355.1 Solirubrobacteraceae bacterium
CCGCCACGTACAGCGCGAACAGCCCCGGCGAGTTGATCAGCCGGCCTCCGTCCTCACGCCGCCGCCGCGCGCCGAGCCACATCAGGAACACCGCCAGCGCCACGTCGAACAGCAGCTCGTACAGGAACGTCGGCTGGAACGTCGTGAAGTGCAGGTCACCCGCTGGGATGCCTCCGGCGACGCGGTACTGGTAAGGGATCTCCAGCCCCCACGGCAACGTGGTGGGTGACCCGAACAGCTCCTTGTTGAAGTAGTTTCCTATCCGCCCGATTGCCTGCGCTACCAGCAGGGCGGGGGCCACCGCGTCGGCGAACGGGCCGGCGGTGATGCCAGCCCGGCGCAGCCGCCAAACGCCGACGGCGGCCGCCAGCGCCACTCCGCCCCAGATACCCAAGCCCCCGGTCCACACCGCGAAGGGGCCATACCACACGTGCGGGATGTCCATCGGCGTGGTGACATCGAAGTAGATCCGGCCGCCGATGATGCCCGCGGGCACGACCCACAGCGCGATGTCGTTGACTAGGTCCGGGTCGCCGCCCAGGGCCCGCCACCGCCGTCGTGTGATCAGGATGGCAAGCGTGATCCCGACGATGTAGCCCAGCGCGTAGAAATGAACGTCTAGCGGACCAACGCGAAAGCTGCTGATCGGCGGGCTCGGGATGAACTGCGCCAGGGCGCCCGTGGCGTGCACCATGACGCCCAGGGTACCCGCGCCTGAAGATGTACTTCTGCAACAGCACTAATTTCCGCTCCACCCTGGAGTCGGCACGCAGCCGTTAGACAAGATCTGCCTAGAGACACCGCTTCGAACGGGTTGCGAGCTTGATATTCGGGTCGATAAGCAGCGCGCCAACCAGGACGTTCCACCGGGCCGACGAAGGGTTTCCCCTCGTCGTCTGGGCTGACGATGGCCAACCTTGACTCCCTTCGCTTCGGATCGTGCCATCTACCAGGACGGCCAGTCACCACGGACATTCGAGCCCAGCGAAGGAAACTCCCCGAGGTCGCGCGCATGTCTTGCCTCCACGCGAGAGCGGCCAGGGAGGACGGGGCGGTGTAAGCGACCATACGTGCTCTCGCCGGCGCTAAAGCTGGCGACTGCTTTTCCGTCAACGTCAGCAGCAGGTCGTACCCGCTGGCTGCTCGGCATCCGCTGTGTTTCCGGTCGGCGCGCAGCACACGGAGTCGGCGCCCTTGTCGAGGACGTCGACATCGCCCTTGACGACGTAGACCTCCCAGGGCTCGTCGCCGGGGCCGGTGACCCACACCTTGTCCTGGACGGCGTAGCAGCAGGCGGAGTCTTCCTCGGTCGCGGTGGGCAGGCCCTCGGCGGCCACGCGCGCGGTGGCGGCGGTGACCTGGTCGGTGGTCTCGACCTCGACGCCGAGGTGGTCCATGCGGGTGGGCTCGCCGGAGGCGCCCTCGATCAGGACGAGCTTCAGCGGCGGCTGTGCGATGGCGAAGTTGGCGTAGCCGGGGCGGCGCTTGGCGGGCTCGGCGCCGAACAGCTTGGCGTAGAAGGCGATGGAGCCTTCCAGGTCGGCGACGCGGAGCGCGAGCTGGACACGGGACATGAGGTTCCTCCCTCGTCTGGGCGAGCATGCGACTCTGATTAGAGAGTTCTTTAATCAGGCCGCTGCACCAGTTTGCACCCTGCTTAAAGATGTGTCAAATTAGAGAGGTGACTAATCAGAGGCTGCTGCCGGTCCTCGAGCCGGACGCGGGCGCGTGCTGCCCGCCGCTGGCGTGCGAGCCGCTGTCCCGGGCCGGGGCGGAGGAGATGGCGGCGCTGTTCAAGGCGGTCGCGGACCCGCTGCGGCTGCGGCTGCTGTCGCTGATCGCCTGCCACCCGGGCGGCGAGTCGTGCGTGTGCGACCTGACGGGGGAGTTCAACGTGACCGCGCCGTCGATCAGCTATCACCTGAAGATCCTGCGCGAGGCGGGGCTGATCACCTCCGAGCGCCGCGGCACGTGGGTGTACTACCGGGTCATCCCGGAGGCGATGGAGCGGATGTCGGCGGTGCTGGCCCCGCCCGCGTCGGCCCAGGTGGCGGTAGCCCCGTAGGGCTGGCGTGCGCTACGCGGTGGGCGCGGTGCGGGTCCAGGCCTGGGCGCCGGCCTGGATGGCGTCCCAGGGGGAGCCGAGCGGCGGGGTGTAGGACAGGTCGAGGTCGCTGATCTCGTCGATGGTCAGGCCGCTGTAGATGGCGGCGGCGGCGATGTCGACGCGCGTGGCGATCTCGGCGTGCTTGTGGCCGAAGAGCTGGACGCCGAGGAGGCGGCCGGTGGCGCGGTCGCCGGTGAACCGCATGGCGATGCGGTGGCTGCCGGGGTAGTAGGCCTTGTGGTCGTCGGCCTCCCAGGCGACGGTGACCGGCTCGTACCCGGCTGCGGCGGCCTCGTGGTCGCGGAGCCCGGTACGGGCGGCGGCCTGGTCGAAGATCTTGACGACCTGGGTGCCGAGGCTGCCGGCGAACTGCCGGTGCCCGCCGGCGGCGTTCTCCCCGGCGACGCGGCCCTGCTTGTGCGCGGTGGTGCCCAGCGGCA
>DATJTQ010000337.1:0-25768 GCA_035503355.1 Solirubrobacteraceae bacterium
TCTCAGTCCCAGTGTGGCTGATCGTCCTCTCAGACCAGCTACCCATCGTTGCCTTGGTGAGCCGTTACCTCACCAACAAGCTAATGGGCCGCGGGCCCATCCCAATGCGGAGGCCGAAGCTTCCTTTCCCCAGAGGCCTTAAGGCCAGAGGGCACATTCGGTATTAGCCCGAGTTTCCTCGGGTTGTCCCAATCATCAGGGCAGGTTACCCACGTGTTACTCACCCGTTCGCGGCTTTGCACCGGGCCGAAGCCCGGGTCGTCGCTCCACTTGCATGTGTTAGGCACGCCGCCAGCGTTCGTCCTGAGCCAGGATCAAACTCTCCGTGAAGAACTTCCACAAAGAGTCGTCAGGAATGTTCGGAGCCTCGTAGCGGCCGCAAGCTATGTCACGGCCGGCGACTGCTCCGAATCCTGGGCCTGTCCCTGGTGGGATCAGGCCCTTGCGCTCACGGCCCGCCGGCACGAGGCCGGGACGGGACGCTGTGAACCCGCCGGCGATGCCGGCGGATCGGAGCCCGATGTACACAGAGGGCTCCGGAGCGCAAGACGGGGTCAATTCTGGACCGTCGTTCGAACCGCTCCTCGAGAGGAGCGCCCCAAGCGACGGTGTCGAACCTGGACACATTCATTCGGCCGGGGTTCGGCCGAAGAGTGTGCATGCTGTTGAGTTTTCAAAGACCGTCGCACCTCTTCTAGGAGGGGCTTCCTCCTCAGGGGCGCGCCCGGGTCCTAGAACACGGTCCCGGGGCGGACCGACGAGTATAGCGCTCAAAACCGGCGTCATCGCTAAACGACGCAATCGACGTCCGCGCATACTCGTGCGGGTGGATCAGGATAGAACCTGGACGCTGACCGTGCGTTCTCGTGGCCGATCATCGAAGTCGATGAGGACGATCTGCTGCCAGGTCCCCAGCGTCGGCCGCCCCTCCAGCACCGGGACCGTCTCCGACGGACCGATGATCGCCGCCCGCTGATGGGCGTGGGAGTTCGTGTCGTGGTTGAGGCGGTTGTGCTCGTAGTCGCCTGTGGCCGGGATGAGGCGGTCGAGCAGGCGCTGGAGATCGGCGACGCCCCCGGGCTCGTACTCCATGGTGGTGACGCCCACCGTGGCGCCCACCGCGAACACCGTGACCAGGCCGCGGTCCACGCCGCTGGTGGCCACGATCCGCTGCACGCCCTCGGTGAGGTCCACGATGTCGCCGTGGCCTCGCGTGTGCAGGCGCAGCATCCCCCCGGCGACGGTCATCGCGCCGTCCGGACCTACTCGACGATCTGCACGCGCGCGAAGCGGCGCTTGCCCATCTGCAGCACGCGGCCGTCGAGCTGTTCGGCGGGGACGTCCAGGACATCGCCGGCCAGCGGCTCGCCGTCGACCCGCACGGCGCCCTGCGCCAGGCCCCGCCTCGCCTCGGAGGTCGAGACCGAGAACGCCTCGGCCAGCAACGCGGGCAGGTGGACGGTGCCCGTGCCGTTGAGCGTCCACCGCACGACGGGAACGTCCTCGGGGATCTGGCCGCGGACGAAGACGCGGTCAAACGCCGCCTCGGCCGCCGACGCCGCGGCGTCGTCGTAGAAGCGTCGCACCAGCGCCCTGCCCAGCGCGCGCTTGGCGTCCCGCGGGCCTGACGCGGGGTCCGGCGCGGTCCCCAGGAGCAGGGCGTACCAGTCGCCCAACGCCGCGTCCGGGATGCTGAGCGTCCGTCCGTAGATCTCCTCCGGCGGGTCGGCCACGCCGATGTGGTTGCCATAGGACTTCGACATCTTGCGTTCGCCGTCGGTGCCGGTGAGCAGGGGCATGGTCATGATGACCTGCTCTACTTGGCCGTACGCGCGCTGGATGTTGCGCCCCAGCAGCAGGTTGAATTTCTGATCGGTCCCGCCGAGCTCCACATCCGCGCGGACCGCCACCGAGTCATAGCCCTGCAGCAGCGGATAGAGGAGCTCCAGCACGGAGATCGGCTCACGGGCGGCGTAGCGCTTGGAGAAGTCGTCGCGTTCCAGCAGCTGGCCGACGGTGGTGGTGCGGGTCAGCGCGAAGAGCTGCTCCATCGGCATGTCGAGCCACTCGCCGTTGAAGCGGACCTCCAGCGCCCCCTCGTCGAGCACCTTGAGCGCCTGCTCCTGATACGTGCGCGCGTTGGCCGCGATCTCCTCGCCCGTCAGCACCGGGCGCAGCGTCGAGCGGCCGCTCGGGTCGCCCACCCGCGCCGTGTAGTCGCCGATGATGAGAACCACGGTGTGGCCGAGCTCCTGGAACTCGCGGAGCTTCTGGAGCACGACGGTGTGACCGAGGTGGATGTCGGCGGCGGTGGGGTCCACGCCGAGCTTGACCCGGAGCGGGCGCCCCTCCTGCAGCTTGCGCTCAAGGCCCCCATCGGGCAGGCAATCGACGACGTTGCGCGTCAGCCAGGCGGCGCTGTTGGCGGGGTCGGGCGGCACGCGCCGGATGCTAGTGGCCCGCCCGCGAACTGCCGGTGCCGAGGTGGCGATGCACTACACTCTCGCCGCCGCCCGGGAAGCCCGCCCGTCCGAGAGTTACGCTGGGTTTTCCACCCTTACTGCAGCGCCCTTGCCAAGGTCGGCCTCCGGCGCTGGCCGCGATCGCATGAGCGACGACGACGACATCACCAGCGAGCCGCGGGACCCGCGAGCCGCGATCCCGTTCAAGCCGCCCAAGCGACGTTTCCGGCGCGGCCGCGATGGCCGTCGGCGGCGGCCCAAGGTGCGCAAGCTCCGGCTGTTCTGGATCCTCCTCGGCCTCGGCGGCCTGGCCATCGTCTCCACGATCTTCGGGATGATGATGGCCGTCGCCTCTGACCTGCCGCAGATCGAGAACCGGGCCGAGTACAAGCGCCTGGGGATCAACTCCTACCTCTACGACGATCACTGGCACAAGATCGGGCTCCTGGCGCCGCCCAACAACGAGGTCATCGACAACTTTGACCAGCTCGGGCCGATGATGCGCAAGGCCATCGTCGCCGTGGAGGACAAGCGGTTCTGGTCTGACCCCGGGGTGGACATCAAGGGCATCGCGCGCGCGTTCGTGGCCGATGTCACCGGCGGCGCGCGCGAGGGGGCCTCCACCATCGCCCAGCAGTTCGTCAAGAACGCGCTGGCCGCCGAGGGCAACCGCACCGTGTTCGAGAAGCTCCGCGAGGCGGCCCTGGCCTATCACCTCACGCGCGAGTGGCCCCGCACCCGGATCCTCCGGGAGTACCTGAACTCCATCTACTTCGGCAATGGGGCCTACGGCGCCGAGTCCGCGGCCCGGGTCTACTTCGGCAAGGCGCTGGACTACGACCCCAACGCCGCCAACGATGGCAACACCCACGGCTGCGGTGACAAGCCGCTGCCGTCGTGCGCCTCGCAGCTGAACCCCGCGCAGGCAGCGCTCCTGGCCGGCATGGTGGCCAACCCGTCGGCGTTCAACCCGCTCCAGTCCGACACGCGGCCGGCGGCCAAGGCCCGGCGCGACCTCGTGCTCAAGGACATGCTCAACCTGCACGACATCACGCTCAAGCAGTACGACTACTTCCGCAACTGGCCCCTCCCCACCGAGAACGACGTCGAGCAGCCCGAGGAGCCCCCGACGGCGCCCTACTTCACCAGTTGGGTGGGACCTCAGGTGGTGGCGGCCATGGAGCGCGGCGGGGTGTCGCCCAGTGTCGCCGGATACCGTGCGTACTACGGCGGGCTGAAGATCCGCACCACGATCGACCTGCGCATGCAGCAGGCGGCCGAGAACGCGATCTCAGAGGAGCTGCCCAGCGGCCCGAACCTTCCCGCAGCCTCGCTGGTGGCCATCGACAACAGGACGGGCCAGGTCCGCGCGATGGTGGGCGGCCCGCTCGTCAATGGCCAGGAGGACTTCACCAAGTTTCCCTTCAACCTGGCCACCGAGGGCTTTCGCCAGCCCGGCTCCGCCTTCAAGCCGTTCACCCTCGCCGTAGCCCTGCAACATGGCTACGGGCCCTCGTCCGTCTTCGACTCAAAGCCCCTTGACCTGATCGTGCCCAACAGCGGCGGCAAGGAGCACTACATGGTCAAGAACTTCGACAACGAGTATTCGGGCCCGATCAGCCTCGCCTCGGCCACCGACGTCTCGGACAACAGCGTCTTCACCCAGCTCGGTCTCTCTCCGGGCGTGGGTACCAAACGCATCGCCGCGATGGCCAAGGCGATGGGCATCCGCTCGCCGGTGTCGACCAACTACGCGATGATCATCGGCGGGCTCAAGCAGGGCGTGACCACGCTGGACATGGCTCATGCCTACGAGACGATCGCCACCGGCGGGCTGCGTGTCTTCTCCAAGGGACTCGGCGCGCCGAGGAAGGGCCCGGTCGGCATCGCGCAGATCCAGTGCCCGGACATCAAGTGCGACGGCAAGCGCGATCTCTCCGCGACGCCCGACTACAAGCGCGTGATTCCGGCCGAGACGGCGGCGGTGATCCACGAGATGCTCCAGGGGGTCGTGGAGCACGGCACCGGGACGTCGGCGGCGATCTCCGGCGTCGACGTGGCGGGCAAGACCGGGACCACCTCCAACTACGGCGACGCCTGGTTCGTGGGCTGGACGCCACAGATCACCACCGCGGTGTGGGTCGGCTACCCCAACAAGCTCATCCCGATGACCAGCCTCTACAACGGCCAGCCCGTCGAGGGCGGCACCTTCCCGGCGAACATCTGGCACAACTTCATGGTCCAGGCGCTCCAGATCAACGCCGAAGAGGCCCTGGAGTACGGCAAGCACCCGCACAAGAAGAAGAACTCGAGCTCGACGGGCACGGGAACGGTCGGGACCGGAGACACCGGGACCGGCTTCTCCACCACCCCGGCGCCCAGCGGGTCCACCGGGACGACGCCTGACACCGGCGGCGCCACCGGCACCACCCCCGCCACCGGCGGTGGCACGGGCGGCGCGACCGGCGGAGGCGCCACGGGCGGCGGGACCGGTGGAGGCGCGACCGGCGGCGGGACCGGCGGAGGCGCGACCGGCGGCGGAACGGGCGGAGGCACCGGTGATACCGGCGGCGGAACCGGCGGAGGCGCGACGGGTGGTGGGACCGGCGGAGGCACCGGTGGCGGTACGGGCGGCGGCACCGGTGGCGCCGGTGGCGGCGGCAGTGGCGGGGCCGGACTCGGCGGGGGCGGCGGCGGAACCGGCTGAGCGGCGGTCAGAGCCGCCCGGACGCGCTATGCGGTGGCGGTGCGCCGCACCGGCCGCGAGACAAACCGGTTGCCCGCGGCGAGAAACCGCCACGGAAGGTCCGCGGCCTTGGTGATGCCCACCCGGATATCGACGTCGATGGCGACATCGCGCCAGGCGGGCGGCCGGTCTGAGAAGCGCACGGGCCCGCGCAGCAGATCGGTGTCGTTGAACTCCGGGCCGATGGCCAGAGCCTGAGTCAGCTTCCCAGGCCCCGAGCACAGCTGACGCACGGCGTCCATCCCCCGCCGATCGCGCATGTGGTCAAGGCCCTCCAGCGGCTCGAGCGCGCGGATGAGCACGGCGGCGCCCACCCCGTCGGGCTCGCACACCGCGTTGAGCATCCAGTGCACCCCGTAGGAGAAATAGATGTAGGCCCGCCCGGGCGGCCCGAAGATCACGCGGGTCCGCGGGGTCACGCCCACGTAGGCGTGGCAGGCCGGCTCGGAGTGGTGGTAGGCCTCGGTCTCGACGATGACCCCCGAGGTGTCCCCATGCGTGACGACGCAACCGACGAGGTCTCGCGCGACCTCCAGCACCGGCCGGGCAAAGAAGGCCCGCTTCACCGTCTCACCGTCTCACCGACTCAGCGCAGCGCGGCGCGAGCCCGGTCCAACTGCTCGCGGACGCGGTCCAAGGACGTCCCGCCCTCTGACACCTTCGTCTCCAGCCACGCTCCATCCTGGAGCAGCCGGTAGAACTCCTCGTCGAGGGCGGGAGACTGCGCCGTCAGCTCGGCCGGCGTGAGGTCAGAAAGCAGCTTGCCGGCGTCCAGCGCTTGGCGCACAAGGCCGGCCACCACCCCATGGGCCTCGCGAAACGGGACGCCGCGCCGCACCAGGAGATCGGCGATGTCGGTGGCGGCCAGGAACTGATCCGCCGCCGCCGCGGCGAGCCGCTCGCGCTTGAAGGTGATGGTCGCCAGCATGCCGGTGGCCGCGTCGAGGCAGAGCTCCAGCGTGTCCGAGGAGTCAAACAGCGGCTCCTTGTCCTCCTGCATGTCCTTGTTGTAGGTGAGCGGGAGCCCGTGCATCACCCCGTGCAGGGCCACCAGGTTCGAGACCAGGCGTGGGGCCTTGGCCCGCAGGAGCTCCGCGGCGTCGGGGTTCTTCTTCTGGGGCATGATCGACGAGCCCGACGCCCACGCATCAGACACCTCACAGAAGCCGTACTCCTCGGTGGACCAGAGGACGATCTCGCCTCCCAGGCGCGACAGGTGGGTGGCGCAGGTCGCCGCGGCCGCCAGGTAGTCGAGCACGAAATCCCGGTTGGACACCGCGTCCACCGAGTTCTCGGCCACGCCCGAGAAGCCCAGGGCGGCGGCCACCGCCTGGCGATCGGTGTCGAAGTTGACGCCGGCCAGCGCTCCCGCGCCCAGTGGCAGGCGGCCGGTAGCGGCCACCACCGCCTCGAAGCGCCGCATGTCGCGGTTCACCATCCAGAAGTAGGCCAGGAGGTGGTGGCTGAGGTAGATCGGCTGCGCGCGCTGCATGTGCGTATAGCCCGGCATGGCCCAGTCGAGGTGGCGCTCGGCCACCTCCACCAGCGTGCGCCCCAATCGATCGAGACGCTCGAGCGCCTCGTGCGCGTGCGCGCGCACGAACATGGCGACGTCGGTGGCCACCTGGTCATTGCGCGAGCGCGCCGTATGCAGGCGGCCCCCGACGCGGCCCACGATCTCGGTGACGCGCCGTTCGACGGCCATGTGGATGTCCTCGTCGCCCTCGGCGAAGGGGAACGTCCCGTCGGTGAGCTCGTCGCGCACTTGCTCCAGCCCCCGGCGCAACTCGGCGCCGTCGGCCTCGGAGATGATCCCCTGCGCGGCGAGCATCGTGGCGTGGGCCATCGACTGGTCCACGTCGTAGGGGCTCAGCCGCCAGTCAAAGCCGATCGAGTCGTTGAGACGGCGAAAGGCCGCATCCTGGGGCTCGGCGAAGCGACTCATCGACTGTGTATCTCCGGGGCCACTACGGCTCCAGGATGGCACGGAGCTCGGTGACGACGCGGTCGACCTGCCCCTCGGTCATCTCGGGAAAGAACGGCAGCGCGATCGATCGCCGGGCGACGTCCTCGCACACCGGGAACTCGCCTTCGCGATGACCGAACCGCTCACGGTAGAACGTCATCAGGTGGATCGCCGGGAGGTATGGGCGACTCTGGATGCCGCGTTCGGTCAGCGCCCGCACCGTGTCGTCGCGATCAGCGTGGTGCGGCAGCTGCACGACGAAGACAAACCAGCCGCGGCGATCGCCGTCGGCGTCAGCGCAGGGCAGCTCCAATCCCTCGATCCCGGTCAGTGCCTGGCGGTAGAGATCGGCCACCCGCTCGCGGCCGGCCAGCATCTCGTCCAGGTGGCCGAGCTGGGCCACGCCGAGGGCACACGCGATATCCGACAGTCGGTAGTTGAACCCGAGGCGATCGTGATCGAGCCAGCCCATGTCCGGGGCGCGCCCCTGATTGCGCTCGGAGTCGATCTGGTCCTTGATCGAGGCGGCGTCGGTGGTCACCATCCCGCCCTCGCCAGTCGTCAGCTGCTTGTTGGCGTAGAAGGCGAACACGGCCGGATGGCCACGCGCGCCGACGGCGACACCGTCGGCATGCACGCCGCCCAGTGCCTCGCAGGCGTCTTCGACGATGGGCAGGCCGAGCTGTTCAAACGCCGGCAGGTCGGCCGGATAGCCGAAGATGTGCACCGGCATGACCGCCGTCGTGCGCTCGGTGATCACCGCTCGCGCCGCGGCGGGATCGAGGTTGAGGGTGACCGGGTCGATATCGGCAAACACCGGACGGGCGCGTTCGAACACGATCGCGTTGGCGCTGGCCACAAAGCTGAACGGACTGGTGACCACCTCGTCGCCGTCGGTGACGCCGACCGCGCGGAGCCCCAGATGGAGGCCGGCGGTGCCGCTCGACACGGCGCTCGCGTAGGGGACTCCGAGGCGAGCGGCGAAGGCACGCTCAAAGTCCAGCAGCCGCGGGCCAAGCGACAGCCGGCCGGAGCGGAGCACCTCGAGGACGAGTTCCTCCTCGGCAGCCCCGATCACCGGACGGGCTGCCGGGATCACGTCCGCTGGATCGGCGGTCACGAGCCCGGTGACGCAGCGGTCGTGTCGCCGGCCAGACGCCCACGGCTCGCGGGCTGCATCCCGTACTCCAGGGAGTCCACCAGCGCCTCCCACGAGGACTCGATGACGTTCTCCGAGACTCCGATCGAGCCCCACACCTTCTCGCCGTCGGACGCGTCCAGGAGCACGCGGGTCACCGCGCCGGTGCCCTTGGTCTCATCGAGGATGCGGACCTTGAAGTTGACCAGCTCGATGTCGCGCAGGTGGGGATAGATCTCCACCAGCGCCTCGCGCAGCGCCTTGTCCAGCGCGTTGACGGGACCGTTGCCCTCGGCGGTGCGCACGTAGCGCTCGCCGCCGATCCAGATCTTGATGGTGGCCTCGGTCTCCACGCGGCCGTCGGCGCGCTTCTCGACGATGGCCCGCCACGACTCCAGGCGGAACAGAGGCTCGTACTCGCCGGTCTCCTTACGCAGCAACAGCTCGAAGGAACCGTCGGCGGCCTCGTAGTGATAGCCGCGGTGCTCGAGGTCCTTGACGCGCTCGACCAGCACGGCCGCGGCCGCGTCGTCGAGCTCCATGCCCGCCTCGCGCGCGCGTGACTGCACGGTGCCCTTGCCTGAGAGCTCGGAGATGAGCAGCTCGCGGTGGTTGCCGACGATCTCGGGGTCGACGTGCTCGAAGGTCGCCGGGTCGGCGGTGACCCCGGCCACGTGCATCCCGCCCTTGTGGGCGAACGCGTTGCGCCCGACGTAGGGCGCGTCGGGATCGGGCGTGAAGTTGAGCAGCTCGGCGATGTAGGTCGCCGTCGGCGTCAGCGAGGCCAGCTGGGAGTCAGTCAGGCACTCGTAGCCGAGCTTGAGCTGGAGATTGGGGATGATCGAGATGAGATTGGCGTTCCCGCACCGCTCGCCGTAGCCGTTCATGGTCCCCTGGACATGCGTGGCGCCGGCCATCACCGCGGCCAGCGCGTTGGCCACCCCACAGCCGGCGTCGTCGTGGGTGTGGATGCCGACGCGCACCTCGGAGCCCACTGACGCCACGACAGCGCTCATCGCGTCGCCGATCACGTGCGGCAGCGTGCCGCCGTTGGTGTCACAGCACACGACCGTCTCGGCGCCGGCCTCCGCGGCCGCGCGCAGGCAGCGCAACGCGTAGTCGCGGTCGTCCGCGAACCCGTCGAAGAAGTGCTCGGCGTCGTAGATCACCCGCTTGCCCTGGGCCGCCAGGAAGGCCACCGACCCGCTGATCATCCGCAGGTTCTCCTCGCGGTCGACCTTGACCACCTTCTCCAGGTGCAGCCCCCACGTCTTGCCCACCAGCGTGCACACCGGGGCAAAGCACTCGGCGATGACGCGCAGCGCCGGATCCGCATCAGCGGCCAGTCCGCGCCGGCGGGTCATACCGAAGGCGCAGATCTGAGCGTGACCGAAGGTCTCCCCGGCCAGCAGCCCGAAGAGCTCGAGCTCCTTGGGGTTGGAGCTGGGAAAGCCGGCCTCGATGAGATCGAGCCCCAGCTCGTCCAGACGGTGAGCGACCCGTAGCTTCTCGCCCGCTGACAAAGACATGCCCTCCCCCTGCATCCCGTCGCGCAGGGTGGTGTCGTAGAGCTCGATGCGGGTGCTCATGGGGCGCTGCGGGAGGGGACCTTCACGATGTCCAGCCACTCGCGGTAGCGCGGGTCGCGGCCATGGAGGGCGTCGAGGAAGACCGTTTGGACGGCTCGCGTCACCGTCCCCGCCACGCCCTCGCCGATGCGGTGATCGTCGATCTCGCACACCGGAACCATCTCGGCGGCGGTGCCGGACATGAAGACCTCGTCGGCCAGATACAGCTCGGCGCGCGCCAGGTTGCGCTCCACCACCTCGTAGCCGAGGTCGCGGGCGATCTGGATGATCGACTTGCGGTTGATGCCGTCGAGGATCCCCGCGGTCTGCGGTGGCGTGATGATCGCTCCGTCGCGCACGACGAACATGTTCTCGCCGGTGCCCTCCGACACGAAGCCATGCGCGTCGAGCAGGATCGACTCCTCGTAGCCGGCCTTGACCGACTCGATCTTGGCCAGCACGCTGTTGAGGTACTGCCCTGAGGCCTTGGCGTGCGGGATCAGCGAGTCCGAGGAGATCCGCCGCCAGCTCGACACCTTGGCCCGGACGCCGCGGGTGTGCGAATCCGCGCCCAGGTAGGCGCCCCACGGCCACACCGCGATCGACACGCTCACCTCGCAGTCGAGCGGGTTGAGACCCATCTGCCCGTAGCCGCGGTAGACGATCGGGCGGATGTAGCAGGCCGGCAGCCCGTTGGCCGCGATCAGCTCGTGGGTGGCGGCCCGCAGCTCCTCGAGCGTGTACGGGATCGGCATGTAGTAGAGCTCGGCCGACGCGAACAGGCGCTTGAGGTGGTCCTCGTGGCGGAAGATGGCCGGCCCCTCCGGCGTCTCGTAGGCACGCTCGCCCTCAAACACGCCGGTGCCGTAGTGCAGCCCGTGCGTCAATACGTGGATCTTCGCGTCCTCCCAGGCAACCAGCTCTCCGTTGTGCCAGATGAGGTCGGCTTGTTCCACGACGGGTCCTTTCAGGTCAAAGACGGTGCGACGCGACGGCTACAGCTGCTGCAGGACTGCCCGGGTGGCGTCGGCGGTCGTCGCCTCGCCCCCCAGATCGGGCGTGCGCAGCCCGTCGGACAACGCACGATCGACGGCCGATTCTACCGCCGAGGCCTCGTCGTCCAGGGAGAATCCGTGCCGCAGCATCATCGCCGCCGAGAGGAACATGGCCAGCGGATTGGCGATCCCCTGACCGGCGATGTCGGGCGCCGAGCCGTGGACGGGCTCGAACATCCCCGGTCCGTCACCACCCAGTGAGGCCGAGGGGAGCATGCCCAGCGAGCCGGTGAGCATCGCCGACTCGTCGGAGAGGATGTCGCCGAACATGTTCTCGGTCACGATGACCTCGAAGTGGCGCGGCGCCGAGATCAGCCGCATCGCGGCGTTGTCGACCAGCAGGTGCTCGAGCTCGATGTTGGGGAACTCCGCCGCGTGGATCTCGCGGACCACCTCGCGCCACAGGCGGCTGGTCTCCAGGACGTTGGCCTTGTCCACGCTGGTGACACGTGAGCGCGCGGCGCCAAAGGCGACGCGGGCAATCCGCTCGATCTCCTCGCGGGTGTAGACGCAGTCGTCGGAGGCGCGATCGGCGGTGCGGGTCTTGGCCCCGAAGTAGATCCCGCCGGTCAGCTCGCGGACGACGAGCATGTTGGTGCCCTCGATGAGCTCGCGCTTGAGGGGGCTCGCGTCATAGAGCGCCGGCAGCGGCCGGACCGGGCGCAGGTTCGCAAACAGGCCCAGGCCCTTGCGCAGGCCGAGCAGGCCCTGCTCGGGACGGGGCTTGTCGGGGTCGGTGGTGTCCCATTTGGGGCCGCCCACCGCGGCGAGCAGAACGGCGTCGGCGGCGCGGCAGGCGGCAAGCGTCTCATCGGTCAGCGCGGTGCCGTGGGCGTCGATGGAGGCGCCGCCGAATAGGTGCTCCTCATAGGCAAAGCGCCCCGGCGCGACGGCGTCGAGCAGCTCGAGCGTCGGCGCCATGATCTCCGGGCCGATCCCGTCTCCGGGGAGGGTGACAATGCGATGGGGTGCGGTCATGATCGAGGCGGGGACGCTACCGATTGCCGCATCAGACCGCGCGCGCCGTCATGTTCAGCCGCACGTAGTCCAGGACCACGGGCGACCCGTAGCGCTCGAGCACGGTGTCGATGAAACGGTCGCGCAGGTCGGGGGGCAGCGGGTCCAGATGGCGGACCAGGCAGACCGTGCTGACGAACGCGCGCGGCTCGTCGAGCGGCGTGGGCTTCTCCTCCAGCCACGTGGAGACATCGGTGAAACCGGCGCGCTCGAGGCGCACCGCGGTCTCCTCGGCGGTGGCGTAGTTCCACGGCCGCACCCACTCGGTGAAGTAGGGCGCAAACTCCTCCTCCTCGAAGGCGACCTTGTCGGCCAGCACCCGGAAGCGATCGATGTTGCCCTTCCCGCCGCACTGGGCCAGCAGGCGCGCGCCCGGCTTCATGTTGCGATGCAGCGCCTCGAACAACGCCTCGTGGTCTGCGATCCAGTGGAAGGTGGCGTTGGAGAAGACGACGTCGACGGGCTCGGGCAGGTCGAGCGCCACGAGGTCCTGGCACAGCGCGGTGGCACGGTCGCCCACCGCCTCCTGGGTATGGCGGACCATCGACGGCGCGGCGTCGACGGCGTAGACCTTCCCGCGGGGCAGGCGCCCGATCAGCTCCAGGGTGATCTTGCCGCTGCCGCAGCCGGCGTCGACCACGACCTCGTCACCGGCCAGATCAAGCCGGTCCAGCTGCTCGGCGGCCCAGCGCTGCTGGGGTGCGGAGACGCGGTCATAGGTGCCGGCATCCCAGTCACGTGTGGTGCTCATGGCGGTCAAGCCTCCTTCAATGCGATCAGGACGGCGAACCGCCACGACTTGTAGGTGCAGTCGGCCGCGGCGAAGCCGGCGTCGCGCAGCCAGGCCAGCTGGGTCTCGACATCGGTGCAGCGGTCGTGGCGCATCCGCTCGCGGGCGCCGTCGATCTCCTCCTCGCTGGCGCCCAGCGCCCGGCAGTCATCGGCCCAGCGCTGGGCGTAGCGCGCGGTCAGCGCTGGGGTGGGACCGTCCACCTGCTCGGCGTTGATGAACATGCCCCCGGGGCGCAGCGCGCCGTGGACGCGCGCCATCAGGCCGCGCTTGTCGGGGTGCTCGAGATGGTGGATGGCCAGCGCCGAGATGACGGCGTCAAACGGCCCGTCGGGCAGCGGCGCGGTCATGTCGGCGACGTGCACGGCGCTCACCGCGTTGCCGAGCCGCCGGCCGGCGAGCTCGAGCATCGGCTCCGACGCGTCGAGCAGCTCGATCTCCACTCCGGGGAAGGCCGCGGCGACCTCAGTGCTCAGAAGACCGGTCCCGGCCCCGAGGTCCAGCACGCGGCGCACGTCGCCGCCCAGGCGTTCGAGGGCCTCGACCACGCCGCCGTAGAAGCGGTCGAAATCGGGGACGAGCCGCCGGCGCAGGGTGTCGTACTCGGCGGCGTGCGCCGAGAACGCCTCAGCGGCCGCCGAGCCGCTCACAGTGCGCTCGTCGCCGGGCCGGTCCGCTCGCGGTCGCGCTCGTAGGCGGCGATGGCGTCGTCCTGCTCGAGGGTGAGCGCGATGTCGTCGAGTCCGTTGAGGAGCCGGTGCTTGATCTCGGGATCGATGTCGAACCGTGCACTGCCGCCCGGCCAGCGGACCTCCTGGCCGGCGAGGTCGACCTGAGCCTGCCCCGCCTCCGCGATCGCCGCGCACTCGTCGCTGGTGAGCTGCACCGGGAGCAGCCCGATCTTCGTGCAATTGGAGCGGAAGATGTCGGCGAAGCTCGAGGCGATGACCGCCTGGAAGCCGTAGTCCTCCAGTGCCCAGGGCGCGTGCTCGCGGCTTGAGCCACAGCCGAAGTTGCGCCCGGCGACGAGGATCGGATTGGAGGGCAGGTCCCAGTCGGGCTCCTTGGCCCAGTCGTAGAACAAAAACTCCCCGAAGCCGGTGCGCTCGACGCGCTTGAGGAACTGCTTGGGGATGATCTGGTCGGTGTCGACGTCGTCGCGGTTGAGCACGCTCACCGGTCCCGTGATGGTCTCGATCGCCTTCATGACTGGACCCCTTCCCATTCGCGGATGTCGACGAAGCGGCCCTCGATCGCCGCCGCGGCGGCCATCTGGGGCGAGACGAGGTGAGACCGGGCTCCGCGGCCCTGGCGTCCCTCGAAGTTGCGGTTCGAGGTCGAGGCCACCCGCTCGCCGGGAGCGGCGATGTCGGGGTTCATGCCCAGGCACATCGAGCATCCGGCGCCGCGCCAATCAAAGCCCGCCTTGCGGAAGACCTCGTCCAGGCCCTCTTGCTCGGCCTGCGCCTTGACCTGCTGGGAGCCGGGGACGACCATCGCGTAGACGCCGTCGGCCACCTTGCGTCCGTTGACGACCTCGGCCGCCGCGCGTAGGTCCCCGATCCGCGAGTTGGTGCACGAGCCGATGAACACGCGGTCGAGGGTGATCTCCTGGATGGGGGTCCCCGCCTCCAGACCCATGTAGTGAAGGGCGCGCTCGTCGCCGTCATCCTGAGGGTCGGGAACGGCGTCGGCGACGCCGACCACCATCTCGGGGTTGGTGCCCCAGGTGACCATCGGGCTGATCGCTCCCGCGTCCACCGTCACCTCCTTGTCGAAGGCGGCGCCCTCCTCGGTGTGCAATCCGCGCCACTCGTCGGGCACCGAGGCCGGTGCCGCGGGACGGCCGATGACCCACTCAAATGTCGTGTCGTCAGGCGCGATCATCCCGGCGCGACCACCGCCCTCGATGGTCATGTTGCAGACGGTCATCCGCCCTTCCATGCTCAGAGCGCGGATGGCAGGCCCGGAGTACTCGACGACGTGGCCGACGGCGCCGTCGACGCCCATCTGGCCGATGGTGGCCAGGATCAGATCCTTGGCGGTGACGCCGAAGCCGAGCTCGCCCTCATACCGGATGATCATCGACCGGGGCTTCGATTGCACCAGGCACTGCGTGGCCAGCACGTGCTCCACCTCCGAGGTGCCGATGCCGAAGGCCAGCGCGCCGAAGGCGCCGTGGGTGGCAGTGTGCGAATCACCGCAGACGATCGTCATCCCCGGCTGGGTCACGCCCAGCTCGGGCCCGATCACATGCACGATCCCCTGGCGGTCAGAGCCCAGCGAGTAAACGGGAACCCCGAACTCCTCGCAGTTGCGCTCCAGCGTCTGCACCTGCACACGCGAGAGCTCGTCGGCGATCCGCGCCGCCACGGGGGTCCCGTCGGTGGGGACATTGTGATCGGCGGTGGCCAGCGTGCGGTCGGGCCGGCGGATCGTGCGCCCGTTCATGCGCAGGCCGTCGAAGGCCTGCGGGCTGGTGACCTCGTGGACGAGGTGCAGGTCGATGTAGAGCAGTCCTGGGGCGACCTCGTGGGCCGCCCAGATCTTGTCGAACAGGCTCTTGGGCATGGTGGGGCTCAGCTCCTCCTCAGGCCCGCGCTCACCACAGCCAGGAGCACGGCCTCGACGGGTCCGGGGTTCTCGAAGTGATGGGGCAGATCGGCGTCAAAGGTCACGCAGTCGCCGGCGGCCAGCTCGTGGCGGGTGCCGTCGCAGTGCAGGATCACGGTGCCCTCCTGCACCAGCGCCGTCTCGCGGCTCCCGGGTTCGTGCATCGGCGGATCGCCGGGGCCGCCGGTCACGGCAGCGGGGGCCAGGGTGTGACGCGACAGCTCGGCGCGCTGGCCGGGTAGCGGCGGCGTGAGGATCTCGTAGGCGTGGCCGGACGCAGTCCCGGGGCCGGTGCGCCGTTCCCCGGCGCGGACGACGCTCACGGCGCCGCCCTCGTCGAGGCGCAGAAGCTGCGACAGCCGCAGGTCGAGGCCGTGGGCGATCCGCGTGGCCACCTGCAGGGTCGGGCTCGTCTCGCCCCGCTCGACCTGGGACAGCATCGGGGCGCTCACCCCGCTGCGGACCGCCAGGTCGCGCAGGGACAGGTCCATGGCCTCGCGCAGGGCGCGGATGCGGGCGCCCAGGCTGTCGGGCGAGGTGAGCTGCGGTTCGGCCAGTGCCATGCCCGCGTACGCTATCACGTACAGACGTATGTTTGTTATCGCATACAGGGCGACCGCGTTGTCGGCCGGGTCACCCGGGTAGCCTCGGGCGAATGCGTACCCGGCCCGATGTCCTCGTCCTCGGCGGCGGCGGCGTACTCGGCGAAGCCTGGATGATGGGCGTCCTGGCCGGTGTCGAGGACGGCGCCGATCTTGACCTGCGCGAGTGCGAGTCCTTCGTCGGGACCTCGGCGGGCGCGATCGTCGCCGCGCACCTCGTGGCCGGCAACGCGCCGCGCCGTCCGTCGTCGGTCGGCACCGAAATGCAGCTGGCCGACGGGGGGGCGAGCCGCGGCCTCGCCGTGGCCGCCGTCGCCGCCGCGCGTCGCGCCGGCCAGGCCGCCCTCGCCGCCAGCGCGACGTTCGCGCCGCTGGCCCTGGGCATGGCCGCTCCGGGCGGCGCGCTGGTCCGCGCCGTGCTGCTGCGCGGTCTCCCCCGCCCGCCCGACACCCTGGCCGGCCTGCGCGCCCACATCGAGAGCTCCGCGGCGCGCTTTGACGGGAGGCTGCGGGTGACGGCGGTGGATCGCGCCAACGGGCGCCGCGTCGTCTTCGGCAGCCCCGGGGCCCCGGCGGCGACCGTCGCGCAGGCGGTGGAGGCATCGTGCACCGTGCCGTGGCTGTTCGCTCCGGTGCGCATCGGAGACCGCGAGTACGTCGACGGCGGCGTGTGGAGCCCCACCAACCTCGACGCCGCCCCCGCCGGCCGCGACACCCATGTGCTCTGCCTCAACCCCACCGCGAGCCTCGCCACCCGCCACACCATGCTTACCGTCATGCGCAACGTGGCCCGCTCGGCGGTGTCGATCGAGTCGCTGGCGCTGCGCCGGCGCGGTGCGCTGGTGCGCACCATCGCGCCCAACGCGGAGTGCGCCGCCGCCATGGGATCGAACTTCATGGACCAGGAGCCGCGCACCCGCGTGCTGTCGGCCGGCTACCGCCAGGGCCTGATGGTGGCCGCCGATAAACGCGCCTGGTAGGGCGTGGGGCGGGTGGGCGCGAGCTCGCGAGAGCCGAGCGCCCGCCCCCGGGCCGTCAGTCAGGGCGCCCGGACGACCTCCGGCGCCGGCGCGTCCGCCGCTTCAGCCTCGGCGAGCACGCCATGGCGGCGCACCGCGTTGGAGAGCGCGCGCACGTAGGCACGGGCGCCCGCCTCGAGGATGTCGGTGGAGACGCCCTGGCCGGCCCCGGTCACGCCGCCGAACTCCAGGACCACGGAGGTCTCTCCGAGAGCGTCCTGGCCGCCGGTGACCGCATCGACGCGGAACTCGCGGAGCTTGGCGTCGACCTTGGTGGCGGCGTTGATGGCATGGAAGATGGCGTCGACGGGGCCGTCGCCGGTGAAGGAGCCGACCATCTCCTCCCCGTCGGGACCGCGCACGCCGACGGTGGCATGCGGGGGTCGCCGGGTGGAGGCCTCGACGTCGAACCACTCCAGGGTGTAGCCGGCGATCTCCTGGCGCAGCTCGTCGGTGACCAGCGCCTCGAGGTCCAGCGCGGTGACCTGCTTCTTCTTGTCCGCGATCTCCTTGAATCGCTTGAAAGCGGTGTTGAGCGTCTGGCCCTGGAGCTCGAAGCCCAGCTCGGCCAGCGCCTGGGCCAGCGCGTGGCGCCCCGAGTGCTTGCCCAGCACGATCGAGTTGGCCTCCAGGCCCACGGTGGTGGCATCCATGATCTCGTAGGTGCTGCGCTCCTTGAGCACTCCGTCCTGGTGGATGCCGGACTCATGGGCGAAGGCGTTGCGGCCGACGATCGCCTTGTTGGGCTGCACGGCGTAGCCGGTGAGGCGCGACACCATCCGGGAGGTCCGCGCGATCTCGCGCGTGTTGGCTGCGGTGAACAGCCCTACGTCGGCCTGCCGCGTGTGCAGGAGCATCACGATCTCCTCCAGCGAGGCGTTGCCCGCGCGCTCGCCGATGCCGTTGATCGCGCATTCGATCTGGCGCGCGCCCGCCTGCAGCCCCGCGAACGAGTTGGCGACGGCCAGGCCCAGGTCGTCGTGGCAGTGCACCGAGAGCACGACGTCGCGCAGGTCGGGGACGGCGTCGTAGAGCCGGCGCAGGAACTCCGCGTACTCGTGGGGCATCGCGTAGCCGACGGTGTCGGGGATGTTGATCGTCGTCGCCCCCTCGTCGATGGCGATCTGGCACACCTCGGCGGTGTAGTCCAGGTCGGCGCGGGTGGCGTCCATCGGGGAGAACTCCACGTCATCGAGGTACTGCTTGGCGTGCGCCACCGCGGCGCGGGCCTGCCCCTTGACGTCCTCGCGCGTGCTCTGCAGCTGGTACTGGATGTGGATGTCCGAGGTGGACACGAAGGTGTGGATGCGCGGGCGCTCGGCGTCCTTGACCGCGTTGTAGGCGGCGTCGATGTCGCCGACATGGGTGCGCGCCAGGCCGGCGATGACGGGGCCCTCCACGGTGCGGGCGATCGTCTGCACCGCGTCGAAGTCGCCGGGCGAGGTGATCGGGAACCCGGCCTCGATCACGTCGACGCCCAGGCGGGCGAGCTGCTGCGCGATCTCCAGCTTCTCCTGCGTGTTGAGCGAGATCCCCGGCGACTGCTCGCCGTCACGCAGCGTCGTGTCGAAGATCAGTACTCGGTTGGGATCGTCGGGTGGTGTCATGTCGCTTCCTCTTCTGGCTCGAACTCGGACTCTTCTCGGTGCTGTTGTTCGCGGCTACGTGCGGCCGCCCACGCGCTATTCCCCCCGGAGGGGGAGGAGAAGAAGTCGAAGGTCGAGGCGCTGCGACATTCGACGCACAGC
The DNA here is from genome assembly GCA_035503355.1 of Solirubrobacteraceae bacterium. Taxonomy (GTDB): domain Bacteria; phylum Actinomycetota; class Thermoleophilia; order Solirubrobacterales; family Solirubrobacteraceae; genus Palsa-465. The sequence continues at coordinate 18,725 of DATJTQ010000337.1, forward strand.
GTAGCAATGCCTCCTGGGCGCCACGCGCTCAGTGTCCGCGGACGCCCGCCTCGGAGCCCGAGAGGCGCCGCCGCAGCGGGAGCAAGCGAGCGGCGGCGGACCACCTGGCGTGAGCGGCGGCGCCGGCCGGACCGCGGCGCGTGGCGATCACGCTGACCAGGGCGCGGCGGTCGGTCCACAGGCGGTTCATGGTCGCGTTCTCGGGCACGGTGCACGAGTCGGCCCGAGCGAGGCCACGGGCGTGAAAGGCCTGGGTGACGGCGATGTGCAGCTGGATCCCTGGGGAGTACCGGGCCAGATCCTCGGCAAAGGCCATCTTGAAGCCGTGGGTGACCTCGCCGGCCACGAGCTCGTTGCTCATGGCGACCGTCCGGTCCCCGCACACCAGCGACAGCATGCGAAAGCGGCCCTCGCGCGCGAACCCACGCGCCATGTCGTCAAAGAACGCGGCGTGGGCCGGATCACAGGCCATGGCGGTTCCTGCCTGGCCCTTCCAGCCCGACCGCTCGAGCTCCATGAAGCGGCCCAGGGCGCCGGGATCGTCGCTCTCGTCGCGCACTGTCACCGGCCCGAGGTCACGTTCCAGGCTCTTGAGCTTGCGGCGGTATCCGCTGCGCTGGCGTCCGCTCAGCGCCCGTTCCAAGTAGTTCCCGTCCTCGGCGCGGTGCAGCGCCGCCCGCTCGAACCGCTCGAGGACGACGAGGCGGCCCTCGGACGCAAGCGCGGCCATCAGGGGTTCAGCCAGGGGGCCATCGGCGTCACACCAGTCCAGCGAGAAGGCAGGACTCGTACGCAGGGCCCCGCGCACCATCAGGGCCAGTGCCTCTTCGTGCTCCGCCGGCCGGACCAGCGGGGTGCCCAGAAAGCAGTAGGAGTGACGCCACGCCGCGGTGACGCCGCCCGGTACCCCGCGCCAGGCTCTCGCCCTGTGCACCGGCAGTGCCGCCAACCATTCCGGGCCCTCGCGCACCACCAACAGCTGGACGCCCTTGGCGCCCCACGCGCGCGTGGCCGGCAGCACGAGCTCCGGCTCAGCGAACGGGTTGGGTGACAGGGCATCGGCGCCGAGCTCTCGCCACGCCGAAAGGTCGCGCGGAGTCAGGTCTGAGATCGGTAGGACGTCGTATCGCATGAGCGGCTGACTGGTGCCCCGCCCGGGGGCTGCCTGGGTCCTTCATCGGCCACATTGCGCCAGATACTTGAGCGCGACGCCCGGTGTGCTGCCATCCTGTGGCGCGGCCTCACCGGACCACCACGCCGACCGGTCACCTGCGACGCCATGACTCCGAAGCGCAATCAGCCCACCGCCCGCCGCAGCGGTCTCAGCCTGGAGGCGCATTGGGCGTTCATCTCGCTCGTGCCGCTGGGCTTCGGCGCCTGGGCCCCGATCTATGCCGGGGTCAAGGCACGGCGCGCGGCGTGGGTGATCCTGGGGGTGCTGTGGTCCGCGATCGTCATGGCCGGCTTCGTGGCCAATTCGGTGAGCTCCTCGGGCCAGCACGGCAACAATGACTTCGCGGGGTTCCTCATCATCATCGGGTGGATCGGCGCGGTGGCCACCTCGTTCACGGTCCGCGGAGCCTACGAGCGCCAGATGGCGTCGCCGCTGTTGCAGGCCACCGATGCCGCCGAGCAGCGGCTGCATGACCGTGATCAGGCCCGTCGCATCGTCCGCGAGAACCCAGCGCTGGCTCGCGAGATGGGGATCGGCCGCCCGGACCGGACCGGCGCTGCGGCCGGCGGCCTGGTCGATGTCAACAACGCCAACGTGACGGCGCTGATGACTCTGCCCGGCATCAACGCCGACCTGGCCACCGAGATCGTCGAAACGCGCGAGAAGATGGGCGGCTTCGCGTCGCTGGAGGACTGCGGCGAGACGCTCGACCTCGACGGGGGTCTCGTCGAGCACCTGCGCGACAAGGTCGTGTTCCTGCCGCGCGGCTGAGGCGGGTGCTACAGCGCGACGGTGTGACCGGCGACGAACCCGTCGCTGGAGACAATGCTGGTGACCACCTCGGCGGGCACGGGGGCGCTGGTGGTGATCGCCATCGCCGCGAGGCCGCGCTCGTCGTCGGGGTGCTCATCGGGGAGCCGGCCGACGGCGGCCGAGATGATGTTGACCCCGTGCTCGCCGAACTGCGTGCCGACCCGGCCGAGCATGCCCGGCAGGTCCTGGTAGCGGAACAGCGTGATGTGCTCCTCGAGCTGGACGTTGAAGCGGTGGCCCCATGCCTCCAGCAGATGCGGGCGGTTGCGCTGCCCGAACAGCGTGCCGGCCACTCGCACGGTGCGGCCGCTGGCCGTCACGCGGACCCGGACGAGGTCCGTGTACTCGCGGGCGGTCGAGTGCTTGGTCTCCACCAGCCGGATGCCGCGCTCCTCGGCGACGACGTGGGCGTTGACCGCGTTGAGCTCCTCCTCGGTGTGGCCGGCCAGGGCGCCGAGGAGGGCGTGGACGGAGAGCAGGCGCGTGTCGTGTTCGGCGAGGCGCCCGAAGAACTGGGTCTCGATGCCGTCCACCGACCCCCCGTCGGCGATGGCCAGGGCGACGGCGATCCGCCCCAGCGACTCACACAGGGCGACATACGGGCCGAGCACCTCGAGGTCCTCGGCGCCGATGGCGGGCACGTTGACCGCGCTGGTGACCACTCCCCCGGCCAGCGCCGCCACCACCTGCTCGGCCGCCTGATAGCCGGCGCGGTCGGTCGCCTCGGCCGTGGAGGCGCCCAGGTGCGGGGTGACGATGACGTTCGGGTAGCCGAACAGCGGGTGGTCGGTGATCGGCTCAGAGCGAAAGACGTCGAGCGCGGCGCCGGCGACCTTCCCGGAGTCGATGGCCGCCTTGAGGTCCTCGTCGACCACCAGGGGCCCGCGCGCCACGTTGAGGATGCGGACGCCATCGCGGCACTTGTCCAGCACCTCGGCGTTCAGCCATCCCTCGGTGTCGGGCGTCTTGGGCAGGTGCAGGGTGATGAAGTCCGCCGCGGCGTAGACGTCGTCGGGCGACGCGGCCTGCTCGACGCCGAGCTCCCGGTAGCGCTCGGCCGAGACGAATGGGTCGTAGGCCACCACGTGCATGTTGAAGCCCCGGGCGCGCTGGGCCACCAGCTGTCCGATGCGGCCGAAGCCCAGGATGCCCAGCGTCTTCTCGTAGAGCTCGACGCCGGAGAACTTCGAGCGCTCCCACGCCCCGCCGGTCAGCGAGGCATGGGCCTGTGGCACGTTGCGGGCCAGCGCCAGCAGCAGGGCCATGGTGTGCTCGGCGGCGGTGATGACGTTGGACTCGGGGGCGTTGGCGACGACGATGCCGCGCTTGGTGGCGACGGGGACGTCGACGTTGTCCACCCCCACTCCGGCGCGGCCGACCGCGCGCAGGCGGGTGGCCTTGGCCAGAAGGTCACCGTCGAGCTTGGTGGCCGAGCGGATCAGGATCCCCTCGTACTCGCCGATCCGCTGCTCGAGCTCGGAGCGGTCCCAGCCAACGCCGACGTCGACGTCGAAGTGCTCCCGCAGCAGGTCCACCCCGGAGTCGCCGATCTTCTCGGCCACGAGCACCCGCGTCATGACCGCTCCAGGACCCAGTCGATGCACGCGGTGAGCGCCTGCACATCGGCCGGGTCGGTGGCGGGGAACATGGCGATGCGCAGCTGGTTGCGGCCGAGCTTGCGATAGGGCTCGACATCGACGATCCCGTTGGCGCGCAGCGTCGCCGCCAGCGACGCGGCATCGACGTCGTCGCTGAAGTCGATGGTGCCCACCACCAGCGAGCGCTTGGCCGAGTCCGGCACGAAGGGGGTCGCGCTGGGATGGGCCATCGCCCACTCGTAGAGGTGCGTGCTCGAGGCCGTGGTGCGCTGCACCATGGCGTCCAGCCCGCCCTGATCGAGCATCCAGCTCAACTGGCTGTCCAGCAGCAGCAGGGTCACGATGGCCGGCGTGTTGTAGGTCTGATCCTTGCGGGAGTTCTCCAGCGCCGTGGGCAGCGAGAGGAAGTCGGGGACCCACCGGCCGTCGGTCCCGCCGGCCAGCTCCTCGACGCGGGCGATCGCCGCCGGGCTCATGGCGGCCAGCCACAGCCCGCCGTCGGAGGCAAAGCCCTTCTGCGGGGCGAAGTAGTAGACGTCGGCGTCAGCGGCAGTGAGCGGCAACCCGCCCGCGCCGGAGGTGGCGTCGATCAGGACGAGGGCGCCGTCGGTGCCCGCGGGACGCGTCACCGGGACCATCACGCCCGTCGAGGTCTCGTTGTGCGCCCACGCGATCGCATCAATGGGCTCGGAGCCGAGATCCTCCCCGGGTGTCGGGGCGTCGCCGGGCTCGGCCGCGACGGTGATCGGCTTGCGCAGGAACGGCGCCGCCTTGGCGCAGGCGGCGAACTTGGAGGAGAACTCGCCGTAGGTGAGGTGCAGCGACCGCTCGCGGATCAGGCAGCACGTCGCCGCGTCCCAGAAGGCGGTGGTCCCGCCGTTGCCGAGCAGCACCTCGTAGCCGTCGGGGAGGGAGAGCAGGTCGCTGATGCCGGCGCGGACGCGGCCCACCAGTTGGCGGACCGGCTTCTGGCGGTGCGAGGTGCCGATGACCGCCGAGCCGGGCCCGACGGCGTAGTCAAGCTGCTCGCGGCGCACGCGCGAGGGCCCGGAGCCGAAGCGCCCGTCCAGGGGCTTGAGCTCGTCAGGGATCCTGAGGTCGGTGGTGGTCTCGGTCATCGGGGCAGCGGGAGAAGGAGGGCTTGTCAGACGATTGCCCGGGAACGGCGGGCGCTACTCCTGGAAATCGGTATCGATCCAGTCCATCTGGGCACGTAGCTCCTGGCCCACGACTTCGACCTGATGGCCGGCCTGCTCGGAGCGCATGCGCTTGAAGTTCTCCTGGCCGGCCCGGTTCTCCGCGATCCACTCGCGGGCGAACTCGCCCGACTGGATCTCCTCCAGCACCTTCTTCATCGCCGCCCGGGTCTCGGGACCGATGATCCGGTTGCCGCGGGTCATGTCGCCGTACTCGGCCGTGTTGGAGATCGAGTAGCGCATGCCGCTGATCCCCTTCTCGTACATGAGATCGACGATCAGTTTGAGCTCGTGCAGGACCTCGAAGTAGGCCAGGCGGGCGTCGTAGCCCGCGTCGGTCAGCGTCTCGTAGCCCGCGCGCACGAGCTCGGTGACGCCGCCGCAGAGCACCGCCTGCTCACCGAACAGATCGGTCTCGGTTTCCTCCTTGAAGCTCGTCTCGATAACGCCGCCTCGGGTCCCGCCGATGCCCTTGGCGTAGGCCAGGGCGAGTCCCAGGGCGTCACCCGAGGCGTCCTGCTGGACGGCCACCAGGCAGGGCACGCCCGAGCCCTCGAGGTACTGACGGCGGACGAGGTGACCGGGGCCCTTGGGCGCGACCAGCGCCACGTCGACGTCGGGCGGCGGCACGATCTCGCCGTAGTGGATGGAGAAGCCGTGGCCGAAGAGGAGCATGTTCCCCGGGGCGATCCCGTCCTTGAGGCCGCCCTCCCAGATCTGGCCGTGGAGCTCGTCAGGGGCGAGCAGCATCACGATGTCGCCCTCGCTGGCGGCGTCGGCGGGCTCCAGGACCTTGAGGCCGTGGGCCTCCGCCTTGGCCACGCTGCTGGAGCCCGATCTCAGACCGACGACGACATCGACGCCGGACTCCTTGAGGTTCAGGGCGTGGGCATGGCCCTGTGAGCCGTACCCGATGATCGCGACGGTCTTGCCGTCGAGCTTGGAGAGGTCTGCGTCGTCGTCGTAGTACATAGGGTCCGCAGGCTACAAGGCGCGGCCTGCGGACCCGTTGTCGACGAAGTACGGCGCAGCGGTTATCCGCCGCCGAAGCGCTGCTGGAGCGCCATGACGTTGTTGACGTAGGCCCGCGTGTCGGAGTACATGCCGTGAGCCTCGACGGACCCGAGGCCCTGGTAGTAGCCGGCGATGGCCTCCGCATCGTTGCCGCCGGTGTCGGACAGCAGGGAGTGCAGGAGCAGTGAGCCGGCCCGGATGTTGTCGGTGGCCGAGGTCGTGGACAGCGGCGGGGGCCCGGCCAGGTGCTGGCCGATCCAGTCCCAGGTCGAGGGCATGATCTGCATCACGCCGACGGCGCCCGTGTTGGACACCATGCCGTTGTTGAAGCCGCTCTCCTGGTAGCCGACGGCTTCCGCCAGTGAGGACGGGACACCCTCGCCCGCCGCGATGGAGCCCACGGTCTCCGGGCTCACCATCTCGGCGGTCGGCTGGGCGCCGCCTCCGCTCGAGGGCGAGGTCGTGGTCGACACCATCTCGGTGGTGGCCGGCGCGGTGCTCGTGCTCCCGCCGCCGACGGCGTGCAGCGTGGTGCCCGAGATGAGCAGCCCGGACGGGTCCAGGCCGTTGGCGGCGGCGAGCGCATCCACGGTGACGCCCAGGCGCGCGGCGATGGCGCTCAGCGTGTCCCCGCGCTGGACGACGAAGCCGCCGCTCGAGGCGACCGGGGCCGCGGAGTCGGTCGCTCCCGCTGAGCTCGAGTCCGAGCCTCCCGTGCTGTGCAGGACGGTGCCGGCGATGAGCAGGCCCGAGGGGTCAAGGCCGTTGGCGGCGGCGAGGGAGTCGACGGTCATCCCCAGCTGGGACGCGATCGCGCTGAGCGTCTCTCCGCGCTGCACCACCAAGCCCCCGCTCGACGCCTCCGGCTCGGCGGTGCCCTCCGACGCGGCGCTCGTGGCCGGCGACGACACGGCCGACTCCCCGGCCGCGTTCTGGGGCGGGATGGCCAGCGACGAGCCCAGGATGAGCTGCGACTCCGGGGACATCCCGTTGGCGGCGGCGAGCTGCGAGATGGACAGTCCGTCGGCCGCGGCGACGGAGCTCAGGGTTTCGCCCTTGGCGACGATGTGTTCAAAAGCGGCCGAGGCGGTGGCGGGTGCCCATGCCACGGCGGCGAGGGTGAGGGTCAGAACAAGTGATTTCCAGGTGCGCATGAGCGACAGTGTCCCCGCAGGCGCATGGACAGGAAAACCCTGCAATTGGGGTTTCAGGGTGCAACATCGCTGTCAGGCGATGGCGCGCGTCACGC
>DATJTQ010000338.1:0-5973 GCA_035503355.1 Solirubrobacteraceae bacterium
GGCTACCGCGCGGGGTGCTTGTGGCCAGGCTTGACGCGCGTGGCGTGCGCGGGAACGAGGTCAAACACGCCCTGGACGCCCAGGGAGATGAGAAAACGCGCGAAGGACACGCCCGCCACGGTGACCTCGCCCTCGGTGTACCCGGTGGTGGCCTGAGCCTGCGTCTCGCCGTCGGCGGCGCTCCAGCCGGTCTCGATGCAGGTGCCCTTCTTGGCGTACCGCGCGATCACGTCACCGGCGTGCAGGGTCTGCCCGATGCTGGGCAGGCCGGTGATCTGCTCGGCGACGTAGACATAGCGCCCGGCTGAGGGGCCGCTGGTCAGCTGGTACCAGACGTAGGGCTCGTGTCCGTCCCAGTTGCGGATGATCCCGGTGACCACGCCGTCACCGACGGCGTGGATCGGCTCGCCGGGGGAGAGGCAGAGATCGACCCCCATGTCGGTGCGCCCGACGTAGGGCTGCTCACCGGTGAAGGGGTTGCGGTAGGGCGTGGCGGCGCGCGCTGACGCGGCCCCCGCCACCAGGATGGCCACCAGCGTGGCCGCCGAGACGACGATGCGCGCGGCGCGCAGGGAGAAGACGGGCATGTCTGGAGGCATCGGCCGCCGCACCGGAATCCTGAATGCTGCAAGGCGGCGGCTGGCCGCCGAGGCCAGGCTCAGCCGGGGTGAGTGATGCGCACCACGACCCGGGCCGGTCGCGTCGGCAGCGCCAGAGACAGGAAGTCACGAACCGGTGCGCGGTGGTTGCAGAAGGGGCACACCAGCGGCTGGGTCAGTGAAAGACCCTCGGTGCCGGCGGCGATCGGGGCGTCGCAGCGTGCGCAGGCGAGCGTCGCCTCGCACAGCTGCGCCGAGCGGGTGTCGCGGCGGCGGTGATCTCCGGGCCGGACCCAGCGCGCGGGCGTGCCGGTGCTGTTGTGGGCGTCGCCATCGATGCCGCGCAGGAAGCTCACCCCCTGAAGGATAGGTGGGCCGGGTGCGCTGGCCGCCGCGCCAACGATCAGACTTACCGCCATGACACCGGACGGCATCGCGGTCGGCGACGACGGCGTGGCGCGCTGCTGGTGGGGCGACTCGCCCGCCATCTACCGCGCCTACCACGACACCGAGTGGGGCTTTCCCGTCGCCGATGACGTGCGTCTGTTCGAGAAGCTCAGCCTCGAGGGGTTCCAGGCCGGTCTCTCGTGGTTGACGATTCTGCGCAAGCGCGAGGCCTTTCGGGCGGCGTTCGCCGGGTTTGACTTCAACACGGTGGCCGGGTTCGGGGACGACGACGTTGTCCGCCTGCTCGGCGATGCGGGCATCGTGCGCCACCGCGGGAAGATCGAGGCGGTGATCAACAATGCCCAGCGGGCCGTGGAGCTCGTCGCCGCGGAGGGTTCGCTCGCGCACTACATCTGGAGCTATGTCCCCGAGCGGCGGACGGCCGGGCTGGACCGCGCCGCGCTGGCCGAGCTCGCGCACACCGAGGACTCCCAGGCGCTGGCCAAGGATCTCAAGCGCCGGGGCTGGCGGTTCGTGGGCCCCACCACCGTGTACGCGTTCATGCAGGCGATGGGCCTGGTGAATGACCACCTCGACGGCTGCGACGCCCAGGCGCCCGCGGCCCGGGCGCGCCGCGCCTTCACCGTCCCGTGATCGGAGTCTGACGCGTCCCGAGCGGTTGCGCGACGCAAGCGCGCCGGAAAGCTCTCGCCCACTTCCCCGAAAAGCGGGCGTATGCGAGACTGTGGCGCGCTGCGGGAGGCGTAGCCCGACACGCCGAACAAAGCCAGAGAGGCAGCTGTTGAATTCAGTCGAGTCAGTGCAGCGGCCGGCGGCCAGTCGCGGGGGCGAGGCGGCCGTGCCAGACGACGCGGCCAGTGAGCCGCGGCGCTCGCTCGATCTCTATTGGCTGCCGGTGGCGACCCTGCTCATCGGCTTGCTGGTGACCCTCGTTCTGGTCCTCGTCTCGCAGTCCCAGTACACCTCCAACGAGAAGCGCCTGCTCAACCTGCGGGTCCGCGACGCCGCCGCTCTGCTGGGCGAATCGGTTCCCGGCACCACCGCGTCGTTGGCGGCCGCGGCCGAGCAGGCGAACTTCACCAACGGCAGCGTGGCCCGGTTCCGGCGTCTGGCCACGCCGCAGGTCGGCGCCAAGCCGACACAGTTCCTCTCGCTCTCGCTGTGGAAGGTGGGCGCGCTGAGCCAAGGTCCGATCGCGGTGGTTGGTCCGCAGCCCAAGCTGATCACGACGCGGGGCAACGCCGCCGGGGTCCTGGGAGGCGCCGGCCGTACGCCGATCGTCAACGTGATCGGCCTGCTGCAGTCCCCTGATCCGCGGCTGGGCTATGCCTATGCGAACTCCTCGTCGGGCCCGTACCTGGTGTACGGCGAGCGGGCGCTGCCGGTCGATCGCCGGTCGCGCCTGGCCAGCAAGAACCAGTTCTCGGGCCTGGACTACGCCATCTTCCTCGGGGACAAGCAGACCGCGCAGTCCCTGCTGGTGACCAGCGTCAAGCACCTGCCGCTGCCGTCGCCGTCCTACGCCCAGACCGTGCCCTACGGGAACAACGCGCTGACGCTGGCGATGTCCTCCCGCGTGGCGCTGGCCGGCTCGCTGCCCAAGAACCTGCCGTGGATCATCGCGGTGCTGGGCACGGTGCTGGCGATCGCCGCGGGCTTCGTGACGCTGCGCCTGTCCCAGCGGCGCCGGCGCGCCGAGGACCTCGCCGGGCGTCTGGAGGTGACCGCCAACGAGAACGAGCGCCTCTACGCCGAGCAGCGCGGGATCGCCCAGACGCTGCAGCACGCGCTGCTGCCTGACCGTCTGCCCCAGATCCCGGGCATCCAGACCAGCGCTCGCTACGAGGCCGGTGAGGAGGGTATGGACATCGGCGGCGACTGGTACGACGTGATCGACCTGGACGAGGGGCGGCTGCTGCTCGTCGTGGGCGACGTCTCGGGTCACGGCCTGCGCGCGGCCACCACCATGGCGGAGTTGCGCTACGCGATTCGCGCCTACGCCGCCCAGAGCGACACGCCGGCGGAGATCCTGACCAAGACCAGCCGGCTGGTCAACGTGTCCGAGAGCGGACAACTGGCCACGGTGTTGTGTGCCACGGTTGACATGCAGGCGCGGCAGTTGGACATCACCAGCGCCGGGCACCTGCCCCCGCTGGTGCTCTCACACGGCGACAGTCATTACGCGGATGCGAAGATCGGCCTGCCCATCGGGGTCCAGGAGGACACCGTCTACGCCTCGACGACGGTGACCGTTCCGCCAGAGGCGACGGTTGTCGCCTTTACCGACGGGCTGGTGGAACGTCGGGGAGAGAGCCTTGATCAGGGCCTTGACCGGCTGCGCGCCGCGGCGAACAGCCATGATGTAGGCCTTTCAGAACTGCTGGGCACGCTCGTGAGCGAAATGGCCAATGGACGCGCCCAGGACGATATTGCGATAGTAGGGGTGAGATGGACAAGGTAGGGGTGAAATGGCTGAGCTAGAGGGGCAGTCTGAGCAGCTGATCAGTTTCGACGTGGTGATCGACTCAGAGCATCACGCCACGGTCAGCATCGACGGGGAGCTCGACATGAGCGGTATCGATCCACTGGCCGCCCGTGTCGACGAGGTGTTGCGCCACGGGATCACGTCGCTGACCGTCGACGTCGGCGGCGTGCGCTTCGCTGACAGCTCCGCGATCGCGCTCTGGGTGCGATGGGCCAGCGCGGTCCAGGAGTTCGAGTTGCGCGAGCCCCCGCCGCTCTTGCGCAGGGTGATCGGTGCCATGGGCTTGACAGAGAAGCTGGGGGCGGCAACATGAGACGCATGCGGACCTTCCCGGCGATTCCGCAATCCGTGCATGCAGCACGGCGGTTCGCCATCGACTCGCTCAGCGGGAGTCCCGCTTCCACCCTGGAGGCGGTGGAGCTGATGGTCTCCGAGCTGGCGACGAACTGCATCCGCCACGAGCGAGCGAGTTTTCACATCACGATCGTCGGGTCCGAGCGCGAGATCCGCGTCGAGGTCACCGACTCGGGGTCGGGCACGCCGACCATGCGCTCCCCCGGCCCTGACGAGCCGAGCGGGCGGGGCCTGCAGATCGTCGACATGCTCTCCGAAAGCTGGGGAGTGAACCCCGAGGACCCGTCCGGCAAGACCGTCTGGTTCACGCTGCCCGCCGCCGTGCCGCTGGACTCCGGGACAGAGGACGTGGACTCCCGGCGGCGCATCGGAGGCGAGCCGCCGGCCTACGCCGGGGATCCATCAACCGTCCAGTCCGCCGAAACAGCGCCGAATGGGCCGACGTGCCAGCAGCGGCGCGGTACGACGCGGTACCGAGTGCCCTGTGGACCCCGTGGAGCGGGTCTGCGCAGTCAAGGACGCCGGTCAGGCCGACGATACTGCCAGCACGATGAGTCTGGCTGTCGAGCGCGACCTGCAAAGCACCTTGGGCACGTCCGCTGAGGGCGCCACCAAGCGGATTCTGTTCGTCGACGACCGGCCTGACACGTTCGGCGCCCTCCAGTCGGCGCTCGATCCTCACGCCGGGGCCTGGCAGGTGCAATACGCCGCCGGCGGCGAGGCGGCGCTGGCCGCGCTGTCCCAGGATCAGGTGGACGTCATCGTCGCCGAGGAGCAGATGGCCCCGATGGACGGCGTCACGCTCCTCACACGGGTGCGCGACGAGCACCCCACCGCGATCCGGATGATCCTGTCGGCCACGACCAAGCCCGGTCTGGCCACGATCGTCTCGCACCGTCTCCTCTCCAAGCCGTGCAACGTCGAGGACCTCAGCGTCCTCATCAAGCGCTCGGCTGCGCTCCACGCCCGCACGGGAGAGGTGGAGGCCTTCCGCAAGACGATGGCCACCACCGCGCTGCCGTCACGCCCGGGCGTCTACATGGAGCTCAACCAGGTGCTCTCGGACGCTGACTGGCAGCCCCACCAGGTCTCCGCCGTGCTCGAGCACGACGTCGCCATGAGCGCCAAGGTGCTCCAGCTCGCCAACTCCGCGCTGTTCGGCCTCACCTCCACGGTGACCTCGGTGCGCGACGCGGTCATGTACCTGGGCGTCGACACCATCCGCTCGCTCGCGCTCACCGCCGAGGCGTTCGGCAAGGTCGCGCCGCGCGGTGACTCGGACTTCTCGCTCGACGACTTCCAGGCTCACGCGATGCTGGTGGCGCGCATCACGGCGTCGATCCTGCCCGCCGGGCGCGCCCAGCAGGAGGCCGTCACCGCGGCCCTGCTGCACGACATCGGCAAGCTCGTGCTCATCTCCGACGGCGACCGCCGCTGGGCCGAGCTCAACGAACAGGCCTTCGCGCGCCAGGTCCCGGTCCACGTCATCGAGGCCGAGACCGACGGTGTCACCCACGCGCACGTCGGGGCGCACCTGCTCTCGCTGTGGGGCCTGCCCGACGGCATCGTCGAGGCCGTCGCTCATCACCACGACCCCTCCGCGGTGGACGGGCTCGCCTTCGACGGTATCGCCGCGGTACACATCGCCAACGGGCTGGCCAACGAGCTGCGCCCGCCCGCTGAGGACCAGCCGCCCGCGGCGGGCCTCGACCTCGAGCTGCTGGACCGCCTGGGCCTGCGTCCGCGCCTGGCCCTGTGGCGCCAGCGCGCCCGCGAGCTGGCCGACGTGGCCGCCTGATCGGCCGGCGCGGGTCGGCCGCGCCCGCATCGCCCGGTTCCGGCCCTGACCGAAGGCCTCCGTCATCGGTCGGACGCCCTCGCAGGCAATCGTGCTCTTTGTGCTAAACACAAACGGGTCCCCTGCCGATTACGTCCATGTAATGCGACGATTGGTCAAGAATCAGTCCGTCCGGGTCGACCTCGATGCGAAGGTCGACTGGGAGGTCAACTGCATCGAGTGCCGGGTTCAATCCGTGCAGGGGCCCGTGGCGACTCTGATCCCGGAGGGGGAGATCCCCGACGAGGTGCAGACGCGCCTGGCCTCCGGCTCGCTGTGCTTCCTCACCT
>DATJTQ010000339.1:0-8186 GCA_035503355.1 Solirubrobacteraceae bacterium
AAGGGCCTGATCCTGTCCGGCGGCAAGGGCACCCGCCTGCGACCGATCACCCACACCAGCGCCAAGCAGCTGGTCCCGGTCGCCAACCGGCCGGTGCTCTTCTACGCCGTCCAGGCCATGGCCGACGCCGGCATCCAGGAGGTGGGGATCATCATCGCCCCCGAGACCGGCGACGAGATCCGGGAGGTCACTGGCGACGGCGAGCGCTTCGGGGTGCGCATCACCTACATCCTCCAGGACGAGCCCGCGGGGCTCGCCCACGCCGTGCTCACCGCCGAGCCCTTCCTGGGCGACACGCCCTTCGTCATGTACCTCGGGGACAACCTGCTCCAGGGCGGCATCGGGGACCTCGTGCGTGCCTTTGACCAACACACGCCGGACGCCCTCATCCTCCTCACCGAGGTGGCCGATCCCGAGAACTACGGCGTCGCTGAGCTCAGCGACGGCGTCGTGGTGCGGCTGGTCGAGAAGCCCAAGCAGCCGCAGACCAACCTCGCCCTGGTCGGGGTGTACATGTTCACCGCGGCCATCCACGACGCCGCCCGGGCCATCTCCCCCTCGGCCCGCGGCGAGCTGGAGATCACCGATGCCATCCAGCACCTCGTCGACGGCGGCATGCGCGTCGACCCTCACATCGTCGCCGGGTGGTGGAAGGACACCGGACGTCTCGACGACATGCTGGCGGCCAATCGACTGGTCCTGGACACCATCGAGACGCGCGTTGACGGAGAGCTGATCGACTCCCAGGTCGACGGCCGCGTGATCGTCGAGGCGGGCGCGCGGCTGGAGCGCTCCTCTGTCCGCGGTCCCGCCATTATCGGCGCCGGGGCACAGCTCCGCGACGCCTACGTCGGCCCCTACACCGCGATCGGCGATGACTGCGTCCTCGCGAACGCGGAGGTGGAGCACTCGATTCTCCTCAGCGGGTCCGAGGTCCGCGACCTCGATGGGCGCATGGAGTCATCCCTGCTGGGCCGTAACGTCAAGATCGGCCGCGGCGAACGCCAGCCTCGCGCCTACCGCTTCATGGTGGGCGACAATTCCGAGATCGGCATCCCGTAGCAGCAGCGGGTCGCTAAGTAAACTTATAAGTTTACTTGTAGTCACGCCCGGCTGCCGTCACAGCGGTTTCTCGCCCCAGAACACCGCGACCGGGTTGCCGTTGAAGTCCGGCACCTCGGTGTAACCCTCGTCGCGGTAGAGGCCCTCGGCGTTGCCCTGCTTGGGCCCGGTGTCCAGCCGGGCGATCCGATAGCCGAGCCCTCGAGCCACGTCCTCGAGCTCGCGCAGGAGCGCCCGGGCCACGCCCTGGCCCCGCCGCTCCGGGATCACGTACATCTTCTTGATCTCACAGCGGCAGTCGTCAAGACGCTTGACCCCGCCGCAGCAGACCGGAGTGCCGTTGAGATAGCCGACGACAAAGGCGCCGCCGGGCGCGCTGAGCTCCGCCGCTCCGGCCTTGGGCATCGTGTCCCCATCGAGGTCCAGGCCCTCGTACATCACGGCGATCTCGTCGCGCATGTCCTGGGCCAGACGGCCGCCGTCGCCGGAGTCGACGCCGCCCGGCCGGAAGTCGATGTGCGAGAGCGGGGACATCCGTCAGCTCAGAAACTAGCGGGGTCGGCGGGTACGCTAGACGCGATGTCCGCGCCGCCCCGCGAAGTCTCTGAGCGCCTGCTCACGGCCTGGCGCGGTGAGATCCTCGCCGGCGCCGTCTATCGCCTGATCGCCCGGCGCCTGGAGCCACGGGAGGCCGAGATCCTGGGCAAGATGGCCGATGCCGAGGCCAACCACCGCCACCGCTTGGAGGCGCGCATGACCGAGCTGGGGATCACGATCCCCAATCCCGACACCGTCAGGGTGCCGGTGTGGTTGCGTCTGCAGGCGCGCGTGGCGCCGATTGACCGGCTGCTGGCCGCCCGCGAGGCCGCCGAGGACGAAGAGGTCGACGACCTCTACAAGCGACCCACCGGGGACTCGGTCACCGACCACCTGCTGCGCGAGATCCGCCGCGAGGAGCGGTCGCATTCGATGGCGGTGGCCGACATGCGCGCCGGAGGCGGACGGGACTTCGGCGACGGCGCCGTGGCCGCGCCGCCCGCCGCGCCCCCGCACGACCGAGGCGACGGTCCCCCCATTGCTGTGGTGGGCGGGGGCCTTCTCCAGGCACGGCTGGACAAGATCCTCGGGCGCGAGAAGTGGCATCGCACCGGGGCGAGCTGGATCTCGGGCGCGATCTACGGCGCCAACGACGGCTTGGCCGCCGTGTTCGGGATCGTCGCCGGCGTGTCGGGCGCCACCGCGGGGTCAAGCGCCGTGCTCACCGCCGGCCTCGCCGGCGCCATCGCCTCCGCGCTGTCGATGGCCACCGGCGCCTTCCTGGCGGAGCGCTCCGAGGCCGAGGTCGCGGCCGCCAACCTCGAGCGCGAGCGCCAGGAGCTCGCCGCCCATCCCGAGGAGGAGAAGGAGGAGCTCTCGCTCTTCTACCAGCTCAAGGGCGTTGACGAGGCGGTCGCCGACCAGCTGGCCGAGCAGATGTCGCGCAATCCCGACGCCATGCTCCAGGCGCTCGCCGCCGAGGAGTTCGGGATCACCGGGACCGGCGGGGGTGACCCGGTCCAGGCGGCCGTCGCCGCCGGGATCTCCACCGGACTGGGCGCCATCATCCCCGTCATCCCCTTCTTTTTCACCACTGGGACGGTGGCCATCGTGGTGGCCGCGGTGATCTCCCTGGTGGCGCACTTCCTGGTCGGCGCGGCCAAGTCGCTGGTGACGTTGCGGTCATGGTGGGCCGCCGGCCTGGAGATGACGCTCGCCGGCGTGATCGTGGGTGGCGCGCTGTACGTGATCGGGCTCGCGCTCCCCGGCTGAGCCGCCCGCCGGGCTACTCCAGCAGGTCCGCGAGCTGAGCCTTGAGGTCGGCGACCTCGGCCTCGAGCGCCGCCACCCGAGCCTCGAGCGCGCCGTTGCTCGCCGCCGCCGGGGCAAACGCCGGCGGCGCGGCGGGCGCAGGCGCCGCCTCGTCGTAGAAGCGGTCAGGCGCCGCATGGGCCTCCACCGGCGCGACCGGCTCGTCAAAGCCGCCGACGGCGACCGGCGGCGCGGCACTCACCCCGCCGGTCTCCCCGCCCAGCAACTGGCGGAACCGGTCCTCCTTCTGCCCAGGGCGCCGGCTCAGCCGCTCGGCGTAGCCCTTGTCGCCAAGCTCGCCCAGCACGCGCTCGACGTCATCGAGCGAGGCGAGATGGGCCATGCGGTCGCTGCGGGTCTTCAGCTCACCGGGGGTCTGCGGGCCGCGCAGCAGCAGCACCGCCAGCACGGCGAGCTGCTCGCGATCGAGCCCGAGCCCCTCCTCGGCGAGGTGGCGGTACTTGGTGGCGCGGGAGCCCGCGCCGCTGGCCAGGCGGGCCAACCCGTACTTGGACAACCGCTGGGCGGCGTCGCGGACCTGGCTCTCCCCGTAGTCGGTGACGGGGTCGCGGTTGGTGGACTGATTGCAGGCCAGGCGCAGCGCGTTGAGCGACAGCGGGTACTGGTCAGGCGTCGTCCAGCGCTTCTCGATCAGGCAGCCCAGCACCCGCTGCTCGACATCAGTCAGCTCCGCGAAGTGCACGGCGCGAGCATAGATCAGCGCACGACGACGGTCACCTGGCGCCCCTCGGGGAGCTCCCACTCCCCTGCCCGCCACGCGATCCGGGTCCCGTCGGCCAGTCGCGCGGCGACGTGGCCCAGCGGCGGCTCTCCCCACAGCGTGGCCTGGAGGGGGCGCTCGGGCTCCGGCACGTCCCCCAGGCCGGCGGCCACGTGCGCGGCCGGGTAAGTGACGATGATCGAGCCGGCCCGTACCCACACCGGGATGCGATCGATGGGCGCGGGGACCACCACATCGCCCCCGCCGCGGACCGTCTGCCCTGACCAGGTCTCCACCCACTCGCCGCGCGGCAGCGGGACCTCGCGCTCGCGCATCCCCTGCTCCAGCGCCGGAGCGACCCATAGCGCGGGGCCGAAGCCGTAGGCGTCGGCGATGCTCCACCCGCGGGGGTCGGACGGGTCGGTGAGGCACAGCGGGCGCATGATCGGGACCCCGGTGCGCGCCGCGGTGAGCGCCGCGGCGCGGATGTAGGGCACGAGCTGCTCGTGCAACAGCACGTAGGCGCGATAGAGGTCCAGCACCCGGTCGCCGTAGTTCCACGGCTCCTGCGGCATTCGCGCGTGGGCGTGCATGAGCGGCGAGAAGCAGCCGAACTGCAGCCAGCGCACGAGCAGCTCAGGCGGGCAGCGCTCCACCAGCTTGTGGCCGAGGTAGCCGCCGACGTCATGGGAGAAGTTCGAGATCCCGGTGCAGGCGCCGGTGAGCGCCGCGACGATGAGCACGCGCAGCGACCAGAAGTCAGACACCTGGTCACCGCCCCAGGTCAGCCCAACGGCGTGTTGCCCGGTCCACCCGCTGCGGCCGAACAGCACCCCTTCACCGGGATGGACCTCGTCGAGGGCGCGCTGCAGGCATTCGCGGTGCATCCCGCCCAGCGCCCACGCGGCCTCGGCGCCGCTGCGCCCGTCGGCCAGCCTCACCCGGTCGGGGATGTAGTAGCCGTCGCCGTCGTCGGCCTTGATCCCGGCCACGCCCAGCTCCAGCACGCGCTTGGCCGATTCGCGCCACCACGCTTCCGCCGCGGGGCTGGTGAAGTCCACCACCGAACCGGTCCCCATCCACCACTTGGTGACGAACGGCTCACCATCGGGCTCGCGCACGAAGTGACCGGCGGCCGCCGCCGGAGCGTAGTTGGGGGCGGGCTGGGCGTGCAGGCGCTCAGACCCCGGCTGGGGCGGGATCTGCCCATCGCGGGAGTCGAGGTTGACCCACGGGGTCACCCACACGACGGTGCGGACGCCGTCGGCCCGCATCCGGTTGACCATTCCGTGAGCGTCCGGGAATTGATGCGGGTTAAAGCGCCACGTGTTGTACTGGGTGGCCCACGGCGAATCGATGACGACCGCGTCGAGCGGGATCGCGTTGCGGCGAAAGCCCTCGTAGTCGTCGAGCACGTCGTCCTGGTGCTCGTGGACGTCGCGGCTCTTCCAGAAGCCGTAGCCCCACTCCGGCAGCTGCATGGGAAAGCCGGTGAGGCGGCACAACGCCCGCAGGTTGGCCGCGGGCGTCCCGGAGCAGAGGACATCGAGCACCAGCGGCCCGGCGTGCGCGCGGGTGGAGACCGAGATCCGCTCCCCGGCGAGATCAAAGCAGGTGCCGTTGGCGTCGGTCCGGCACAGGATGCCGTAGCCGCGGCTGGAGAGCAGCCATGGAACGGGAGCGCAGTCCCCCTGCGGGACCCCACCCTCGGCCAGCATCTCGGCGGGGCAGTCAGGCCCGGTGTAGCGGCGATCGGCCCCGAGCTGGATGTCGCGGCCGGCCTGGTCAAAGCGGGCGTGGTGGCGCAGCCCCAGGCCCACCAGGTGCTCGTCGGTGCGGCGGTCCCAGTCAAAGCCCAAGCGCAGCGGCTCGCCGTCGGCTTGCAGCGTGAGACGGACGCGATCGGCCGCCACCACCTCGATCCGGGCGTGCACGGCGCGGCCGCCGTCGAGGCGAAAGCTCAGGCAGACGCCGCGGTCGGTCTCGCGCATGAGGATGGCGTGGCGGGCCCGCTGGGCGGGCGTGCGCTCCTCGTGAGCGATGACGCCCTCGGTGAACTGGACGAACTGGTCACACACCTCACCGTCGGCCAGCCAGGCGCCGCCGGCCCGGATCAGGCGGCGTCCGTCGCGGCGGATGGTGAACGCGAAGGGGCGCACGGACACCTCGATGCGCAGACGGCCCACTTCCAGCAGCGCGGAGTCACTTTGGGCAGCAATCGACAGCTCCGGCGGCGCCATGTGCTCCATGGTTCTCGCCCGAGCGGGCCACGCATGCCCCGCTTCACAGGATCGTTACAGGATGTGTGCGCCTTCTTCACGGGCCTGGATGCCCCCGCGCCAATGCTGTGGGCCATGAACGAGAACAGTCGCGCCGACATGCATGTCCACTCGACAGCGTCGGAGCTGTCGAAGCTCGGGATCCAGCGGTCGCTGAGCCTGCCGGAGTGTGCCACGCCCCCCGAAGAGGTCTATGAGCTGGCCAAGCGCCGCGGCATGGACTTCGTCACGATCACCGATCACGACACCATCGAGGGCGCGCTGGCCATCGCCCATCTGCCCGACACGTTCATCTCCGAGGAGTTGACGGTCTGGTTCGCCGGCGAGCCCCAGGCGGTCCACGTGCTCTGCTACGGGATCACCCCCGACGACCACGAGTGGCTGCAGGCCCACAACGACAGCGTCGAGAACTGTGCGGCGTATCTCCAGGAGCACGAGATCACCACCGCCCTGGCGCACCCGTTCTATGCGGTGGAGGCGCCGCTGACCGCGCGCCACCGCCGCCGCCTGGCCCAGCTGTTCCCCATCTGGGAGACCCGCAACGGCTCCCGGGCCAAGGAGCTCAACCTGCCGGCGTTCGTTTACATCGAGACCCATGGCGGCACCGCCATCGGCGGATCCGACGACCACGCCGGAATCGACATCGGCCGCACCTTCACCGAGACGCCGCGCGCGGCGACTCCGCGGGAGTTCCTCGCCCACGTGCGCGCCGGCCACGCCGAGGCCCACGGCTCCCAGGGCTCCGCGGCGAAATGGACGCACGCCGCCATGTCGCTGGCCATCCGCAGCCTCGCTCCCTCGGAGAAGACCGGGCGGCCGAACCCCGCCGCGGTGCTGCAGATCGTCGAGCGGGTCATGCGCGAGGGCGATGTGCGGCGCGGCAAGGCCGGCACCGATCTCGGTCCCGACGACGCGCGGGCGCTGCTGCGCGCCTGGCTGGCCTCCATGAATGAGGACCCCACGCACCCCCTCGACGAGGAGACCCTGCTCGAGCTGCTCCAGGAGGGTGAGCTCAGCCACCCCGACCTGTGCCGCCGCGCCCGCCGCATCCACGAGCGCAAGCTGGCCTCAGCCGTCCAGGAGATCGTCGCCGACCCCGAGCAGACCGCCGCCAACCTCGGCGCGCACGCCACCGCGCTGTTTGACGCCTGCATCCCCGGCATCCCCTACGCCGCCGCGGCCGCCTTCCTGGGCCGGGAGAAGTTCAAGCTCACCCGCTCCGACGGCGACCGGCCCCGGGTCGCGCTCGTGGCCGACGGGCTGGGCGGCATGCACGGGGTCACCCACACCATCCAGCAGATCCGCGAGCGCGGCGTCCCCGGCTACGAGGTCGAGGTCATCGGCACCGACTGTGACGTCGACCGCCGCCTCAGCGCGGTGGCCGAGATCGACATCCCCTTCTACCGGGGGCTGAAGGTCGGCGTCCCCAGCCTCCCGGCGATCGTCGAGACGCTGGCGGAGGGCCGCTACGACCTCGTCCACCTCACCTCCCCCGGGCCGTCCGGGATCGGGGCGTGGCTGCTGGCCCGAGTCCTGGACCTGCCGGTGATCGGCAGCTACCACACGGAATTGGCCGCCTATGCGGGCCTGCGCTCCGGCGCGGCCCAGCTGGAGGCCATCGCGGGAGCGGCGCTCGGCGCCTTCTACGGCGCCTGCGACGTGGTCCTGTCCCCGAGCCCGGCCAGCGACGAGCGCCTGGCCGAGCTCGGAATCGCTTCCACCAAGGTCGCCCGCTGGGACCGCGGCGTCGATCTGGACCGCTTCGATCCGCGGCTGCGCGACGCGGAGATGTTCGGCGGCAAGGTCAACGTCATGTACTGCGGGCGCCTCACCAAGGAGAAGGGCGTCGACCTTCTCGCCGATGCCTTCCTGCGCGCTCGCGAAGAGGACCCGCGGCTGCACCTGATCCTGGCCGGCGGCGGCCCCGAGGAGGGCATCCTGCGCGAGCGTCTCGGCGATCACGGCACTTTCCTCGGGTGGCTGTCGGGCTCTGACCTGCCCGCCGCCTACGCCTCGGCCGACGCCTTCCTCTTCGCCAGCCGCACCGACACCTTCGGCCAGGTCATCCTCGAGGCTCAGGCCTCCGGGCTGCCGGTGGTGGCGGTCGCCGAGGGCGGCCCGACCTCACTCATCGCCCATGGCGAGACCGGCCTGCTGGCCGACCCGTCCGCGGAGGCACTGGCTGCCTCGCTCCTCACCGTGGTACGCGAGCCGGCGCTGCGCGAGCGTCTGCGCAAGACCGCGCTGGCCACCGTGGCGGAGCGCACCTGGGACGC
>DATJTQ010000340.1:0-8609 GCA_035503355.1 Solirubrobacteraceae bacterium
TGCCGAAGTTGCGGTCATGACGATGACCGACGAACTTCTCGTGGCGGAAATGGTGATGGCGCTTGTGATGGTGGCCGCTGTGGCCGTCGTGCGCCAGAGCCACGGCAGGCACCGCCACTGACAGCGCGGTGCAGGCGAGGATGGTGTACATGATCCGTCGCATCGAGGGATTCCTCCTTTTCGCCGCCGCGGTCCTGGCGGCGACGCATCTCGGGGTTACGAGGAGGAAGAGTCAGACGAGCCGGAAAGGTCACGCGAGCCGGGGGAATTCTCTTTGCCCCTGCCCGAGCCCGAGCCTCCGCCGTCCTCGACGGAGGTGTCACCCCCGGAGGACTGCCCGTCGCCTCTCCCGCTGGTGGCGACCGAGGAGACAGCGCCCTCATGAGAGCCCGACCCGCCCGAGGTTCCCGCCGACCCGGGCGTCGAGCCCGACCCGCCGTCGTCGCCGCGGCTCGTGCCGGACCCCTGGTGGCCGCGGCCGTCCGCGCGCCCACGGCCGGCGCCCGACCCTCCACGGCTACGACCGGACTGTGCGCGGGAGAGCCGTTCAAGCGCGGCACGCCCCGCTTCGCCCTCGCGAGCAGCGTTTGCAGCGGGATCACCCAGACGCAGTGCAGTGCTCACCGGCCGGTGGCCCGGGACGGCCGCCGATGACGACGACTCAGATGCAGACGTCGACGCGACACGGGCGTGAGGGGCGCGGTGGGCCGCCTTTCCGCCGGCGGGGTGGTGGCGCGAGGGGAACGAGTGGGTGACTGCGAGGCCGGTGGCCACGACCCCCGAAGCGACGAGCGCCCCCATCTTGATGGCGAGGCCGCCGGAGGCGGCCGCCGCCCCGGCACCCACCGCCGCGTCCGGGGCCGCGTCGACGCCCGAGCGGGCGGCACCGAAGAACCTGACCAGCGGAAACGGGATGAGCGCCGTCAGCCCCTGGCGCAGGCGCAGCCGCGCGCGGTGCACCAGCTGGCGCACCGCGCCTTCGGACAGCCCCATGGTGTGCGCCACGTGGGCGCGGGGGAAGCCGAGGACTGCGGTACCGAGCAGGGCGTCGCGCTGGCGGTCGGGCAGCGCGCGGAGCTCTGCCAACGCCGCGTGCGCGGCGGCACGGCGCTGGACGGTGTCCTCGAGGGTCTCGCCGCCCTCCACCACCGCGTCGAGGGGCGCGTCGATGGGCAGGCGCGCTCGCATCACCTCGTTGCGCAGGATCTGGTGCAGCCAGCCGCGCAGGTGGCGCACCCGCGCGCCGCCCCGCAGAGCCGAGAAGGCATTGAGGAACGCCTGCTGGACGGCGTCCTCCCCCCTCCCGTCCGAGGTCAGGTGATGGGCCTGGGCCTGCAGCTCGCGCTCGTAGCGACGGACGATGGCGGCGAAGGCCGCATCGTGGCCCATCTGCACGAGCCGCACGAGCCGCTCGTCGCCCTCGCCGTCGAGCAGGCCGTCGCTGCCTTCCAGCAGCCGGTCAGAGATCACCACCACCATCTACAGCCTCCCGACGTCGCCACGGCCGAAAACCTTCCTCACGCTCCTCGGAGCGCTTGCCACGCCTCGCGGCCCGCCAGCGCCCATCGCCTACAGGGTTCATCCTCCCCTCGCGCGCAACTTCCGACCACCCGCGGGTATAGAAAGCGCAGAATCCGCGAGGGAGGCATCAATGAGGCGCATCTTGCAGGTCGTTGTCCTGTCCATGGTTGTCGGGGTCTCGGTAGCCGGCGTCGCGTCCGCGGCGGGCTCGCCGTCGGCGACGACGGGCGGCGCGACGAAGGTGAACAACACGAGCGCAGTGCTCAACGGCGTGATCAATCCCAACGGGAACGCCACCCAATACGACTTCACCTACGGTCCGACCACCGCCTACGGAGCGACGACCGCGGTGCACAAGATCAAGGCGGGCACGAAGGCGGTCGCCGTCCAGATCACCATCTCCGGCCTGACGCCGGGCACCACGTACCACTATCGCCTCGGCGCGATCAACGCCGGCGGCGCAGCCAGCGGTAGTGATCGCACCTTCACGACCTCCGGTCACCCGCCGGCGGCGGTGGTCACCGGCGCGGCGGTCAACGTGGGCAAGACCGTGGCCACCCCCACCGGGGTGATCAACCCGGAGGGCGCGACCACGACGTGGACCATCCAGTACGGGCTGACCACGGCGTACGGGCTCCAGGTCTTCGCCGGCACCCTTCCCGCGGTCGACACGCCGTTGTCGGTGTCCGCTCCGCTGTCGGGGCTGGCCCCGGGCACCCTGTTCCACTACCGGCTGGTGGCCTTCCACGGCTCGAGCATCATCTCGACGGGCGCCGACGCGACGTTCTTCACCGAGCCGTCAACTCGCCCCTCGCCGCGGATGACCGCGCATACGTCGCCCAGCCGCGACAAGCGCTCCCCGTTCGCGTTCACCACGTCGGGGTCGCTCAAGGGCGCCGGCTCCATCCCGGTGGCGCAGCGGTGCGCCGGCAACGTCGGCGTGCGCTTCTACAACGGCCGCCGGCAACTCGCCTTCGTGGTGGCGCCGGTCGAGTCCAACTGCAAGTTCTCGGTCGGGGCGAGCTTCCGCAAGCTCCACGGCCGCGGACCGGTCAGGCTGAAGGTGACGGTGGACTACCGCGGTACCGGCTACGTCGCGCCGGAGAACCGCGTGGACCACGTGACCGCCGGCTGACCGGCGGCGCCGGCGACAAGGCAGGCGGGCGCCGCTCACCGCGGCGCCCGCACTAGTCTTGCCCGCCATGCCGCAGAGAGGGCCGCGTGTCTCCCCGGTGGAGGCGGTGCTGCTGGCGGGCCTGGCGGCCTGGGCGCTGTTCCCGCTCGTCCTGCTGCTCGTCCACGCCGGGCAGCTGCATGCCCGCTTCACCGGCGCCGATGGGCTGATCGGCGCCGATGGCGTCCTCGGCGCCGACCAGTTGCAGTACCTGGCCTGGATCCGCGACGCCAGCGCACACGGCGGGCTGACCTCGGACCTGTTCAGCTTCTCGCAGGGCGGGCACGTCTACCTGCAGCCGATGTTCGCCATCAGCGGCGTGCTGTACCGGCTCGGCGTGTCGCTGGTCTCCTCCTACATGGTCTGGAAGCTCGTCGGCATCGTGGCTCTGGGCCTGGCCACCATCGCCTGGGCGCGGCGCTTCTTCGGCGAGGAGCTGCTCTCGCGGGCGGCAGCGGTGACGATCTCCCTCTTTCTCTGCACGCCGCTGGCGGCGCTGTTCAGCTGGACGCAATGGGGGTCGGGCTCGTTCGGCTTCTCGCTGTACCTGCTCGGCGACGAGCTGCTGGCCGCCGACAAGCTGTGGGGGTACACGGCCAGCGCGATCGGCCTGGCGCTCGTCCCGGTGTCGCTGCTGGCCATCGAGCGTGCCCTTGAGCCCAGCGGCGGCGGCGCTTCCACGCTGCGGTCGCGCCGCGGCCCCATCGTCGCCGGCCGTGCGATGCGCCCGTCACGCCCCGCGCGGCGCCGGTCTGTGGCGATGGCGCCCCTGGCGGTGGCGGGGCTGTCGGCACTCATCGCGTCGTGGCTTCACCCCTGGCAGGGGATCACTCTGGGGATCATCTTCGTGGGCCTGGCGCTGCTGCGGCGCCTGCGCGGCTGGGTGGTGCTGGCGGTGCCGGCCGTCGGCGCCGGGCTGCCGCTGCTCTATTACGACCTGCTGTCGCACCACGACGTGGCCTGGAAGCTCGCCAGCCACCACGAGGTCATCGCGCGCCTGCCCGCCATCGCGCTCCTCGCCGGCCTGGGCCCGCTGGCGCTGATCGCCGCCTTGGGGGTGAGGCGGCCCGACGGCGAGGTCGCCGAGCAGGCGCTGCTGCTGTGGCTGGGGGCCTGCTTCGTCACCTACTTCGCCAACAACGCCTTCGCTCCGCACGCGCTGCAGGGGCTCAGCCTGCCCTTGGCGGTGCTCGCCGTACGCGGTTGGCAGCGACTGCGGCTGCCGGCTCTCGCCGGTGTCGCGGCGCTGGTGCTCATCACCATCCCCGGCCTGGCCTTCAATGCGCGCAAGTTCGTCCGCACCGCCAACAGCGACAAGCTCGTCCAGTACTACCTGCCCCAGTCCGACGCGCAGGCGCTCGACTGGGTCACGGCGCACGGGCCACCCGGTGGGATCCTGGCGCCCACGCCGTTTGCCGCCGTGGTGCCCTCGCAGACCGGCCGGGCGGTGTGGGTGGGCCACGGGTACTGGAGCCAGGACTATCCCGTCCAGGCCCACCAGGTCGACCGCCTCTTCAGTGGTCACCTCTCGGCGACGGCGTCCCGGTCCTTCGTCGCCTCCACCGGCGCCGCCATGCTCGTCGCCGACTGCCACCACCCGGCCGACCTCACCCGCAAGCTCGGCCCGGCGGTCAGCGCCGTGCACCAGTTCGGATGCGCGCGGGTCTACGTGCTGGCGAGGGCTCAGCCCGTCCGGTCAGCCAGCCGGTAAACGAAGCGCAGCCCGGACCAGGTCGCGTCGATCGCGCACACCTTGTTATCCACCAGACCGGCGGCCAGCCCCGCCTCGCGCACCGCCCCGTCGCCCAGATCGGTGGCGACACCAGAGCTGCGCTTGGGCCAGGCCACCCACAGCCCGCCCGCCTGATCCAGCGCCCGCCTGAGCGCCGGCAGCCGCCGCTCGAGCTCCGAGCGCTTCTGCACAAAGAACACGATCACGTCCAGCGGCCCCCGCGCCCGCCGGACCACGGTCACGCCGGGCGGGAGCTCGCCCAGCACCGCGTCGAAGTCGTGCGGCGCCCCGATCAGCCCCACACGTGCCTCGGGCTTGATCCCCAACTTGCGCGGCAGCGGGGTGCCTGTGACCATTGTTCACCGCCAGTCTGCAGGGTAATCGGGTACCGGTCGGTCCGCAGCCGCAGCCGCCCATGGGCGTCGGCCTCCGTGGATAGCTCGCGCTCACTGCCGTCGCAGCCGGGCAGCACCTCGCCGCCCATGACCAGCAGCGACGGGCCGCTCATCGCCACCCCCGGGGTCAGCGTGCCGATGGTCCCGTCCGGCTCCAGGAAGGCGTGCTCAAACGCCTGGGCGATGACCCCGCGCAGCGCCACCACGTCCTCGGCCAACGCCGCGTCGCGGGCGTGGGCGGCCACACTGTCGCGCAGCGCTGCTAGTCGCCGCAGCGTCTCCTCCTCGGCGTCCATGTTGTCGATGGTCCGGCGCGCCTCGTCGGCGTTGGCCAGCAGCTGGTCGCGCTGGGCCACAGACGCCGCGGCCTCGCCGTCCAGGCGCCCCAGCAGACGCTCGTACGACGCGGCGCCCAGGTCGCCGGACAGGTAGTCGGCCTCGACGCGGCTGCGCTGGTCCTCCGCCGACGCGACGGCGCGCTCGGCGTTGGCCAGTTGGGTGTCGATCTGCCGGACGCGTCGGCCCAGCTCGGCGGCCACGTGCGCCCGCGTCTTGTCCAGGTCCAGGAACCTGGCCTCGAACAGCGACAGGAACCGGCCGTCGACGTCCTCGCGCCGCTGGCGCGGCATGTCGCAGGCGTGGATGCCCTTGATCTGCTTCCGGGTCCGGCACTCGTACCAGTCGCCCCGGGGCAGCATCGCCTCGCCGCACAGGCCGCAGCGCAGGTGGCCGTTGATGAACAGGTGACGCGACGGCCGCCTGCCGCCCTTGGACGGTGCGTACTTGGAGCCCTGTGCCGCCAGCGCCTGCGCCCGCAGCCACAGGTCCTCGTCCACGATCGCCGCGTGCCGCCCACGGATCCACTCGCCGCCGTGCTCGAAGTACCCCAGGGTGTGCCGCGACTCCAGCGTCCGCTTGACCGTGGTCGCCGTCCAGTTGCCGCCCCGACGCGAAGGGATGCCCTCGGCGATCAGCCGCCGCGCGATGCCGCTGTAACTCATGCCGTCCTCGGCGCGGTAGCGGTACATGCGCCGCACGGTGTCCGCTTCGCGTGGGTCGGGCTCCCAGCCGTCATCGGCACGGCTGTACCCATACGCGGGCTCGCCCCAGGGCTTACCTGACCGGGCGCGCGCCGCGATACCTGACTTGGCGCGGGCCTTGATCTTGGCCTTCTCGAACTGGGCGAACTGGGCCAGGATTCCGGTCTGCAGCGTTCCCTCGGGCGTCTGCCGGTCGATGGCCTCGCGGGTGGACACCAGCCGGACGCCGTGGCCGTCGAAGAACCGCAGCGTACCCTCCACCGCCCACGCGTCGCGGCCGAACCGGTCCAGCGCGACGACGACGACGGCATCCAGGCTGCCCGCTGCCGCGTCCGCCAGCAGTCGGTTGTACGCGGGGCGTTGCGGGTCGTCGCCCGACCAGCCTGCGTCCTCGTAGACCTCGGTCAGTTGCCAGCCCTCGCGCTCGATCAGCGCGCGGCAGCGGTCCACCTGGTCGCCCAGGCTGTAGCCCTCGCGGGCCTGGTCCTCGGTGCTGACGCGGGTGTAGATGGCGGCGCGCATTGTGATTAGGTCTCGCCGACCGTGGCCTCGGCGAACTTGACCCCGTCCGGACCAGCGTCGACCCCCGCATTTGTAGCGAGGGCGCTCGCAAGCGCGAACTGGTAGTCGGCTCGAAGCACATCGAGGACCTGCGGCTCCGGATCGGGCGCCATGGTGATCGATGCGGCCCCATCGTCATCCACGGTGACGTACATCGCGTGCTTGGGAACCTGTGGGTCGAAGATCGCCGTCTTGACCAAGCCCTGGGCCGGTGTGGCGAGGCTCGGGGCGTTACGATTCTCCTGCTGCATGAGCGGTTCCTCCTCCTGTGGTCATGGGTCCGGCCGGTGACGCGGCGCGGGCCCTTTACGTGCCGTAGGTCGCTTGCCCCGCCCAGGACGGACGTCCGGCGGGATGAGGTGGTTGACCCGGCCCACCGTGACGCCGATGGCACGTGCCACCTCGGTCTGCGTGGCGCCGTCCCTGACGGCCTGCACGATCAGCGCGTCGCGGTCAGCGCGCGCCTCGTCGGCCTTGGCCTGGCGGTTGCGGTAGGTACGGTCCGCACGGCTCAGTTGGCGGAGGGTGGTAAGCGGGTCGGCCATGCAAGCGAGAATATAGCGTCATAAAAAGTCAAGGGGCCTATTTTTAGGCGGCGCAACGGCGTAGGCTCTCGGCGCGGTGCCCGAGGAACACCCCGACATCCGCGCAGCGCGCGAGCAGATCGGCAGAGCGCTGACCGCCTTTCCGTGGCGGGTTGGGGGCAATGCAAACAAGGCCGCCGACGCGGCGCGCGGCATCCTGCAGATCTTGGACAGGGACCTGCGGGAACAGGACCAGCCTCAGCCCGTCGCGAACCTCAACTCCATGTTGGACGAGTTCTACGTCCCCGCCGACGACAGCTAACTCAACCTCCCGCGGTCGCTGAAGGCCGCACGCACGGACACTCGCCACGGCGACCGCGCCGGTGCGTGGCGCCGCTGGCGCTTGCTCGCCGTCGGCACCGCTTTCGTGCTGGCCTAGTCGTCTTCTTCGAGCAGCTTGTCGAGGACGGTTGCCGCGGTCATCACGACGGCGTTCGGGCGCTGCCATGCGGTGGTGGCGATCAGCCGGTTCATTTCCTCGTGCAGGCCCGGCACCCGTCGCACCGCCATCAACGCCCGGCGCAGTTCGGACTGGGCAGCCCCGAAGGCTGCCGTCGCTGCCACGGCGTGTCCCAGGGAGTCCTTGGGCATATGCGTGGCGGCGGTGATGATGCTGTCGAGCGAGTCGGTCAGACGCCGCATGTCGGCGCGGTGCGCCTCGCGGATCGTCAGGCGCACCGTCTCGACGGCCTTCTGCGCCGCGACCACTGAGGCGATGGCGGCGACGGCCGCAAACAGCAGGCTGAGGCCGGTCGCCAGCGCGGTGGGCGTGATGTGGTGGGCCGCCGTGTGCGCGGCCGGGTGGTAGAGGGCGCTGCCCACGGCCGGACTGTAGGTGGGGCCGCGGACGCCTCTGACCGATCGTCCGGACTGGCTGCTATACGCGATTTCGTGCCCGAAACTCTCGCTCTCCCACGGGCCCGGCGTCGATCGCGCCGTCGGCGCCCGCCGAGCCAGCTGCTCGTCTGGCTCTTGGCGGTGCTGTTCGTACTGCTCAGCGACATCCTCCGGGCCGTGCTGGTCCTCCTACAAGGGCTGCGCGACGGGGACGCGATCGACATCGGCGGTGGCCTGCTGCTGCTGGCGATCGCGGGCGCCTACTTCGTGCCCGCCTACCACTTCCTTGATCGTGTCCGTCACGTTCACGGCGTCAAGGTCCCCTTGCGAATGTGGGTGTACCTCGCTGTCCTCACGATCGCCGGGGTCATCGTCTGGCTGCCGAGCAAGTGATCGCGGCGCCAGCGGCAGGCGCAATATCCGGCCATCTGCGGTTTAGCCCCACCTGACCCCGTACCCGCGCCGTGAGCGCCGCGCACTCGCCGTGACGCGCTGTGAGACCCGGTTAATCCCGGTAGTCCCGCCCGGAGAACTCCTCGTGGAATTTGCGCTCCGAGTCCTCAAGGAGACCTGGCCATGCTTCGTCGCCGCATGGGGGCTTGACTCCGAGGTCGTGGATCACGAATCGGATCACCTCTTCGAACGTCACCCACCCTGTCGGCACGTGGGCTTTGTTGAGGTCCAGCACCGCGCCGCCACCCAGGTCCACCGTCGCGGCCATCTGCGTGTGGTGCCGCGAGTACCTGGTGCGGTCTGTGGTCGTGT
>DATJTQ010000341.1:0-16486 GCA_035503355.1 Solirubrobacteraceae bacterium
GCGCTGCCCTTCGGCGGCTTCGGCCAGCTGGCGCTCGGCCAGGCCGAAGCGGTCGGCGATGGCGTCGGCGTGCTCCAGCAGGATCTCGCCCTCGGCGGTGAGACGCAGGCCTCCGGGCCGGCGCTCGAGCAGGGGGGCGCCAATCTCGCGCTCCAGCGCTGCCACCTGGTTTGAGACCGATGGTTGCGACAGGGCCAGCTGCCGGGCGGCCCGAGAGAACGACCGCTCGTGCGCCACGGCGCGGAAGGTGAGGACGCGGCGCGGGTCCATCGCCATAGCCTCAGACTATCGAACTATGGAAATCATCATTTGAAGTTATGACCACGGCCGGTGACACTGGATGTCCACTTCCGACCGCACCAGGAGGACCGACACGATGACCACCGCCTCCACCGTTCCCACGCTCACCCTCAACGACGGCCACGAGATACCGCAGCTCGGCTTCGGCGTCTTTCAGATCCCGCCCTCCGACACCGCGCAGGCGGTCCAGACCGCGCTCGAGGTCGGCTACCGCCACATCGACACCGCCGAGATGTACCGCAACGAGGCCGGAGTCGGTGATGCGATCCGCGCCGCCGGGCTGAGCCGTGACGAGGTGTTCATCACCAGCA
Organism: Solirubrobacteraceae bacterium; assembly: GCA_035503355.1. Taxonomy (GTDB): domain Bacteria; phylum Actinomycetota; class Thermoleophilia; order Solirubrobacterales; family Solirubrobacteraceae; genus Palsa-465. The sequence continues at coordinate 612 of DATJTQ010000341.1, forward strand.
AGCTCTCCAACGCCTGTCATCACCCCGACGACGCCCGCCAGGCGTTCGAGCACACCCTCTCCGCCCTGGGCTCCGACCATGTGAACCTCTTCCTCGTCCACTGGCCGCTGCCGACGCTCTACGAGGGCGACTTCGTCTCGACCTGGAAGGTGATGGAGGAGTTCAAGGCGCAGGGCCGGGCCCGCTCCATCGGCGTCTCCAACTTCCAGGTGGCGCACCTGGAGCGGCTCGCGGCCGAAACGGAGATCACCCCCGCGGTCAACCAGATCGAGCTGCACCCCTATCTCCTCAACGATGAGGTCCGCCGCTACGGCGAGGACCACGGCATCCTCACCGAGGCCTGGTCGCCGATCGCCCAGGGGGCGGTGCTCGACGATCCCGTGATCACCGAGATCGCCACCCGGTTGGATCGCACACCGGCTCAGGTCGTCCTGCGGTGGCACCTGCAGCGGGGAAGCATCGTCTTCCCCAAGTCCACCACGCCGTCGCGGATCGAGGAGAACTTCGCGCTGTTCGACTTCGAGCTCAGCGACGACGACGTGCGCGCGATCACCGCCCTCGACAAGGGCGAGGACGGGCGCACCGGGCCCAACCCGGACGTCTTTGCCTATATCCCCGACTGAGCTGCGGCGGTAGCCTCGGGTCCATGCTCGCGCGCCGGCACGCCAAGACCGAGACGACGGGCCTGCGCGCCGTCGGCGCCCACGTCACCGGCGCGCGACTCACCGGCCCCTCGAGCATGGGCCCGCTGGCGATCGCGGTGATGGCGGTCGGAGCCGTGGCCATCGGGCGGATCGCCATCGGCCGGGCCGTGATCCGGACGCTGAAGGCCGGCGAGGTCGAGATCGGATCACTGAAGGTGGGGCAGCTGGAGGTCGGAGGCCGGCCGTGGTCCGCGCCCGCGGGCTTCGCCGACCCGGGCCCCGCTCAGGGTCCGCTGAGCTGAGCCCACGCCGGGCGGGTTTCTAGGGGTCCGTCGCGCCGCCGCGTTCCCGCTCGGCGCTGCGCTCGTGGTGGGGCAGCCCGTCATCGGGCACCGGCTCGTAGTCGGCGGCCTCGGACACGAACCAGTGCGCCGCCACCCGTAGTCCGGTCGGCTGGTCCAGGGTGCCCGCCGCGATGCTGATCGTGTCGCGGCGGGGCGGATCCCAGAACAGGCTCGAGCCGCACTCGCCGCAGAACCCCCGCCGCGCCCCGGCGTCACTGCGCGGGCTGAGCACCCACCGCAGGCCGCGAACCTCGGTCAGCACCAGGTCCTCGCGCCGCGCGGCGGTGCAGGCCGACGCGTGCCCGTTCCAGCGCCGGCACTCCTCGCAGTGGCAGATGAGCACGTCGCGCAGCGGCCCCCGGACCTCGTAGGTGACCGCGCCGCACAGGCAGCGCCCGGTGGCCGGCTCAGCCATGGGCGCGGCGATACCACCGTGGTGAGGTGGTGGGCGGTGGCTTGAGCCGCGCCTTGACGACGATCACCGACGGCGCCGGGGTGGTCACGCTGTGGCGCAGGGTGTCCTCGAACTCGGCGCCGAACCCTCGCACCGTGCTCGCCCCGATCCCGAACGAGCGCGCCAGCGCCGCGAAGTCCGGTCCGACGAGGTCAACGCCGAAGGGCTCATCGCCGGCCAGCTCCTGATCGAAGCGCAGCATCCCGTAGCCCCCGTCGTCGACCAGCACCACCGTGAGCGGGAGCTGCGCCTCGGCCACCGTGGCCAGCTCGCCGCAGGCAAAGAGAAAGCCGCCGTCGCCGCACACGCACACCGTCGGCCCGATGTCGGCCAGCGCGGCGCCGAGCGAGGCCGGGAAGGCGAAGCCCAGCGTCCCCCACCCCATCGGGTATGCGAACGCGCGCGGCCGCGGCACGCGCCGGTACCCGGCGAGCCAGTACCCGGGGATGCACATGTCGGCCACCACCACCGCGTCCGCTCCGAGCGCGCGATCCATCACGGCGATGAAGCCGGCCGCGTCGGCATCGTCGCTCAGCACCGCGGCGGCCACGCCGGCGCGGACCTGCTCCAGCCGCGCCAGCGTCGCCTCCGCCCCGTCACGAGCCCTCACCCCCGCCACCAGCGCGAGCGTGACCTCGCGGGCGTCGCCGACGAGCGTCACATCGGCCGCGTAGTTCTTGGTCGCGTCGACGGGGTCCACGTTGACGCACACGAGCTTGGGCGGCTGGGGCATCAGCCAGTTCTGGGTCATCATGCCGTCGAAGTCGGTCCCGATTCCCACCACGAGATCCGCCTCGTCCCACAGCGCGCCGACCTCCGGGGCGTGGGCGGGGCCGGCGACGTTGAAGGGATCGTCGGGGGCCAGCAGTCCACGGCTCATGTACGTGGTGATGATCGGCGCGCACAGCTTGTGCGCCAGCGCGGACACGGCGTCGCCGGCATCGGCCCGCAACGCGCCCCCGCCGGCCCAGATGAGGGGGCGGCGTGCCCTGGCGATGAGCGCAACGGCCTCGTCCAGGCCGGTGCCGTCAAACGCCGGTGGCCGCGGCGGCGGCAGCTGCGCCGGTATCTCGGGAGCGGGGCGGCGCAACAGGTCGGTGGGGACGCCGACATAGACGGGCCCGCTCGGCGCCGCCAGCGCCGCCTGGGCGCCGGCGATCACCGCGTCGCCGGTCTCCGCCGCGGTCGCGACGAGCGTCGCCGACTTGGTCACGGGCGCGAACATCGCGGTCTGGTCACGCGTCTCGTGCAGGGTGCCGCGATAGGTGCCGGGGCGGCGGATGGCGGCCGGGATGTCGGTGGCGATGACCAGCACCGGCGACCCGGCGGCCATCGCCTCACCGGTCGCCCCGAGGGTGTTGGCGGCGCCGGGCCCGGTGGTCACCACGGCGACGCCGAGGCGCCCCGTGGCGCGGGCATAGCCGTCGGCGGCGTAGACCGCGGTCTGCTCATGGCGGACGCCGACGAGCCTGATCGACGACTGTGCCAGCGCCTTCCAGATGGGGAGGTTGTGGACTCCGGGCAGCCCGAAGGCGACGGTGACGCCGAGGCGCTCGAGGGCCTCGACGACACGGACGCCCGCGGTGGCCGCGGCGGTCTCGGGATGCGTCTCGGTGTGCGGATCGGCGTCAGACAACGTTGTACTCCGGGCGCAGCATGGCATCGGTGAAGCGCGCGACGCTCAGCGGGGCGATGTCGACGAAGGGCGGGCGCTCCAGGACGAGGTCACGGAGGATCTCACCGATGGCGGGCCCCTGCAGGAAGCCGTGGCCCGAGAAGCCGGTGGCGTAGAGGAAGCGGCTGACCCGCTCGGACTCGCCGATGATCGCGTTGTGGTCAGGGGTGACCTCATACAGCCCGGCCCAGCCACCCTTGATCCCCGTATCGGCGATGCGCGGCGCCCGGCGCGAGGCGATCTGGAGCAGGTCCGGAACCCAGTCATCCGTGGTCTCCAGCGCGAAGCCGGGCTGCTCACCGGCGTGCGACATGCCCATCAGCAGCCCCGGGCCCTCACGGTGAAAGTAGAAGCTCGACGCGAAGTCGATGGTGAACGGGAGGTCCGGCGGCAGGTCGTCCATGGGCTCGGTGAAGAGGATCTGCCGGCGCACCGGCGTCACCGGGAGCGTCTCCCCCACCATCGCGCCGCAGGCCCGTGACCACGCTCCCGCGGCGCAGATGACGACGCCGGTGGCGATGTCGCCGTGGGTGGTGCGCACCGCGGTGATGCGATCGGCCTCGGTGACAATGGCGGTGACCTCACAGCCGACGCGCAGGTGCGCGCCCAGCGCCCGCGCACCGTGGGCGTATCCCTGGACGACGGCCTCGGGCGTCACGTGCCCGTCGTCGGGCGAGAACGAGGCGGCGAGGATGTCATCGCCGGCCAGCAGCGGGCAGAGCTCCCGGGCCTCGCCGGCGGTGAGCATCCGCGAGGGCACGCCGTAGCGGTGCTGCAGGGTCACGCTGGCCTCGAACGCGGCGACGTCGGCCTCGCGGCTGAGGACGAACAGGTACCCGCTGCGCTTGAGGTCGATCTCCCACCCCGGGCGGTCGCCGAACGCGCTGAAGGCGTCCAGGCTGCGCTGCGCGATCTGGATGTTCAGGGCGTCGGAGAACTGCGCGCGCACGCCCCCGGCTGCGCGCGAGGTGGAGCCGCTGCCCAGCTGCCCGCGCTCGAGCAGGACCACCTCCACGCCCGCCTCGGCGAGATGAAAGGCGGCGCTGGTTCCCATCACGCCGCCCCCGATGATCACCACCGATGCGGCCTCGGGCAAGGACACGGCCTGTCTCGGCATAGCCGTGTCTTATCACTCGCGCCGGGTAAGGGCCCCACCCCCTGCAGGTAAGGCCCTGGAGCCGCAAACCGGCTGCATTTGCCCGATGTACGGGGTCGTTCTTAGGCGCATCATGACATCACGCCAAATCTTCGAAGGAGCCATCTGATGAACGCCCCCCTCACCGCAGTCCTGGCCCAAGAGCACGTATCCGATCTGACCCGCGCGGCCGCCCGCTACAACGACACCCCGAGCCGCCCGCAGTGGCGCTCGGGCCCGGTCGTGGAGCTGCGCCCGGCCCGTGCGTCCGACGAGGCCGTCGTGCGCCAGCTCGCCGAGCTGGACGACGCTCCGCCGCTCGAGGGGCCGGTTCTGCTGGCCGTCGTCGGCGGCCAGGCCGTGGCGGCGATCGCGCTGGACGATCAGCGTGTCGTGGCCGATCCGTTCCTCCCCACCGCCCACGCCGTGTCGCTGCTGCACCTGCGCGCGCGCCACGTCTCCTCCGGCGTGTCGGCACGCCGGCGCCGCCGGTTCCACCTGCCCCGCCTGCGTCTGGCCTGAGGGCCGGGCGCCGGCGTCGGCGGCCGGCGGCGCCGTCCGCGGCTGCTCGACAATGGACGGCGTGGAGATCGACGACCTGTACGGCCTGGGCCTGGACCGCTTCATCCCCGAGCGGGCGTCGCTGGTCCGTGAGCTGCGCTCACGCGGGGATCGCGAGCAGGCCGCGAAGGTGGCCGGCTTGCGCAAGCCGTCGGTGGCGGCGTGGGCGGTCAACCAGCTGGTCCGGACCCAGCGTCGCGAGGTCGACGAGCTGTTCGCCGCCGGTGACGCGCTGCGAGACGTCCAGGCGGGGGTGTTGGCCAAGCGTGCCGCTCCGCGCGACCTCCGCGCCGCGGCCGAGCGCGAGCGCGAGGCGGTGGACGCCCTTGTGGTCACGGCGCGGGGGCTGCTGAGCTCCGGAGGGCACGAGCTGAGTCCGGCCACCATCGAGCGGGTCTCAGAGACCCTGCACGCGGTGGCGCTCGACGATGAGGCGCGCGGTGAGGTGAGCGAGGGCCGGCTCGTGCGCGAGCTGCGCCATGCAGGGCTCGGCGGGGGGCTGGGAGGAGCGGTCCCGGCGCCCGCCGCGGCTCGATCGCCCTCGAAGCCGGCGAGAAAGGGCACCCCGACGCCCGCCGAGGACCGCCAGCCCGCCAAGCAGCGCCAGGCCGCCGAGGCGGCGCACCGCCGCGAGCGTGAGGAGGCCCGCAAGCGGGCCCGCGCGCTCGAGCGCGACGCCGCGCGCGAGGTCGACCGGGCGCAGCGCGCACTCCGGACCGCGCAGGAGCGCCAGGACCGCGCGGCCGAGGCGTTGCGTCAGGCCGAGGTGGCCGTCCAGGAGGCCGAGGCGGGGGTCGAGGCCGCCGTCGCCGCCCACCGCCACGCTGAGCAGCAGCGCGACGCGCTCTAATGCCGCGAGGCGCTCACTGACGCGCGAAGTACGCGGCTTCGGCCTCCCCCAGCGCCGTCGCGGGTGGCTCGCCGTGGAGGTACTCGGCGGCGATGGCCCCCCAGTCGGCGCCCGCCCGCAGCTGGCCCAGAACTCCGCTGACGATGGCGTGCATGCGGCGGATGAGCGCCGTCTCCGCCGGCAGCGTGAACTGGCTCAACTGCTCCTTGACGTAGGCCTGGCGCTCCTCGTCGGCCGGCCGGCGCTCGCGGCCGCCGCGATCGCGCTGGCCCGACAGGCGCCGCTCCCCGGGGACTGCGTACCACCGGGTCGCCCGTCGCATCAGCTTCAGTGCCAGTTCGCCGTCGACGCGGTCCGCCGCATCGGAGCGCAGGTATCCGCCCGCGATCAGCGCGGCCGTCAACGCCGCGGGGTCGCCGGCGCGCACGGCGTGCGCGATGGCCGCCTCGGCTGCGACACGGTCAGCGCTGGCCTCGCGCAGCAACCCGTAGTCCAGGAAGCCGACGCGCCCGTCCGGACGGAGCAGGTAATTGCCGGGGTGCGGATCGCCCAGCGCGATCCGATCGCGGTACAGCAGCCCGAAGTAGAAGCGGAACACGATCTCCCCGTAGTTGTCGCGCTGTGGCTCCTCCAGCCGCCGCACGACCTCGAAGCGCTCACCCTCGATGTACTCCGAGACCAGCGCGCGGCGCGTCGACAGCTCGGTGTTGACGGCGGGGATCGAGATGAACGGGTGGCCGCGGCGCATGCGGGCGATCCGTCGCTGGTTCTGTGCCTCGAGCTCGTAGTCGAGCTCCTCGCTGATGCGCTCGCGCAGCTCGGTGGCGAGCGCTCTCGCGTCAAGGCTGGGCGCCAGCCGCTTCACCAGGGGCAGGAGCAGCATCGCATTGCGCAGATCGGTCTCGACCGCCTCGGCGACGCCGGGGTACTGGACCTTGACCACCACCTCGTCGCCCTCGCGCGTGGTCGCGCGGTGCACCTGGCCGATGGATGCCGCCGCAAAGGCCTGCTCATCGAACTCAGAGAAGACGCTCGACAGCGGCCCGCCGAACTCCTTGCGCAGCAGACGTTCGAGCTTGGTGAAGGGGATCGGCGGCACGTCGTCGCGCAGCTCGGCCAGCTTGGCCTGCAGCGCGTCGCGCTCGTCCTCGGGCAGGCCGTCGAACTCCACCATCGAGAGCACCTGCCCCACCTTCATCGCCGCTCCGCGCATCTGTCCGAGCTGCTCGACGAGCTGGTTGACCAGCGCGGCGGTGCGCTGGTTCTGGGCAGCGGCGGCGCGCTCCGGGGAGCGCACCCGGTTCGCGGTACGCATCCCTGCCCAGCGCGCCCCCTGGCCGGTGACCAGGCCGCCGACCCGGACCGTCCGCGCGATCCGCCCGGTCGGCAGCTTCCCTGCCGCGGGCGGCGGTTCCTCGGGGTCGTCGCTCATGTCTGGTCCAGTCAAGCAGGGCCGTTGCTCGGTCCTGGCGGGGCCCCCGCGACGGCGCGCCGCTGGCGGTAGGCGTCCAGGCCCACCGTGACCAGCATCGCCACCACCGCGGCGTTGATCGACAGGTCGGCGACGTTGAGGCTCCCCGACGAGAGTGTGGGCTTGATCCAGTCGATGACGCCCCCGCGCAGCGGTCCGGGAGCGCGCAGCAGACGGTCCAGGAGGTTGCCGATCCCACCGCCGAGCAGCAGGCCGACAGCCACCGCGTAGCCGGTGCCGCGTACCGACCAGGCGAACGCGGCGATCAACGACACCGCGAGCAGGCTCAGCAACGACACCAGCACCGGGTGCCCGGTGAGGATGTTGCCCGGCCCGGCGAAGTTGCGATACAGCTCGAGGTGAAAGCCGCTCCCCAGGACGTTGACCACGCCCCGGCCCGCCAGCGCGTGCGCCGCGATCGCCTTGGTGACCTGGTCAAGCGCGACCACGCCGGTGGCGAGGATGACGATGAGTCGGCGCTGAGCAGGCACGGCTTTGGGAGGGTGAGCGATGGGACTCGAACCCACGACCGCCTGGACCACAACCAGGAGCTCTACCAACTGAGCTACGCCCACCGTGGGACCGCTGAATCTACCAGCGTCGCATGGGCACCCCTCGCGAGGAGCTCATGCGCGAGACCGCCACGGCCGCAGCACTCGTCCTCGGAGCGCCGCCCGAAGATTGAGCAGCGCCGCCAGCTACGAGCCGCCGATCAATATAGTTGGGGTACCAACGAAGGAGGAGCGGGTGCAGTTCTACCTCAACGGCTTCTATCCCGGCGATCCGGCGGTGGTGCCCACCCCCGGCCGGACGGCGAGGGCACGGCTCGAGGACCAGGGCGAGGTCGACGTGCTCATTGTGGGCACCGGGCCGGCCGGCCTCGTCCTGGCCGCACAACTCGCGCAGCACGGCGGGATCACGACGCGGGTGGTGGAGCGACGCGCCGGGCCGCTTGAGTTCGGACAGGCCGACGGCGTCGCCTGTCGCACCGTCGAGATGCTCGACACCTTCGGGTGCAGTGCGCGCGTGATGGCGGAGGCCTACTGGGTCAATGAGCTGTCGTTCTGGCGGCCGGATCCGGCCGATGACACGCGGATCGTCCGCTCGGGCCGCGACTGGGACACCGACGATGGGCTGTCGGAGTTCCCGCATCTCATCCTCAACCAGGCACGGCTGCTGGAACTGCTCCTGGAGGTCATGCGCAACTCGGCACAGCGGCTCTCACCCGACTACGGGGTCGCGTGCGTGGGCCTCGAAGCCTCGCCGAGCGCCACCCACCCGGTCCGGGTCACGCTGGCCCGCGGTAAGGAGGACTTCACCGTTGACGCGCGCTATGTCGTGGGCTGTGACGGGGCGCGCAGCGTGGTCCGCCAGGCGATGGGGCTCGAACTGAAGGGCGACGTGGCCAACCACGCCTGGGGTGTGGTCGACGTCCTGGCGGTCACCGACTTCCCGGACATCCGCCTCAAGGCCACCATCCAGTCGACCAGCGGAAGCATCGTGCTCATCCCCCGTGAGGGCGGGTATATGGCGCGCTTCTACGTCGACCTCGGTGAGGTCACCAGTGCCAACCGGGCGCGCGTGCGCGCGATGACCAGCCAGGACGTGATGGCGATCGCCGCGCGAGTGATCGCGCCCTACCGCATCGACGTCCATGACGTGGCCTGGTTCTCCATCTACGAGGTTGCCCAGCGCCTCACCGACACCTTCGATGATGCGCGCGACCGCGACGGCCTCCCGAGGGTGTTCATCGCCGGCGACGCCTGCCACACCCACAGCGCCAAGGCCGGCCAGGGCATGAACGTCTCGATGCAGGACGCCTTCAACCTGGGCTGGAAGCTCGCCGCCGTCCTGAACGGCCGCAGCGACCCGGCGCTGCTGGCCACCTACTCCGCCGAGCGCCAGCCGATCGCGCGCGAGCTGATCGAGTTCGACCGCGAGTGGTCTGCGATGCTCGCTGCGCCGCCACGCGATCCGGCGCGCCCCGAGCGCGGCGGCCTCGATCCCGATGAGCTCCAGAACTACTTCGTGCGCCAGGGCCGCTACACCGCCGGCGTCGCGACCCGCTACCCGCCATCGACACTCATCGGGCCGCCCGACCACTCCGGATTCGCCGCCGGCTTTGAGATCGGCACCCGCTTTCACTCGGCCCCGGTTATCCGCGCCGCTGACGGACGTTCGATGCAGCTTGGCCACGTGGCCCGCGCCGATGGCCGGTGGCGCCTCTATGCCTTTGCCGACCGAACCGGTGAGCGCCTGGCCGGTCTCTGCGCATGGCTCGAGGATGGCGCGGACTCCCCACTGCAGCGGTTCACCCCACCTGACGGTGATATCGACGCTGTGATCGATCCCCGCGCGATCCTGCAGACACCACACCGCGAGGTCGTGCTGAGTCGACTCCCGCCCCTCCTGCTCCCGTCCAAGGGGACGCTCGGGCTCGCCGACTACGAGAAGGTGTTCTGCCCCGATCCGCGGCCGGGACGTGACATCTTCGACGGGCGCCGCATCGACCGTGACCACGGCTGCCTGGTCGTCGTGCGCCCCGACCAATTCGTCGCACACATCCTCCCGCTCGACGCGCACGAGGAGCTGGCCGCTTTCTTCGAGCGCATCCTGCTCGCACCCGCCGTGGCCCGCACGTGAACCTCGACGAGGAGCCGCTGCGCTACACCGGGCACCTGCTGCGGCGCGCCCAGCAACAACACATCGCCATCTGGCTGCGCGACGTCAGCGCCGAGACCACCAGCGTCCAGTTCGCCGCGCTCATCGTCCTCGACCAGCAGCCCCGGGCCAGCCAGCGCGACCTCGGACGCGTACTCGACCTCGACCGCTCCACCATCGCCGACCTCGTCGCGCGCATGATCCGGCGCGGGCTCATAGAACGCGAACGCGACACCGAGGACCGCCGCCGCAACACCCTTCAGCTCACCCCCGCCGGACGCAGCGAACTGGCCCGCCTGCGACCTCGCGTCGAGGCGATCGAACCGACCCTGACCGGGGGACTCACCTCCACCGAGCGCGGCGAGCTGCGACGCCTGCTCCACCGGATGCTCGAGCCCGCGCACCTGCCCGACGCGCTGCCGAGCTGAAGCAGCAAAAGCCCGCGACGATGTGATCAGAACGAAGCGGCTGCCTCGGCCAGGTTCTCCATCGTGGCGCGCAGCACCGGCCGGCTGCGCGCCGTGGTGGCTGGAAAGACCGCTTCGATCGCCTCCGGGAAGCCGGTGAGGCCGTCGACGCAGCAGATCAGGGTGTGCCGGCTGCGTCAGGGTGCCGGCGAGCTTCGCTTGGCGAAAGTGTTCGAGGCGATCGGGCGTTCATCGAATGAGGAAGAGATGACTCGGGACGCCAATATCACCGAAGCCGCGGAACAGTCCCTGCGAGAGGGCGGGCAGGAGATTGCGGTCGAACAGAACCTACGAGAGAACCACCTCGTGGCCGCCAGCGGCTGGGCGGTCCTGTGATGTCCGATCAGCGGCACGAGCCTCCGTTTATCCATTCGCATGCGCTCGTCGAATCGGAGCACATCGGACCGGGCACGCGGATCTGGGCGTTCGCCCACGTGCTCCGGGGGGCGGTGATCGGGGCTGACTGCAACATTTGCGACTACGTCTATATAGACGAGGACGTGGTCATCGGTGACCGAGTGACCATCAAGGCGCAACTGTCAATCGTCGATGGTATGAGGATCGAGGACGACGTGTTCATCGGCCCGAACGTGACGTTCACGAACGACCGCTTCCCTCGCAGCCGGCAGTCCTCGTGGGAATGCGAGCCGATGGTGATCGGGAGGGGGGCCAGCATCGGCGGCGGCGCGACGTTTGTTCCTGGCGTGTCCGTCGGCGAGGGGGCCATGGTCGGGGCTGGAGCCGTCGTAACGAACGATGTGCCGCCGTTCACGGTCGTCGTCGGCAATCCGGCCCGTGTCGTTCGTGAGGTGGCAGATGCCGAACGCATCCCAGATCAGATGACGATCCCGCGCGGCGCCGCGTCGTCCGGCGGCACGAGGTAAGGGCAGCAACCAACACGGTGCCCTGGACTTCGCGTATGCCGGAGTTGATGGACATCGTCCGCTGCAGTCGTCCCACGCCTACGTTGCCCCGAGGTCGTTCGATCCGCTGAACGAATGTGGCGCCGCCACCGGCACGAGTCGGCATGGGCTGGGTCGATCACATGCCAGACGCATGAGCTGGCGGATCATCCGTCACTCAGTTAGGAGCTCGATTTTGACGGGGCCGAAAGCTGTGCGGTTTGCGCCTCGTTCAGTACACACGAAATGGGAACCATGGAGGTCAAGCCGCCTTGCTGAGCACTGCCATAATCGGATCGGGGCCGGCGAGTTGGGCCGAGCCCGAGGGCGCAAGAGATTGCCCTCCCGGGCCGAGCAGCCAGGGGCAACATGGACGCAAGGAGGGCGAACGAGATGGCTGAGCCGGTGGAACCGCGTCGTGCCGGGGCGGGTCTAGCTGCAGCCGACGAGCAGGAGTGCGACGTCGCGGCTTTCGTCCCAGGCTCGATGAGAGTCGAGCCACTGGGCTTGGGTGCTCTAGCGGGAGTCCGCGTAGCGCTGAAGGATGTCTACGCGGTGGCCGGCCGTACCAGCTCCTTCGGTCATCCGCGCTGGCGTGAAACGCACGAGCCCGCGAACGCAGACAGCTCGATGGTGTCCGCGCTCCGTCACTCCGGAGCGCACATCGTCGGCCTGACAAAGATGGACCAGCTGGCTTACTCGCTCGTTGGTGACGCGGGCGAAGGTGATCCGCCCCAGAACGTTTTCGATCCCGAGGCGTTCTGTGGAGGGTCGTCGTCTGGCAGCGCATCGGCGGTGGCCGCCGGCATCGCCGACCTCGGCGTCTGTACCGACACGGTGGGATCGGCTCGAGTTCCGGCGGCCGCCTGCGGCCTGTTCGGACTCAGGACGACCCATGGGATGATCGACAAGCGCGGGTTGCTTGAGTCAGCCCGCTCGTTCGACGTTCCGGGATTCCTGGCACGGTCGCCGGCAACAGTGATCAAGGCGCTGGACGCGCTGGGGTTTGTGTCAGCTGCGCCGGATCTGGAGCGGTTCGAGCGAATCTTGGCCCCGGTGGATCTGCGCGGTGAAGTTGCAGCGCACGTTTCGGTGGCCGTGGCTGCCCTCGCCGAGCGGCTGGTCGAGATCACGGGAGCGAGGCACGTTGGTGTGCGGTGCGGACCGTTCGTCAGTCCGGAGGCGGCCGACCTCTGTGCGCGGATCCAGGGACGGGAGGTCTGGGCCGAGCATGGCACCTGGATCAAGGCCAACACCGATGCACTGACGGCGGACATGCAGTGGCGACTTGGCCGCTGTGAGCAGCTGGCGCAGGATCGTCCCGAGGTAGTGAGCGCTGACGCGACGGCCCGAGCGGTTCACGTGGACGACCTCGCCGCCCTGACAGGTGGAGATCTACTCGTGTTGCCCCTTGTACCCGAGCACGGACCGCTGCGGGCCTGGGACGCGGATCAGCTGCGCAGCTGGCGGCGCGTGACCTGCCGGCTCACTGGCCCGAGCAGCCTTGCCGGTCGTCCCGAGGTGGTGGTACCGTGCAGGGTCGGGGATCACTACGCGTCGGTTAGCATTATGGGTCCGCCTCACGCTGATGCGGTGATTACCCGGTTGGTAGAGAAGCTCGCGGGAGGTCAGCATGTCGTCCGCCTGCAGTAGGCCGCGGATCGCTGCTTTCGCGGCAGAAATTTGGGGACACACCAGATGACGGAAGCATCCACGGCCGCAATCGTTGTGGGCCGCAGCGCCGACCTCCCGGAGGGCGGCCGTTTGGTGATCGATGTCGACGGCTTTGAGGTCGGGATCTTCCGAGTCGACGGCCGCCTCTACGCGTGGGAGAACCGCTGCGCACATCACGGCGGCCCGGTCTGTCAGGGGATGCTGATCAATCGCGTGATCGAACGCCTGGACGGCGAGCAGCAGAGCCTAGGTGACGACTTCTCGGCATCGTTGAACATCGTTTGCCCGTGGCATGGCTACGAATACGATGTCTGCACGGGTCTGCACCCGGGCGATGCCGCGCGTCTGACCGCCGTGCCGGTCATGGAGAGGGAGGGAAACATTGTTGTCAAGCTCTGACCAACTCGAGCGGATCTCCCACGAGCTCGGCGGCCTCGCCGGTGATCACGACCAGCAGCAGGCGATCGAGGCATACGGACTCCCCCGGGAGACGGTCGAGCGCATCTTCTGCGCCGCCGTGCGCCTCCTCGCAAGCCACGCGGCGGAGCCATCCGATCAGACGCTGTTGAAGGGCCTGAGTCCGACCGAGGCATGCACGGCGGCAGCCGCCCTGCTACGAGCCCAGGGACTCACGCCATTCGAATTCGGGGTTTGGTTTTCGGTCAGCGGTTCCCACGACACCGCTCAATAACGGAGGAATGGGATGACTGAGATAGACAGTCGAGTGAAGGTGCTGCGGCCGCAGATCGACACCTACGCGCCGACGACCGACATGCTGGCCCACGCGCGCAGGCAGGCCGACGAACTCGGGCTCGATAAATACTTCATCGCTGATATCGATTCCCACCGCGAGCCGAACTCATGCTGGCCGGAGGTGATCGAGTACATCGAGAACCCGGTGATGCGCGCGAACTCCAAGCATGACTCGGAGCATTGGAGGGCCCTCCTGTACGTGCCGACGTTCCCGGGGCCGGGTTCCGGTCATACGTTCCAGGCGATGCATGGTCGCGTCCCGCACCAGGAGGGGCAACACGAGGACCTCGGGAAGCTCGACGTGCATCGTGACGTCGAGCTCTGTCGACGCTCAATGGATGCGATGTCGATCGATGTCCAGGTTGTGTTTCCGACGACCCTGCTCACGCTCGGGATGACGCGGACCTCCAATGCCGAAGGGGAGATTGCCTGGGCTTACAACCGCTGGATGGTCGAACGGTTCTGCTCAGAGGACGACCGCATCAAGTTCCTTCCGTACCTGCCGCTCAACGACCCGGACCACGCGCTCCGGATCGTGCGGGAGTTCGCAGGGAAGCCAGGAGTCGTGGGCTTCCTCGTCACCAGTATTCGCTACACCCCGGTGCACGACAACCGCTTCATGCGACTCTACGCCGAGATCCAGGAAACCGGGCTCCCGCTCGCGTTCCACGCCGGCCCGACGTGGGAGGACGAGTGGATGAAGACGATGAACCGATTCCTCTCAGTGCACGCGATCTCGTTCGTCCACTGCAACATCGTCCATATGACCAACTGGCTGATCAACGGGCTGCCCGAGCGCTTCCCGAAACTCAAGGTCGTGTGGGTCGAGAGCGGCATCGCGTGGGTTCCGTTCCTGATGGCGCGGCTCGACAGCGCGTACCTCAAGCGCACCAGCGAGGCGCCACTGCTGACGCGCCGCCCGAGCGAGTACATGCGCGAGATGTACTACACGAGTCAGCCACTGGAGATGGACATTCCGGAGCTGCTCGAGAGCAATCTGAAGGCGATCAAGGCCGAGACGCAGCTGCTCTACGCATCTGATTGGCCGCACTGGGACTTCGACCTGCCCTCGAACATCGTCCACTCGCCGTACCTGACCGACGAGGGCAAACGCAACGTGCTCGGGCTGAACGCCGCGCGAGTATTCAACCTCGAGGTGCCTCAGCACCTCGCGCGTGGAGGCGACGCGGCCGAAGTACCGGCGTAAGGGGTGCCGGAGCTACGCGGCCGCGGTGACCACCGCGATCCGGAGCTCCATCCGTCGATCAAGCACGCCCACGACCGCGCGAGGCGCGGCTGATCGAGCTCGTGGTCGCGGGATACAGCCGCGAGCAAATGACCGAGCTGGCCGGTGTCTCGTCGCGCACCGTCGACCGACAGCTGAGCCGGGCGCAGCGCGCGCTCCGCGATGCTCGTTGGGCGACGACGGTGTAGTCTGACGACGGTGATCGCGCCTGAGACCGGCGGCCGTGCCCGCACGCGAGAAGGGACCTAGCGGGATGACCGGGACCGCCGCTTCCGCGGGCTCCTTCAAGATCGGCGGCGACCTCGAGGTCACCCGTCTTGGCTACGGCGGGATGCGCATCACCGGCGAGGGGGTATGGGGCCCGCCGAAGGACCGCCACGGCGCGATCGCTCTCCTCAAGCGGCTTCCCGAGCTCGGCATCGATTTCATCGACACCGCCGACGCCTATGGACCGGAGGACTCCGAGAACCTCATCCGCGAGGCCCTGCACCCGTTCGACGGCATCCACGTCGCGACCAAGGGCGGCTTTGCGCGCCACGGGCCGGATATCTGGGCCAACGTCGGGCGTCCGGAATATCTGCGCCAGTGCTGCCTGATGAGCATGCGTCGACTCGGCGTCGAGACCATCGACCTGTGGCAGCTGCACCGGATCGACCCCAAGGTCCCTCGCGAAGAGCAGTTCGGGCTCATGAAGGAGCTGCAAGACGAGGGCAAGGTCCGTCACCTCGGCCTGTCTCGGGTCTCCGTCGAGCAGATCAAGGCGGCCCAGGAGTTCTTCGAGGTTGCCACCGTGCAGAACCTCTACAACCTCACCAACCGGCAGTACGACGACGTGATCGATTACTGTGAGCAGCACGCCATCGGATTTATCCCGTGGTTCCCGCTGGCCGCCGGCGAGCTGGCCAAGACTGGCGGTGCGGTCGCCGAGATCGCCGCGGCGCACGACGCGACGGCCGGGCAAGTGGCCCTCGCCTGGCTGCTCGCCCGCAGCCCCGTGATGCTGCCAATCCCGGGTACGAGCTCGGAGGAGCACCTAAG
>DATJTQ010000342.1:0-2981 GCA_035503355.1 Solirubrobacteraceae bacterium
GGAGACCGGGGCCGAGTTCACCGAAGAGGACGAAGAGGCCGCCGTGCTGCTCGCCGACTTCGCCGGCGTGGCCATCGACCACGCGCGTGCGTTCACGAGCTCCGAGGCCCAGCGGGTGCAGTTGCAACGGACCGTCGACGCGCTGGACGCGACGATGCAGATCGCGCGGGCGGTGGGCGGGGAGACCGATCTCGACGCCATTCTGACCCTGGTCGCCAAACGGGCCCGCGCACTCGTCTCAGCCCGCCTGCTCCTCATCGAACTGCTGCACGGCGACGAGCTGGAGATGGCCGCCGGTGCTGGCGAGATGCCGCCCGGACTGCTCGGCCGGTGCGTGCCTGTCGCCGACACCGTCGCCAGCGCCGCCCTCCGTTCCGGCCAGACCCAGCGGCTCACCGACCGCCTCATGCGGGCGCGCTTTGAACAGCACGGGGTCGGGCAGCTTGGGGTGACCGCCAACAGCGGCCTCATCGTGCCGCTGGTGTTCCGCAACCATCACTACGGCGTCCTGGTCGCCCTCGACAGCATCGAGAACGATGAGTTCAGCGCAGAACAGCAGAGTCTCCTCGAGGCATTTGCCACCAGCGCCGCCACCGCGGTCGCCACCGCGCAGTCCGCGGCCGACGAGCGCCTCCGGCAGCGGGTGGCCGCCGCCGAGGCCGAGCGCGGCCGGTGGGCGCGCGAGCTGCACGACGAAACCCTCCAGGCGCTCGGCAACCTGCGGCTGGTCCTGTCCGGGTCGCGGCGCAGCGGTGACCCGGAGGTGGTCAGCGCGGCTGTGGACCAGGCGCTGGAGCAGCTCGAGCTCGACATCACGACGCTGCGGGCGCTGATCACCGAGCTGCGGCCCGCGGCGCTGGATCAGCTCGGGCTCGAGCCCGCACTGATGGCTCTCGTCGACCGCGTCCGTCGCGGTGGCCTGGAGGTGGACGCGGAGGTGAGTCTGGCCTATGAGCGCGGCGAGGAACCAGAGCGGCAGACCGCCGACCTCGAGACCGGCGTCTACCGCCTCGTCCAGGAGGCTCTCACCAACGCCGCCAAGCACGGCGAGGCCACGCGGGCGACCGTTTCGATGGTCGAGGACGGGGCGCACGTTCGCGTGACCGTCAGCGACAACGGAAGTGGCTTTGACCCCAATGCCGCCACCGCCGGCTTCGGGCTGGCCGGGATGCGTGAGCGCGTCGAGCTGCTCCACGGGGAGCTGTCGATCGTGTCGGCCCCGGGCGAGGGAACGACCGTGTCCGCCACCCTGCCGGTCACCAGACGCCAACCGGTCCCGGCGCAGACACCGCCTCCGTCGATCGCCTCGGGCAGCTGATCTGGGCGGTCAGCCCAGGAGGCCGCGGTCTCGTGCGTAGCTCACCAGCTCAGCCCGTGTCGTGAGACCAACCTTCTGCTGGATATGCGCCCGATGGGATTCCACCGTACGAACGCTGAGGAACAGCGATGACGCGATCTCACCGTTGGTGTGACCCAGGGCGATGAGCTTGAGCACCTCCACCTCGCGCGGCGACAGGTTGTCCGGCCGACCATCGCTGTCAGCCGGCTGCGCCGCCAGGCGGGCGCCGAGCTCCGGGTTGAGATAGGTCCTGCCCTCGGCGGCTGACACCACCGCGGTCATCAGTTCACTGTCGGCGGCGTCCTTGAGGACATAGCCGACCGCTCCGGCGCGCAGCGCCGCCTGGGCGAACGCGGGGTTCTCCTGCATGGTCAGGACGACGATCTGCGTCTCGGGCGCGTCGGCGCGCAGTTGCGGGATGGTATCCAGGCTGGACTCGCCGCCCATGTTGAGATCGAGCACCAGGACCCGGGGGCGCGACGCACGAACCGTCGCGAGGGTGCCGGCGACATCGCCCGCCTCGCCGACGACGTCAAAGCGACCGTCGGACGCGAGCAGGACACGCAACCCGGACCGCACCACCTGATGATCGTCGGCGAGGACAACCGTGATCGCGCCGCGGTCACCCGACGCAGCGGCCTGCGGTGACGAATCTGAAGACATGGTGTGAGCCGACATTGTGGACACTCTAGGCCCGGGAGGCTGCCGTGCCATCCGCCGAGATCACGGGTGCAACTCCGTGCCGGCCACGGACGAGCCGATCCGCCGCCCCGTGACGACGCGGGTGCGGATCCGGATCCACTCGGCCTCCGGGCCCGCGACCCAGCTCTCAAGCCCCAGCCCCTCGATCCGCCTGACCTCCTCCGGCCGGGTGATGGGCTCCGTGACCCCGGCGATGACCACGCTCCACCCCGTGCGACCGGCGAGGTCGATCTCATCCACCTCAAACCACGCGCGCGCCGCGCGCAGCAGGCTGATCAGCTTGTTCCCCACGGCGCATCGGAACACCACCGACTGTGACGCCTCGTCCAGGATGTAGTTGACCGGACGTATCACGGGCGTGCCGCCGGGGGCCAGCACCACCACGCGGCCCACGGTGCCCCGGGCCAGCTGGCCCAGACACTCCTCGCGGCCGAGCTCGACCAACCCCGACGCAGCCGCGGAGGTCATCGCGCCGCCGCCTCGCCGTGATGGCGTTCTCGCCAGTGGTCGAGCGCAGCGGTGTCAATCGGTGCCGTGATGATCAGCGGCACGTCGATGTGTCGCGTCAGGTACTCGCTGGTGCTCCCGGCGGCCAGGCGGCGGAGTGTCCCCGCCCGCTGGCTGCCGCAGACCAGGAGGTCCGCCTCCCGGCTCAAGCGCGCGAGGCCGACGCGTGCTGCGGGATGAATGGCGGGCGCCGACGGCGGCCAGTCTGCCGGCTCCGGCAGGCAGCTGGCCACGACCTCGCAGCCGCGCTGCTCAGCGAGCAGACCGGCGTGCGCGAGGGCGACGAAGCTCTCCGGGGAGCCGTCAAAGGCAACGCCGATGCGCTCCAGGCGCCGCACGCCATCGCTGTAGCCAGGGGGTGCCACCGCGATCGTCTCGGCGGTCTGACGCAGGAGCGCCACAACGTCATCGCGGCCAAGGTGGCCGGCCATGT
>DATJTQ010000343.1:0-8843 GCA_035503355.1 Solirubrobacteraceae bacterium
CCGGCGGCACGGCCCGCCTCGAGCAGGGCGTGCGTGCCGGCGACGTTGGTGGCGAACGTCCGCTCGGGCTCCTCCAGGGACTTGAGCACCGAGGTGACCGCGGCGAGGTGGACGATCGAGTCAAACCCGCCGCTGAAGGCCTCGGCCAGCACCTCGCGATCGGCGATGTCGCCCTGGACCAGATCCACCGAGGGATCGGGGTGAGGCTGGAGATCCACCACCCGCACCTGCGCGCCGTCGGCGGTCAGCTGCGCGACGACCGCGCGGCCGATGAAGCCGGAGCCGCCGGTGACAAGGACGCGTCGGCCTGTGAGGTCGGAGGAGGTACTCATGTCCAGTTCTTCGAGGTGTGCGTGCCGGTCGCGGGTCGGCCCTGGCGGTGTATCACTGCCGGCCTGGGCGGCGCCGAGGTAGCCAGCGAGCGCACGA
The DNA here is from genome assembly GCA_035503355.1 of Solirubrobacteraceae bacterium. GTDB lineage: Bacteria > Actinomycetota > Thermoleophilia > Solirubrobacterales > Solirubrobacteraceae > Palsa-465. The sequence continues at coordinate 430 of DATJTQ010000343.1, forward strand.
GGATAGCCGACGGGCCGGGAACCTGGCCGCCGGAACGTGTCCCCGGCGCCCGCGGCGGACCGGGGGTGGGCGGGGACTGTTGCTAGCTTCGGCCCGGCGTGTCCCCCGGACCTGGTCCCTCGCAGCCGCTCGGCCCGGTCTCGCAGCGCCCGGTCTCGCCACGCCGGCGACGTCGGCGCCCGCGAACCGTCTCAGCCGCCCGGCGCCGGGCGCGGCTGGTCGTCGCTCTGGCCGGCCTGATTCTGGTGGTCGCGGTCACCGTCTCGGGCCTCGGCGGTGGTGGCCTGCCCAAGCCGCCGGCGCCCACCGTGGCCGACAGCGCCGGCCCCGGCGACCCGTTCGCCTACCGATCCAGCCAGGAGGCTCAGTTCGTGGCGCGCGCGGCGGCCGGCAACGCGCGCCCGCTGTTCGTCCTCAGCCCCGGCGGTGCGGTCGCCACCGCCCAGCGCGTCGCCGCCTTCCGCGGGGCGATCGACCGGGCCAGTGCGGGCTCGGGCATCGATCCGAACCTGGTGGAGGGGCTCGTGTTCTTAGAGAGCGCCGGCCGTCCTCAGGTGATCGCGGGCTCAGATCCCGCCGACGCCGCGGGCCTGACGCAGATCCTCGCCGCCACCGGGCAGTCGCTGCTCGGCATGCACATCGACCTCGCCGCCAGCCGGCGGCTCACCAAGCAGATCGACGCCGTGGCCAATGGCACGCGCACCGGGCGCCTGAACCGGCTGCTGGCACGCCGCGCGGCCGTCGACGATCGCTTCGACCCGGCCAAGGAGCTCGCCGCCACGGTGCGGTACCTGAAGATCGCCGAACGCCAATTCGGTCGTGAGGATCTGGCGGTGGAGAGCTACCACATGGGCATCGGCAACCTGCACCAGGTTCTCGACGCCTACGACGGGGGGCGGCCGGTGCCCTACGCCCAGCTGTACTTCGACAGCGCCCCGACCCGCCACGCCGCCGCCTACCGGCTCTTGTCGAGCTTCGGCGATGACTCCTGGACCTACTACTGGCGGGTGCAGGCCGCAGTGGCGATCATGCACCTGTACCGGACCGACCGGGCCGCGCTGTCGCGGCTGAGCTCGCTGCAGTTCGCCGACGACGCCGGCGGGGCGGTGCTGCATCCGGCGGTCAAGCCGTTCGCCACGCCCACCGCGCTGGCCGCTGCCTACCAGGACCACACGATCGTGCCGCTGCCCTCCAACGCCCGCGCGCTTGGGCTGGTTATCGACCCGGGGATGGGGACCGGGGCCAAGGCGGTCGGGGCGCCGCGCTCGCTGTATCGCGGCCTGCGCCCCCAGGCTCTGCGGTTCATGATCGAGCTGGCGGCGCAGGTGCGGCGCGTCTCCGGGCTGCGCGACGCCCCACTGAGGATCCAGAGCACCGTCACCGACGGGCGCTACGCCGACCAGGTCGGCGTCTCTGACCCACCGGCGGAAACTGGCTGGGCGTTCTCGGTGCAGCGGCGCTACGTGGCGCCCGCCCAGGCCGAGGCGTTTCAGGCCGTCCTGGACCGACTGCAGTCGCTGAACCTCATCGCGTGGGCCCGCGAACCCGACGCCATCCGCATCACCGTGGCCTCCGACGCGGTGTCGTGGCTGCGCCGCGGCTGATCACGGGTTTTCGGTAGGTTGGGCCCGCGACCCATGACCGACGTGGTCCAGACACCTCTCGAGGCCCTGGAAGGCCTCCCGGACTTCCCGTTCGCCTCGACCTTCACCGACTTTCACGGCATGCGCATGGCTCACCTCGACGAGGGCGAGGGCCCTCCGGTGGTCTTCGTCCACGGCGAGCCGACCTGGTCGTTTTTGTGGCGCAAGGTGCTCGTCCCGGTTCGCGACGCCGGCTATCGCTGCATCGCGCCTGACCTGCCCGGCTTCGGTCGCTCGGACAAGCCGACCGATCTCGACTGGTACACCTACGACCGCCACACCGCGGCGCTCGCCTCGCTGCTGGAGGGGCTTGACATCCGCGGCGCGACCATGGTCGTCCACGACTGGGGCGGGCCGATCGGGCTGCGCGCGGCGGTGGAGCTGCCTGAGCGCGTCGACCGGCTGGTCATCCTCGACACCGGCCTGTTCACCGGTCATCAGCCGATGACCGACGCCTGGAACGCCTTTCGCGCTTTCGTGGCGCGCACCGACGACCTCCCCGTCGGGTTTCTCGTCCGCGGGGCATGCAAGAACGACCCCGGAGATGAGGTCATCGCCGCCTACGAGCGTCCGTTTCCGGACGCCGCGTCCAAGGCGGGGGCACGGGCCTTCCCGCTCATCCTGCCCACCTCGCCCGAGATGCCGGGCGCCGAGGCCGGCCAGCGCACGCTCGATGCGCTGCGCTCCGACCCGCGCCCCAAGCTCATGCTGTGGGCCGACTCAGACCCGGTGTTGCCGCTGGAGACCGGACGGCGCTTCGCGGCGGCGCTCGGCGGCGAGATCGCACACGTGATTGCCGGCGCCAGCCACTTCCTGCAGGAGGACGCCGGCCCGCAGATCGGCTCGCTGATCGCCGACTGGTTGGGCTCCGCGCCCTAGACGGTTTCCTTCTCGGGCTCCGCGGCGGTGCCGGCGGCGGCCGGCGACTGCGCCACCGGAACCGCCGGGGGCGCCTCGGTGAGCGCGGGCTTGTCGGCGGTGCGCTTCTCGTAGGCATCGCGCAGCAGATGGTCCGGGTTGACGAGGACCTGGTCGCCCTTGAGCACCCGGGTGACGAAGTCGGCCACCCGCCGCGGCAGCACCTGGGCCGACTTCATGAGGAAGCCGACCTGACGGGGCACGTAGACGTCGACGCGGCCGCTCTGGAGCGCCTCGACGATCGCGTTGGCCACGTCCTCGGGCTCGACGACCTTGATGCCGCGGCTCTTCTGCAGGCCGGAGCCCAGCTCGGTGTTGACCACCACCGGCATGACGATGCTCACGTCAATGTCGGTCTTGCGCATCTCGGCGCGGATCGCCTCACTCAGGCCGACGACGCCGTGCTTGGTGGCGCAGTAGGTGGCGCCGCCGGGGAAGCCGCCCTTGCCCGCGACCGAGGCGATGTTGACCAGGTGGCCGCGGCCACGGGGCATGAACCGCTCCAGGGCCAGCTTGGAGCCGATGATCACGCCGTGGAGGTTGATGTCCACCATCCGGTGCGCGGTGGACTCGGTCTCGTCGACGAACGGCCCGATGGGCATGATCCCGGCGTTGTTGATGAGGACGTCCAGCGGCCCCACGCGAGTCTCAACCTCGGTGAGGAAGGCGTCGAAGCTGGCGCGGTCGGTGACGTCAAGCGCCACGCCGACCGTGCCGCTGCCCAGCTCGGCCGCGGTGTGTTGGGCGAGCGGGGCGTCGATGTCGCCGATGGCCACTCGGGCGCCCTGCGCGATGAGCGCGGCCGCGGTGGCCCGCCCGATTCCGCGGGCGCCGCCGGTGATGGCGACGACCTTGCCGGCAAGCGATCGTGGGGCCTTGGCCATGAGACGAGTTCCTCCTGAAAGTCTGTGAGAAAGCGGCGGCATGCGCCGACCGCGCGGTGGCTGGTACCAGACTGTACCGGCCTTTTCCGCCCCCGGCGACAAAACTGGCTGACTGGCCAGTCAACGCCTCCGCGACGACTATGCTGGGGCGTGACGATGGCGGAGTTCCACCTCGACGGACAGCGTCTTGCCTACACCGTCTACGGGGAGGGCTCACGGACGACGGTCCTGCTCCCCGGATTGCTGCTCTCTCAGACGATGCAGGCGCCCCTGGCGCGCCATCTGGCGGCCCGCGGCAACCGCGTCATCACCCTGGACCCGCTCGGCCACGGCGCCTCGTCGCGCCCGCACGACCAGTGGCGCTACTCGATCAGCGCCTTCGCCGAGCAGACCGTGGCGCTCCTGGACCACCTCGAGATCGATCGCGCCGTGGTGGGGGGGACCTCGCTGGGCGCCAACATCAGCCTCGAGGTGGCGCTGCAGGCCCCGGAGCGACTGGCCGGGATGGTCATCGAGATGCCGGTGCTCGACAACGCCATCGCGGCCTGCGGCGCGGCCTTCACGCCGCTGCTGTTCGCGCTGCGCTTCGGCGAGCCGTGGATGCGGGTCCTGGCCCGCGGCGCGCGCGCCGTGCCCCGCGGCCCGCTGCCCTTCCTGGCGCAGATCCCCCTGGACTGGATCTCCCAGGACCCGGGGCCGAGCGCCGCGGTGCTGAGCGGGATCCTCTACGGCCGAGCCGCCCCGGGCCACCTGGAGCGCACGCAGTTTCAGACCCCGGCGCTCGTCATCGGACACCCGCGTGACCCGGTGCATCCGTTCTCGGACGCCGGCATGCTCGCCTCCGAGCTGCCCAACGCCCGCCTGGTCAACGCCCACTCGATCCTCGAGCTCCGGGTCAAGCCGGCGCGCCTGACCGGCAAGATCGCGGCCTTCGTGAACCAGTGCTGGGCGGGCGAGGACGCGAGCGCCGACGCCGACGCCGCTGTCGCCTGACGCGCGGCGGCGGGTGGGACAGGGTCGGTCGTTCGTGAGCAAATCAGCGCACTAGCCTGCGACGAGACCCCTCTCGTCGAAAGGAACGCCGATGGACTACCGGCCGCTGGGCACCTCCGGACTGCAGGTCTCCACCTTGACGCTCGGCACGATGACGTTCGGCGGGCGCGGCAACTTCGCCAAGGTCGGCGACACCGACCTCGACGGCGCGCGACGGCAGATCGACATGTGCCTCGACGCCGGGATCAATCTCATCGACACCGCCGACGTGTACTCGACGGGGCACTCGGAGGAGATCGTCGGAGAGGTCCTCAAAGGCCGGCGCGACGACGTCCTGGTCTCCACCAAGGTCCGCATGCGGATGGGACCCGGGCCCAACGACGCGGGGCTGTCGCGCCACCACGTGATCAGCGGCTGCGAGGCGAGCCTGCGGCGACTGCAGACCGATCACATCGACATCTATCACGTGCACGAGTGGGATGGCCTGACTCCGCTGGAGGAGACCCTCGGGGCCCTGCAGTACCTCGTCGACAGCGGCAAGGTCCGCTACGTCGCCGTCTCGAACTTCACCGGGTGGCAGCTGATGAAGGCGCTGGGGATCGCCGAGCGTGACCACCTCCCGCGCTTCGCGGCCCAGCAGATCTACTACTCGCTGCAGGAGCGCTCCGCCGAGTACGAGCTGCTGCCGCTGGCCGTCGACCAGGGACTGGGCACCTTCGTGTGGAGCCCGCTGGCCGGTGGGCTGCTGTCGGGCAAGTACCGCCGCGGCGAGGATGCGCCGGCGGGATCGCGCCACCTCACCGACTGGAACGAGCCGCCGGTCTACGACGAGGACGGGCTGTACGACACCATCGAGGTGCTCGTCGAGATCGCCGAGAGCCGCGGCGTCTCGGCCGCCCAGGTCGCCCTGGCGTGGCTGCTGAGCCGGCCCACCGTCACCTCGGTGATCATCGGCGCCCGCACCGACGACCAGCTCGGCGACAACCTGCGCGCCGCCGAGCTGACCCTGACTGAACAAGAGGCCGGGCGGCTGGAGGAGGTCAGCCGCCCGCCGCTGATCTACCCCTACTGGCACCAAGGCAAAACCGCGGCGGAGCGACTCGGCCCGGCCGACCTCGCCCTGCTGGGCCCGTACCTCGCCTAGGGTCGGGCTCATGGAACACGCACAGCGCATCGCGCAAGCGTTCACCCTCCAGGCCGAGGCCTTCGAGGACCCGGCGCGCAACCGGGTGTTCACCTCGGACTCGCGGTGGGTCTTTGACCGCCTCCCGCTGCGCGCCACCGACCTCGTCCTCGACGTGGCGGCAGGCACGGGACATGCCGCGCGCCAGCTCGCCGCGTCGGCCCGCGCCGTGGTGGCGCTGGACGCGACCGAGGCGATGCTGGCCCGCGGTCAGGCCCAGGCCGCGGCCGAGGGCTGCGACAACGTCGTGTTCATGCGCGGCGACGCCGCCGCCCTGCCGTTCCTGGACGGATCCTTCGATGTCGTGGCCTCGCGCTTCGCCGTCCATCACTTCCAGGAGCCCGCGCGCGTGGTGGCCGAGATGGTCCGCTGCACGCGACCCGGCGGCCACGTGGCGGTGGTGGACCTGGTGGCTCACGCGGACCCGGCGGCGGGCGCGGAGCAGAACCGCCTGGAGGCGCTCCGCGACCCCTCGCACGCCGCCTTCCTGCCCGCCATCGAGCTTCAGGCGCTGCTGGCGGAGGCGGGGCTGGAGGCAATCGACGTGGCCACGCGGCCGCTGGAGCGGCCGTTGGCGCCCTGGCTTGACCAGACCGAGACTCCCACGGGGCCGCGCGAGGAGATCATCGCGGCGTTGCGGGCCGAGATCGACGGCGGCCCGCTGACGGGGTTCCGGCCCCGCCTGGGCGCCGACGGGGAGCTGCGCTTCGTGCAGACCTTCGCATCGGCGATCGCCGGCAAGCCCGCGGCATGACCGAGTTGCACCGCAACGCCACCACGATCCAGGAGCGCCTGCGCGAGGTCGGCCTCGAGATCGAGCCGCGCCAGCTCGATTCCTCGGCGCGGACGGCTGCCGAGGCCGCCGCGTCGCTGGGCACGACCGTGGGCCAGATCGTCAAGTCGCTGGTGTTCTTCCGCGGCGAGGAGCCGGTGATCGTGTTGTGCGCGGGCGACCGGCGCGTCGACGCCGAGCGGCTGGGGCTGCGCGTCGCCAACGCCAAGGAGGCCAAGGCGGCCACCGGATTTGCCATCGGCGGGATCCCGCCGCTCGGTCACGACCGGCCATTGGCGACCATCGTCGACGAGTCGCTGCGGCGCTTTGATGTCGTGTGGTGCGCGGCGGGCACCACGCACTCGGTGTTCGGAGTGCCGAGCTCCGCGCTCATCGACGCCATCCCGGACGCCGACGTCGTCGCGATGTAGCCCGCCGGGGCGGGGGCGTCGCTAGAAGGTCGGAAAGGGCGTCGAGGTCAGCGAGCGCACGGTGACGCCGACGGTGTGCGCGTGCGGGTCGGCGGTGAGGGTGAGCAGCGGCGCGTCAGCGCGCGAGGTGACCCGCGCGCCGGTGACCTGAACGGTGTAGCCGAGCGGATAGGTGTAGGGCGGGATCTCGATCTCGGTGGGGGCGTGGATCTTCGCGTCGGGGGTGTAGCGGTACCGGTAGGTCTGGGCCGGGCGATAGAAGGACTGGTCGTCGGGGGTCCCGGCGGTGGCCCACGCGTAGGGCACCGACATCGCCATGGCCTGGTTGGGGTAGGGCTGGCGCGTGGTCTGGTCAAGCAGGCCCTCGTGCGGTCCGCCCGCGGTGGGGTCGTTGAGCTGCAGGGCCGCCCAATAGGTCCACGAGAGGTTGGTGCCCTCGGCGTCATCGACGGTCTGCGCGTTGAAGGTGTCGTGGCTGTTGGCCCCGAACTCGTCGAGGATCAGCGCGGGGCCGCCCCGCTGGTCGGTCTTCGTGTGGGCCCGCTCGTCTCTCAGCAGAGCCAGCTGCTGGGGGATCGGACCGTAGGCGTGGTAGGCCAGGGCCAGGCGCGGGAAGCGCAGCGGCTCGGTGCGGGCGATCGTCTCCGGGGCGCCGAAGTTGGTGTTGCCGTCGGGCTCGAAGAACACCACGTGGGTTGGGTCGGCGGCCTGGATGGTGCCGATGAGGCCGTCGGGGAGTGCGTTGACGGTGTGATTGACCCCGCACGACTTGGGCTCCTTGACCGTGCCGCCGTAGTCGCACTGCAGCTCGGCGTCCACATTCTTGACCAGATAGTCGTTGGGCTCGTTGTAGAGCTCGTAGCCCAGCACCGCCGAGTCGCCGCGGAAGTGCTGGGCCACCGCCTGCCAGACCCGGGCGTACTGGCCCAACAGGTCGCCCCGCACGTCGTTGGCGAAGAAGTGGTGGATGGCCACCCGGATGGTGCCGTTGAGCCAGTAGCTGCCCCACCCTGGCGACGGATGAAACGGCCGGCCGCCGGTGCAGGTGGCCCACAGCGGCGCGCCCTCGCCGTTCCACGGCGTCTTGCCCTTGGTGTTGAAGAACGCCGAGCCGTACGCGTCGGAGTGCATGTCGATGATGACCCGCAGGCCGGCCTGGGCCAGCAGGGACACGATCCGGTCAGTCCTGGCCAGATAGGCGTGCACGGTGGCCGCGTTGTAGGGGTCGGTGCCGGCGGTCAGCTTGGGAAACGGCGTGCCCGGTTGGTGTGGCGCGCAGTAGTGCGGGTCGTTGATCTCCGCGTTGCGCGGGCCCGGCTCCAGGCCCTCCCAGATGATCCCCAGCCGCACGACGTTGAAGCCCAGCTTGGCCAGCGTCCGCGCGTCCGCGGCGGTGAAGCGGCGCCCCGGGTCCGCAGCGGTGGGCGAGAGCACGTAGGCCAGCCCCGGGCCCCGGGCGGGCCCGACGCACGGCGTCCCGGCCACCGGCATGTCCACCGAGCCGGCGCCGCACTTGCCCACCACGTTGGCGCCGTGCAGCTGCAGGTCGCGGCCCTGCGCGTCGGTGAGGTACGGACCGCCGGGGGCCTG
>DATJTQ010000344.1:0-9334 GCA_035503355.1 Solirubrobacteraceae bacterium
ATGACCTGCGCTCCGCCGACGGCTGCCCGGATCTCGGCGCGGTCATCGCCTCGGGCGCGGTCGGTGGCGTCTGGTCCGTCCCGGTGGTGGGCCCGTCGGGCGTCAGCGCCGTCATCACAGTCTTCCGCGCCCAGCCCGGCCCGCCCGGCCGCGACGAGCAGGACCTCCTCACCCTCTACGCCGGGTACGCCGCAGGCGCCGTCGAGCGCGACCGGTTGCTGGATCAGGTCACCGCGCGCAACCGGGTGCTGGAGACGATCCGGGAGATGCTCGAGACGCTGGCCGGTCCGGTGCCCGTCGGCGACGCTCTCACCATCGCGTTGCAGTCGCTGCGTCACGGCCTTCAGGCCGACGAGGTGGTCCTCGTCACACAGCCCGCCGCTGGTGAGGCGAGCTGGCGCGGCTATGCCGGCCGGCTCGGCACCAACCCGGCGACGGCGTCGGCCGCCCTGCGCGACGCCGCCCGCCGCGCGCTGTCCAACCTCCGCTACGACGGCACGGCACGAGCGACCGGCGGCGACCCGCGCCACCCCGTGCTCGCCGTGCCCTTCAATGCTCCGGGCGGCGCAACGGTGCTGCTCGCCGGGTGGACGGATCTGGCGGTCAGCGAGGAGGAGACGGCGCTCATCGAGGACGCCGCGCATTCGCTGCGCCTTGCCCTGGAGCGCGAGGAGGCCGTCCTGGCCCATCAGGAGGCGGCCGCCCTCCGGCGCTCCCGCGAGCTCCAGCGCGGCTTTCTGTCGCGCCTGAGCCACGAGCTGCGCACCCCGCTGACCGCCATCCGCGGGTACGCCTCGAGCCTGCTCGCGCCTGATGTCACCTGGGACGGCGACTCCGAGCAGCGCTTCCTGGGCCGGATCGCCGCCGAGTCAGCGCGCGTCGGGCGGCTGGTGGACGATCTCCTCGACTTCTCGGCCATCGAGTCCGGTGTCATGCGCCTCCAGCGCGACTGGTGTGACATCCCGCTCGTGGTGGAGGCGGCGGTGTCGTGCCTGCCCACCGATCAGTCCGCCCAGGTGTCGGTGACCTGCGACTCCGGCCTCCCGGCGGTGTGGGCGGATCACGACCGCCTGGAGCAGGTGTTCGTCAACCTGCTCAACAACGCGTTCAAGCACAACCCGCCCGGAACCCGCGTGTGGGTCTCGGCCCTGGAGGAGGCGCGGCCCGACATGGCGGCGTCCGGCTTGGCGCGGCCCGACGTGGCGAGGGGTGGTCGTGGCGCCAAGGTGCAGATCAGCGTGACCGACGACGGCGCCGGCTTCCCGCGTAAGCTGGCCGCGGCCCCGTTTGACTCCGCGCGCCGGCACCGCACGCGTACCGCCGGCGCCGGGCTCGGTCTCTCGATCGCCCGCGGGATCGTCGAGGCCCACGGCGGGCGGATCGAGCTCGCGCAGGTGCCGGTCGGGACGGCGTTCCGGATCCTTCTGCCCGTCGAGGCGACGATGCCGCACCAGGACGGCCAGGACCCCGGCGACCAGGCGGAGCTCACCTCCCTCGGGACCCCGGCGCGCACGGATGCCTGAGAGCACCAGCAAGACGCGGGCCCTCCTGGTGGAGGACGATCCCAACATCGTCGACCTCGTTCGCTCCAACCTGGCCGTGCGCGGGTTTGACACCGTCGTGTCGACCGACGGGATGCGAGCACTCCAGTTGCTCGAGACCGAGGAGCCCGACATCGTGCTGCTGGACCTGATGCTTCCCGAGGCCGACGGCTTCGACCTCTGTCGCCAGATCCGCGAGCGGTCGTCGGTAGCGGTGATCGTCGTCTCGGCCCGGGGAGGAGAGCGCGACAAGGTCACGGCGCTCAACATGGGCGCCGACGACTACATGACCAAGCCGTTCAGTGTCGAGGAGCTCCTGGCTCGCATCACGGCCAACCTGCGCCGCACGCGCGCCTCGGGCGATGTCGAGCCCGGTCCGCCGGTGATCACGGTCGGGGAGATCGTCATCGACCTGGCCAGCCAGCAGGTCAGACGACGCGGGGAGCCCGTCCATCTGACCCCGACCGAGTTCGCACTGCTCCGCGAGCTGGTCACCAACCGCGGGAAGCTGCTCAGTCACGCGCACCTGCTGCGCTGCGTCTGGGGCCCCGGTTATCAGACCGAGACCGAGTACGTACGCGTGTACGTGCGCAGGCTTCGGGCCAAGCTGGAGACCGACGAGTCCCAGCCGCTCATCATCACCGCGCCTCGCGCCGGATACCGGTTCGTCGCGGAATGACCGGGCTGAGACGCCGCGTTCATTGCATTTTTACGGCCGTACCGAGGTTGTTAACGCCTCGTTCACGCCGGGCGCCTTAAGGTTCCCTTCAGTTTCGATCACTGTGACAATCGTCGCGCGCAGCCCCGCGTGAGCCACACGTGTGTGCGTGACGAACGTTGTTCAAGGAGGAGGAGCCATAGTGCACTTGCTGAGAAGCAAGCCGATGCTCGCTGCGTTCGCGGTGTCCGGCGCAGTCGCCATCGCCGCTTGCGGTAGTTCAAACTCGTCGTCTTCGAGCGCCGCGGGCGGTTCAGGCGGCACCACGTCGTCGGCCGCCACCAGTTCGGCGGCGGGGACCAGTTCCGCGGCGGCAACGCCGTCGATCTCGGCGTCGTCGTTCACCAACGATTTCTCCGCGATGGCGGCCCTGAAGTCGCTGGGCGCTTCGGGTAAGGGCAAGGTCGCGGCGATCCTGCCCGACACGACCAGCTCGACGCGATACGTCGAGTTTGACCAGCCCGACATCAAGAAGGCGCTTCTGGCCGCGGGCGTCCCCGCGTCGGACATCATCATCCAGAACGCCCAGAAGTCCGACCAGACGTTCCTCACCGACGCGCAGTCGGACATCACCAACGGCGCGTCGATCATCCTGTCTGACCCGGAGGACTCCGGCACCGGGTCCCAGGTGGAGAAGTACGCCGCCGCGCACGGGGCCAAGGTCATCGACTACGACCGTCTGACGCTGGGCGGAAGCCGTCCGTACTACGTGTCGTTCAACAACGTCACGGTCGGCAAGGTGATGGGTCAGGGTCTCGAATCCTGCGTGAACTCCGAAGGCGTCAAGAACCCGCAGGTCATCGTCATGCGCGGTGACCCGACCGACAACAACGCCACGCTCTTCTACCAGGGCTACTACGACGGCGTGCTGAAGGCGCTGTTCGCCTCGGGCAAGTGGAAGCAGGTCGCGTCGCCGGCCGGTACCTGGGATCCGCCGACGGCGGCTACCGAGTTCGAACAGGCCTTCACGGCGCACAAGACGGCCAACGCCGCACTCATCCCCAACGACGAGAACGGCGCGCCGATCATCACCTACCTCAAGAGCCACGGCATCAAGCCCAACACCTTCCCGATCACCGGGCAGGACGCGACCCTGACGGGTCTGCAGAACATCCTCACCGGCTATCAGTGTGGAACGGTCTACAAGCCGATCTACGCCGAGGCCCAGGCGGCCGTCGCGCTCGCCGTCTACCTGCGCGCCGGCAAGACCCCGCCGTCCTCGCTGCTCAACGGCACCACCGAGGACATCAACGAGAAGAAGGCCGTCCCGTCCGTGCTGCTCAAGCCGGAGTGGGTCACCACCAAGAACATGGCCGCCACGGTCATCAAGGACAACTTCGTCCCCGCCAAGCAGCTGTGCACCGGCTCCTACGCCAGCGCCTGCAAGAAGGCCGGGATAAGCTGACCCGAGCTGATCGATAGCGACTCAAACGGTGCAGCGTGCCCGTCCGCATCAGCGGGCGGGCACGACGCCCAGGACGGCCACAGAAACATGAGCACTTCAGAGCCTCGTCCCGGCGACGAGGGGACCGCCACAGCGGCGGCTGCCGGTAACGGCACGCTGCTCGAGCTGCGCAAGGTCACCAAGACGTTCGGCCCCGTGCGGGCCCTGACTGACGTCGACCTCCAGATACCCGCGGGGAACGTCACGGCGCTCGTGGGCGACAACGGCGCCGGCAAGTCCTCGCTGATCAAGACCGTCTCCGGCCTCTGGGGGCCCGACGGCGGCGAGATCCTGTGGGACGGCCAGCGGGTCCATCTCCACGGCCCCCGCGACGCCGAGGCGCTCGGCATTACGACGATCTACCAGGACCTCGCCCTCTGCGACAACCTCGACATCGTCCAGAATATGTTCCTCGGCCATGAGCCGCTGCGCCATGGGATGCTCGACGAGCCCAAGATGGAGATCGCGGCTCGCGACACGCTGAAGGAGCTGCACGTCACGACCGTGCGGTCGATCCGCCAGCCGGTCGCCTCGCTATCGGGCGGTCAGCGCCAGTCGGTCGCGGTCGCCAAGGCCGTGATGTCGCAGGCGAGGCTGGTGATCATGGATGAGCCGACCGCGGCCCTGGGCGTCGCCCAGACCACGATGGTCCTCAACCTGATCAAGACCCTGGCCAGTCGCGGCGTTGCCGTGCTGCTCATCTCGCACAATCTCAACGACGTCTTCGAGGTGTCCGACCGCGTCGCGGTCCTGTACCTCGGCCAGCTGGTGGTCAGCGGCCCGGCGTCAGATTTCGACCGCCAGAGCCTGGTGGAGTACATGACGACCGGCACCTCGGGCCGCGCGCCCGGGACCGCCAGCGCGGCCTGATCATGCCGCGCGACGAGGAGGAAGCTTTGGCCGAGTCACCCAGCAGCACCGATCCCGCAGCGTCAGACCAGTCCGCCGTCGCCGTCGAAGGGGACCCGACCACCGGGCTTAGCCAGGCCCAGATGGCGACGCTCGCCCCCGAGGTGATGGCGGACTCGCTCGGCGAGTACTTCGCCGCCTGGGGCCGGCGCCTGCGCAACGGCGAGAGCGGCGCGCTGCCGATCGTCGTCGGCCTGATCCTGATCGTCATCTTCTTCCAGCTCGAGGACTCCAACTTCCTGACGGCGGGCAATCTCGTCAACCTGCTCGTCCAGTCCGCCGTCTACATCCTGCTCGGCTCAGCCGAGATCTACGTGCTGCTCCTGTCGGAGATCGACCTGTCGGTCGGCTACACGGCAGCGGTGGGCGCGTTCACGATCGCCGAGCTGATCGGGCCGCCGGTCAACCTACCGTGGTGGCTGGGGATCATCGGTGGCCTGATCGTCTGCGCCGGCATCGGCGGGATCCAGGGCACGTTGATCACGCGTCTCAGTCTCCCATCGTTCATCGTGACGCTCGGTGGGCTGCTCGGCCTCGAGGGCGTGATGCTGGAGCTCGCCAACCTCGACAAGTCGGCGGTCGGTGGCGTCATGTCGATCAACTCCAACAGCCCGGTGGACCAGCTGGTCTCCTCGAACATGAGCGTCGCGCTGGGCTGGATCGTGCTGGTCATCGGACTGGTGGTGTTCGCCGCCGTCACGCTCTCCCGCAGCCGTTCGAGACGGGCGCAGGGGCTGAGCGCGCCGCCGATGAGCATCACGTGGCTGACGATCGGCGTGACGTCGGTCGGGGGCGTCGTGGTGCTGCTCATCTGCAACGCCAACCGCGGTCTGCTGACGCCGCTGCGAGGCGTGCCGTGGGTGGTGCCATTCGTGATCGTCGTGCTGCTGCTGTCGACGTGGCTGCTCTCGCGGACCCGGCTCGGCCGCTACATCTACGCCATCGGCGCCAATCCCGAGGCGGCCCGGCGGGCCGGCATCAACGTCGCGCGGGTGCGGACGATCGGTTTCATGCTGTGCTCGCTCACGGCCGGCCTGGCCGGGCTGGTCTACGAGTCGCGCCAGGGCAACATCGCGACCGACATCGACGGTGGCAACCTCGTGCTCTACGCCGTGGCCGCGGCGGTCATCGGCGGCACCAGCCTCTTCGGCGGAAGGGGCAAGCCGCTGCACGCACTGCTCGGCGGCATCGTGATCGCGGCCGTGATCAACGGCCTGGGTCTCATGAACGTCAGCGCGGCCGTGACGGATATGGCCACCGCTGTCGTGCTGATCGCGGCGGTGACGCTGGATTCGCTGGTCCGGCGCCGCGCCGCCACCAACACCCGCTAGCGCGGCACGCTACCTCTCCCCGGCGCCGCCGGGTCCGCTCCCGTCGCCTCTCGATCAGGCGGCGGGGGCGCGCCCGCGTTGGCCTCGCGACCGCTACGGGAAGGCGACGAGGGCCAGCCGCGCCTTGGCGGTGGCGGTCGTGGCCGTGGGCGTCGTGGGGGCGATGCCCGGTGACGCGCCGCCGGTGAGGCCTCCGCCTCCGGTGGGCGACGGCGCAGAGGACGAGCCGGCCGGCGCCGGCGTGGTGACGGTGGCCGACACGCCGAGCTGGTTGGTCTTGGCCTTGGCCAGCAGCTTGTGGCCGGCGGCGGTGAGGGTGAAGCTGAGGTAGCCGAGCTCGCCGGCGCCGAGGGTCTCGGCCTTGGTCTTGGCGACGGTGGTCCGTCCGGCGGTCAGCGTCGTGGTGGCGCGGCACGGGGTCGTGCCGATGCACTCGGCCAGGACGCCGCCGACCCAGCCGTGCGAGACGAACTCGGTGGTGCCGATGAGCTTGAGCTGGGAGGACTGGCCGGCGCTGCGCGCGGGGCTCGGGTTGGCGGTGGTGAACGAGCTGAGGGTGAGCTTGCGCGTCGCCGAGGGCCCGGAGGTGCTGCGGACCTTGACGTTGACGGGCAGCTGGTGGTTATGGGCCTTGGCCAGCGCCTTCTGCGCTGCGCTGGTCAGCTTGAAGTAGGCCAGGCCGCCGCCCGCGGGAATGAACTCGCGCTTGGTGGTGGCAAACGTGGTGCGGCCCTGGGAGATCGTGGTGGTGACCGCGCACGAGGACATGCTCATGCACCCGACGGGCACTGCGCCGAGCCCGGTGCGGGGCGCGAACGCGCTGTTGCCGAAGATCGTCACGTGTGCCGGCATCGGGGTGGCGGCTGAGGTGCCGAGCACCTGGCCGTTGGCGTCGAGCGCTTCCACCTCCCAATAGGGGAAGGCGTTCTTGGTCACCTGGGGCAGGCGGGCGCCGACGGCGATGCGCGGTGCCGCATAGGTGAACGAGGTGGGGCTCGAGCCGCCCAGCACCTGCCACGCGGCCACGCCGGTGGCGCCGGTCCAGCTGGGGGTGACATTGGTGGAGCCGTCGGGGCCGCCGGCGACCTTCAGCGACGGGGTGGGGGCGGGCGTGGGCGTCGCATCGACTCCGGCGCCGGTCCCGGCCGCGGCGGTCGCTGCGTCGAGGTAGTCGCCGTCGATGTTGATCTTGGCGCCGTCGTAGGTCTCGTTGTGGGCGCCCTCGTACTGGTGCAGGCGCTGATGGGAGGCCCACTCGGCGGCGGGGACGTCGGCGTCGGTGGTGGACTCCTGGTTGTTCCAGTTGGCGATCCAGAGATCGTCGGGCTCGAGGTAGCCGGTCCCGTACTGGGCCACCAGATCCGAGATACCCGAGGCGTCGCTGGAATAGACGCCCGAGGCATACCCGCCGGCGTGCAGTTCAGCCGTCCACGCCTGGAGGAAGGCGAGCACCGCGCCGGTATTGGCGCTGGTCCGGTTGTAGGCCTCCATGTCGAAGTAGATCGGGTTGCCGGCGCCCATCCCGAGCGCCTGGGCCTGGACCATGGCGTCCTCGGCGGCCTCGGTGCCCTCAGTGGCGGCCTGGGCCGGAGCGATCCCGGCGCACCCGCACGAGTTCGATGGCGACTGCAGCCCGACGTAGATGGGGATCATGTGCCACCCGGCCAGTGACTCCTGGCTGACCCAGGAGGCCGAAAGGTTGGGCTGCGAACAGGCGGCGTTGGCGCCGCCGATATAGATGCCGATCGCCCGGTATGGGGAGGCGCCCCAGTCCGACATGGATGTCGTGCTCGGCGTGCTGCAGGCGTCAAAGCCCAGCCCGGTGTAGACCTGGCCCGGGGTGGCGGCCGTGGCCGGAGCGGTGGCGCGAGATCGCGCCCCGGTGCGCATGCGCGCGCCGGCCGTGGCCACCGCAGAGTGCGGGCGCTGCGCGACCGCCGCGCGCACAGCGGCGGTGAGAGACGCGACGCGCAGGGCGCGCCGGATGACGGCAGGCCGGCGATTCCAGGTCGCGGTGACCAGGACGCCGCGGGTGCGGTCGGCGATCTGAGCCTCGGCGCCGCTGTCGGCCGCTCCGGGGGCAGCGGTGGCCGGGAGGACCTGAGTGGCCGGCGCATGGGCGGCCAGGGGCTGGACGAGAATCGCCTCGGTGCGGCCCGCGGGCTGGCCCGAGCAGTTCTGCCGCGTTGAGGGCTCGCCGAGGTACACCGCGTGGCGGTTGAAGCGCACGCAGGTGGTGGGCGCGTCGGCCAGCCTGAACACCGGCCATGCCGCCGGGACCGAGATCCGGTAGCCGTGGAAGCTCACGGCCTTGGTGGCGGGCGCGGCCAGCGACGTCGCGGGAAGCAGGGCGACGGCGAAGAGGGTTGCCAGCAGCGAGGCGATCCACGCGGCGGGGCGGGCTGTCGGTCGGCGCGAAACTGAGGGCATAGAGCAAACGAGCCCGCGCGGTCCTCGCTGCGGGCACGCTCCGGATGATGGCGCGTCAGGGCCGAAGCGTTGCAAATCAGCGCCCGGCTGGCCTGGCGGTAAGGCTGGGGCACCGACGCCTGAGCTGGATCTCAGGGGCTCGATGACGCTTACAACAGCATGGTGAGACAAAGGTTGCGCCGCTCCGAGGGACGAGTTTGCGTAGGCTCGGCATCGGTGAAGGCCTTCGCCTCCGACAATTACGCAAGCGCGCACCCAGAGGTGCTGGCCGCCATGGCGGGTGCCAACGACGGTCACGCGGTGTCCTACGGCGCCGATCCGTGGACGGCACGCGCGCTGGAGATTCTCCGCGGCCACTTCGGCGAAGCGGCCCAGGCACTCCTCGTCTTCAACGGGTCAGGCGCCAACGTGGTGTCGATCCGCGCGGTGTGCCGGCCGTGGGAGGCGGTCATCTGCGCCGACACCGCCCACGTCAACGTCGACGAGGGGGGCGCCCCCGAGCGCATCGCCGGGGTCAAGCTCCTCACCGTCGCCACCCCCGACGGCAAGCTCACCCCCGACGACGTGCGGGCGCACGTCACGCGCGTGGGCGACGAGCACGCCGTCCAGGCCCGGCTGGTCACCATCACCCAGAGCAGCGAGTACGGGACCCGCTACACCCCGGACGAGACCCGGGCGCTGGCCGACACCGCCCACCAGCTGGGGCTCGTCCTGCACATGGACGGGTCGCGGCTGTCCAACGCCGCCGCCGGACTGGGGTGCGGGCTGGGCGAGCTCACGGGGGACGTCGGTGTCGACGTTCTCAGCCTGGGCGGCACCAAGAACGGGATGGTCCTCGGCGAGGCGGTGGTGTTCCTGAACCCGGCGCTGGCCGAGGGGGCCAAGTACCTGCGCAAGCAGACGCTGCAGCTGGCCTCCAAGGGCCGATTCCTGGCCGCCCAGTTCGAGGCGATGTTCGAGG
>DATJTQ010000345.1:0-5628 GCA_035503355.1 Solirubrobacteraceae bacterium
GCCGTCAACGCCCTGGGCAAGGACGTGGTCTTCTGGATCTACGCCGGCTTCGCTGCGCTGGGCCTGGTGTTCGTCCGCCTCTGCGTCCCGGAGACCAAGGACCGCTCGCTGGAGGACATCGACTCCTACTGGACCAACGGCCACCGCTGGCCCGATCACGACGGCGCCTCGCGCGCTGGCGCGGACTCCGGCTCCGGGACGCGGACACGGCCGCTCGCGCACTCCGGACACAGGGCCACATAACGCGCACTCCGGACCCAGGGCCACTTCACGCCCACGCTGGGCCCAGGGCCACATCAGGCATAGCCGCGCCCGCGTGGGCGCGGCTACAGCCCGCGGGCCAGGTGGTAGTAGGCGCGGTTCCAGCGCAGCTCGTTGGCGAACTGCGGGATCGTGGTGTCCTCGTCGATGACCACGAGCTCGATGCCGGCGATCTCGGCGAGATCGCGGATCGCCTCGAGCTTCAGGGCCATCGTGAACACGCTGTGGTGAGAGCCGCCGGCCATCAGCCACGCCTCCGCCGCCGTCGAGAGCTCCGGTCGCGGCTCCCACACCGCTCGCGCCACGGGCAGGTTCGGCAGCGGCGCATCCGGCGCCACCACGTCCACCTGGTTGGCCACCAGCCGCAGCCGGCCGCCGACGTCGATGAGGCACACCATCAGCGCCTGGCCGGGCGGAGCGGTGAAGACGAGCCGGACCGGATCCTCGCGGCCACCGATCGAGAGCGGGTGGACCTCGCACGACGGACGCGCCGCCGCGATCGACGGACAGACCTCGAGCATGTGCGCGCCCAGCGTCTTGGCCGGGCCCGGACCCAGGTGGTAGACGTAGTCCTCCATGAACGAGGTGCCGCCCGAGAGGCCGTGGGCCATCACCTTGAGCACCCGCAGCAGCACAGCGGTCTTCCAGTCGCCCTCGGCGCCGAAGCCGTAGCCGTCGGCCATCAGCCGCTGCACGGCGATGCCCGGCAGCTGGCGCAGCCGCCCGAGGTCCTCGAAGGTGTCGGTGAACGCGCCGAAGCCGCCGTCCAGCAGGACCGACCGCAGCCCCACCTCGATCTGCGCCGCCTGGGCCAGCGACTCCCGGCGCGCGCCGTCGCTGCGCAGTTCGGGCACGAGGTCGTACTCGTCGTCGTAGCGCTCCAGCAGTTCCTCCACCGCCGCCTCGCGCGCGTGCTCCACCGCGTCGGAGAGCCCGTCGACCCCGTAGCCGTTGACCGTCGCCCCGAGGGTGATCTGGGCCCCGGTCTTGTCGCCCTCGGTGACCGCGACGTCGCGCATGTTGTCGCCGAAGCGGGCGACGCGCAGCCGCTGGGCCTCCTGCCATCCCGACGCGGCCCGCACCCAGATCCCGATGCGCTCCTGCACCAGTCGGTCTGACCAGTGGCCGACGACGGTCTTGCGCGACACCCCCATCCGGGTCTCGATGTAGGCGAATTCGCGGTCCCCGTGCGCGGACTGGTTGAGGTTCATGTAGTCCATGTCGATCGCGCCCCACGGCAGCTCGCGATCGAACTGCGTGTGCAGATGCAGCAGCGGCTTGCGCAGCGCGTTCAGCCCGCCGATCCACATCCGCGCCGGGGAGAACGTGTGCATCCACGCGATCACCCCCACGCACTCGTCGTCAACGCTTGCCTCCGCCAGGACGCGGCGGATGGCGTCGGCGTCGGTCAGCGGCTCGCGGTCAACGATCGCCAGCGGGATCGCCGGGCTGTCGTTGAGCGCCTCGGCGAGCTTGCGCGAGTGCTCGTGGACCTGGCGGAGCGTCTCCTCGCCGTAGAGATGCTGGCTGCCGGTGAGAAACCACACCGAGCCTCTGGTCTCGTCGAGCACGGCCGCATCATAGGCAAGGCCTTGTGCCGAAGCGCTTCGATCAGCTCGGAGCGACCGGACCCCCACCGGGCGACGAGGTCGCCGACGACGCCACCGCCGCCGCCAGCGCGGTGCCGTCCGGCGAGCCCAGCCCGGTGCAGGCGACCCACCCCGGCCCGGCGGCGTAGGAGCCGTTGTTGCCCGACGTGATGTCGTGAAACGAGCCGGTCCCCAGCAGCGGGTAGAGCAGCGGCTGGGCGAAGCCGAGCGGCGCGCCGAGATGCTGGTTGAGGCGGGCGACGAGGCCGGCCCACAGCGGCGCCACGGCGCTGGTGCCACCGATCGTCTCGTCGGCCCCGTCGACCCGGATCTCGTAGCCGGTCTGGGGATCAGCGTCGCCGGCCACGTCGGGCACGCCGCGCCCGGAAGCGTGGGTGTCGACGTTGTCGGGCAGAGCGGCGTTGGCCTGGTAGCTGGGCAGCGGGAACTGGCGGCTGATGCCGCCGCCGGTGGCGCCGTCACCGGGGTCGTTCCACACGGCCTCGGACCGGATCGTCGCGCCCGAGGCCCGCAGCGAGGTCCCACCGCAGGCCAGTGCGTGAGGCGCCGAGGCGGGAAAGTCGACGTGCTGCTGGCCGTCGGTGACCGAGTCGGCCGATCCGTTGTCCCCCGCGGCGACGGTGACCGTGACGCCCAGCCCCGCGGCCTCGGTGAGCACCTGCTCCATCTGCGTGCGCGCCTGCTGGCTCCACGAATCCTCCGACTCGCCCCAGCTGACCGAGATCACCGACGGCTTGTGCGTGGTGTCGTGGACCGCGGTGGAGACGGCGTCGATGAACCCCTGGTCGGTATTGGGCGCGAAGTACACGGCGATCGCGGCATCCGGCGCGACGGCGCCCACCACCTCGATGTCGAGCATGACCTCGCCGTCGGAGTTCTGGTCAGTGCCCGGCGAGTTCTGCCCGCCGTCGACGGAGACCGCGGTGACGGTGGGTGCCGGCAGGCCCAATCCCTGAAAGTAGGTGCTGAGGTCGGCGGTCTCAAAACCCCCGCCGAGCTCGACGATGCCGACCGTCTGGCCCTGTCCCGTCGTGCCCGCGGGGAAGGCGTAGGCCTCGGCCACCTGCACCGGGGTGAACGTCGCCCCGGCCTGCGGCTGGGCGTGACGGCGCAGCTGCGCCCGCGCTTGGGGCCGGTCATCGATGCCGAAGACGCCGACCACCACGTCGCCCAGCGCCGCCGGCACGGTGAGCGCGCCGGAGCGGGCGCGGTACTCGCCGCGGCCATCCGCGGCCTGGTAGCGCCCCTCCATCGTGGCCTCGAACGCATCGGAGACCGCCTGCAGCGAGCCCCGCAGGCGCACGGCGCGGCGGGCGGAGTCGACGCCGGCCACGGTGAGCCCTGCCTCGTGGGCGAAGGCGGTCACGGCCCTGATGTCCGCGTCGGCGGCGCCGTGGGCATCGGCCCAGTCCTCGCGGGCGACGAGCCGCCGCGCCGCGGGAGGGCGGGCGGACTCTGCGTCCACCCAGTCCACGGATCCGCGCGGGCGCACGTAGACGGTCAACTCGACATCGGCCCGGGGGTCGACGTCGCCCAGCCGGGTGTCATCGGGCCGGAGCTGCCGCTCACTGCCCGAGACGGGGACGCGGTCTGACGCTGCCATTGAGTTCCCTCCCTACCGAGGTCCCGAGGTGCACGGCGAGTCTACGCCTCGCGCCCCGGACCTCCCAGCGCGGGGGCGCCTACCCCTTGGCCACCTTTCCGAGGAACGTCATCAGCTTGCTGAAGAACACGTTGCGCGGGAACGCCGCCGCCGGGTCATTGTGGGCGTAGGTGCCGTGGCGGCTGACCAGCAGCAGGTTGCGGCGCGGAATGCGGCTCTGCTTGGCCAGCGCCGCCGCCTCCTGGGTGATGGCCGTCCCGCCGTAGGCGCCAAAGGCGTAGATGCGCAGCGATCGCGGCAGGTTGTGGCCCATGGTCGTGTCGACGCCCAGCACCTTCTGGGCGGGGTTGGCGTTGCCCTGGTCCACCGCGCCGGTGTCGTCGGTGAGCCGCTGCGGGAAGTACCACTCGCTGCCGTCGACGTTGGTCATGCCCGCGCCGGCCAGCATGCTGGCCCAGCGATCGATCGGCGTGATCGCTCCCGCGCTTGACCAGCCCGCCGGGCTGACGCTGGTGTTGAGCTGGCCTACGTGGGCCTGGGCGGCGAACACCAGCTTTGACGTCTTGACGTCGGTGTCGTAGCCGAAGGTGGCCAGGTTGGTGGCGGGCACCGGCGGCTTGAGCGAGGCCGGCGTGCCCGCGAACGACTGCGAACTCGAGGGCGCGTTGGGGGCGACCAGCGCGGCGGTGGAGCCGACCGCGGAGAACAGGCCGAGCAGCGGCGCCGGGACGCCCGAGAAGGCCAGCCACGGTGTGCCCGTGGCCAGCGTGTGCAGCGCGGCGCGGGCCGCTGACGCGGTGATCGCCGGCGTGCCGCTCCCGCCGTCGTCGTAGACCAGTCCGCTCAGCTCATCGGCGCCGGGCTTGCCACCGAAGTCCCACGTCGCGTAGGCGGTGACCACCGACCCGCCCAGCGAGTGGCCGCCCAGGACCACCCGGCCGCCGAGCTTGCGGGCGGCGCCGATCACGTCGTGGAGATCCTCGACGGCCACCTTGAGCCCCCACTGGCGCGCGAAGGGCACGGCGGAGTCGGGCACGGGGTGGATGTGATTGGTGATGCTGGGATCGGTCAGGTAGCCCAGGTAGTAGTTGAACATCTGGGTGACCGAGACCTTGTGCTCCTTGGCGAGGTTGAGCTCGGACTGGTCCTCCAGCAGGTTCTCGCGCCGCTCGACGGACCACACCTGCCAGCCGGGGGCGGTGGAGACGATCCATTTGGCCAGCGGGACGAAGTAGGCGGCGCCGGCCGAGGTGCCGGGCTCGAGCACGAGCACGTTGTGCGCCCGCTTGGCGCCGACCTTGATCACGCCGACCTTGTCGTACTTGGCCGGGGTGCCGGGGGCCGCGTAGCCCTTCATCCAGGTGACGCCGAGCTTGGCGCTCGCGGGCGCCGCCGCGATCAGGCAGACCACCGCTGCAGAGGCCGCGACCAGGGCGAGCGTCGCCCCGCGCAGCCGCCGGATACCTCCAGCCATTCCCACTCCTCCTCATGCCGACAACCACAGAAGACGCGCACGAGCCTGTGTCTCAAAACCCGCGGCGCGCGGGAGTCTACGTCGCGCTGGCGCGGTGGGGTGCAGCGCCGGTAGGGTGCGCCCATGAACGACGAGGCCGCGGGCAAGAGCAGGTTCTGGATCGGCGCCGGCGGTGAGGCGCCGATGTACGTGGAGCGAACCGGCGTCGGCGCCCAGGACCGCCCCGCCCTGGTGCTCATCCACGGCGGCGGAGGACAGGGGCTCGACTGGTTGACCACGCCCGACGGGCGTCCCGGCTGGGCGCCCGAGCTCGCCGACCGCGGGCACCGCGTCTATACCGTGGACCGTCCCGGGCACGGGCGCGGCGCCCAGTGGGCCGGAGCGCTGGGCGAGATGGGCGCACCGCTCGACGCCGAGGGGCTCGGCGTCCTGTTTCGCTCGCCCGACGGTGTCCACCCCACCGCGCACCTGCAGACCCAATGGCCGGGCGGCGCCGACGGCGCGCCGGGAGCTGATCCGGCGATCCTCCAGATGATGGCCGGCTGCCGCTCGATGCCGCTCGACCTCGCTGCGGCGCACGGGTTCGAGCGCCAGCTCGGCGCCGAGCTGATCGACCGGCTGGGGCCGTCGGTGCTCTTCACCCACTCGGCCGGCGGGCCGGCGGGGTGGCTGATCGCCGC
>DATJTQ010000346.1:0-36094 GCA_035503355.1 Solirubrobacteraceae bacterium
CATTGACCCCGTTTGACGGCGCATGGCCGGTGGCATTCCTGCGGCGGCGGGTGGTGCCCGGGATCGAGGAGCTGATCGACGGCGGCTACCGCCGCAGCCTGGCCCTGCCCCACGGACCGGCCGTGGTGGATCTGACGGCGCGCGGCGATCACGCCGAGGCGACGGTGACGCTCACCGACGCGCGCGACCTGGACGCCGCCGCCGGCGCGTGCCGGCACCTGCTCGACCTCGACCGTGACCCGGCGCCGATCGCTGAGCACCTCGGTGGCGACCCGGTCATCGGAGAGCTCGTCAACGCCACCCCCGGGCGGCGGGTGCCGGGCCACCCCGACGGGTGCGAGCTGGCGGTGCGCGCCGTCCTGGGCCAGCAGGTCACGGTGACGGCCGGGACCCAGCTCGTCGCCCGCGTCGTGGCCGAGCTGGGGGAGCCCCTGGCGGAGCCCGTCGGGCAGGTGACCCACCTGTTTCCCGCCGCGGCCGCCATCGCCGGGCTGGAGCCCGACGCGCTGCCGATGCCCCGCAGCCGAGGACGGACGCTGGTCGGGATCGCCGGCGAGCTGGCGGCGGGCAACCTGGTGCTCGACGACTCCGTCGACCGGCAGGCGACCTATTCGGCGCTGCTGGACCTGCCCGGGATCGGCCCGTGGACCGCCGGCTACATCGCCATGCGGGCCCTGCGCGACCCCGATGCCTTCATCCCCGGCGACGCCGGCCTGCGCCACGGGCTGGTGCGCCTGGGGTGCGACCCGAGCCCCAGCGAGACGGCGCGGCTGTCGGAGCCGTGGCGGCCCTACCGCGCCTACGCCGTCCAGCATCTGTGGGCGGTGGCATGACCACCTTCTTCACCCGCATGCCGAGCCCCGCCGGCGAGCTGCTGCTCGCGGGCGACGACGAGGCACTCAGCGCGGTATGGATCGACGGGCAGCGCTGGGCCCCCGTCATCGGCCCGGCCTGGCGGCCCGCCGCCGAGCCCTTTGGCACGGCGACGCGGCAACTGGGCGAATACTTCGCGGGGGAGCGGACCGCGTTCGATCTGCCCCTGAGGCACAGCGGCACGCCGTTTCAACGCGAGGTGTGGGCCGCGCTCACCGCCATCCCGTTCGGCGAGACCCGTACCTACGGTGAGCTGGCCACCGCCCTCGGTCGTCCGCGCGCGGCCCGGGCGGTGGGGGCCGCCAACGGCCAGAACCCGTTCTGCATCGTCGTTCCCTGTCACCGGCTGGTCGGATCGGACGGCCGCCTGGTCGACTACGCGGCGGGTCTGGAGGTCAAGCGGGGGCTCCTTGCGCACGAGGCGCAGGTCTGGGCGGCCGGGCGCGTCACACCCCGGGCAGCGGGGTCCCGACCTTCGCGCAGGCCTTCTCGGCTCTGAGGATGGCGGGGGAGTCCGGGTTCTGCCCGGTCCTGAGGGGCACCCTGACGCCGAAGCCCGCGGGCCCGAAGATCGGGTCTGGGAAGCCGGGGACCCCGTGGGTGCGTATGCATCGGGCCTGGGCCACGAAGGCCTGCTTCTGGCGCCCGGAGAGGGTGGCGCCGTGGGCGGCGCCTCCCTGGGGGCAGGCCTGCTCGGCGGCGCGGAACGCCGGGCCGCTGAAGGTGATGCCCTCGACGGTCAGCGAGCCGTCGCTCCCGCGGATGGTGCCGGGGAAGCCCTCGGAGCCGTTGACCCTGACCGGATCGGGATAGTTGCCGATCCCGTGGGCGCGCATGCACTGCGATCGCGCCAGCAACGCGTCGGACGCGCGGGGGTGAGACGGCGCCGAGCCGCCGCAGCCGGCCACGGCCAGCACCGCACCGGCGACGGTGAGTACCAGCGCGGCGATGCGCCGTGAACGGGACATGGGCGGAGGTTGTAATGACCCAGCGATAACGCCGGCATAACGGGGTTACTCGGGCGTTATGGTGGCGCGATGGGAGTCAACCCGGGGGCGGATGACCGCTCACTGCTCGAACGCGACGACGGGCTGGCCGCGCTTGCGCGGATGCTGTCGTCGGTCACCCGGTCGGCGGCGGGGCAGGCGGTGTTCGTCGCCGGCGAGGCGGGCGTGGGCAAGACGACGCTGATCCGCGCCTTCTGTGACGGGCTGCGCGGAACGCGGGTGCTGTGGGGCGGGTGCGACCCGCTGGCCACCCCGCCCCCGCTGGGCCCGTTCATCGAGATCGCGGGTGAGCTGGGGGGCGCCGCAGCCGAGATCGTCAGCCGCGGCGCCCGGCCCTACGAGGTGGCCCGCGCTCTGCTCGACGACCTGGCGCCAGAACGCGGCGCGGTGGTGGTGCTGGAGGACCTGCACTGGGCCGACGACGGGACCGTGGACGCGCTTGCCTACCTGGCGCGGCGCGTGCAGCAGGTCCCGGCACTGGTCATCGCCACCTATCGCGACGACGAGCTTGACCCCGCCCACCCGCTGCGCGCGATGCTGGGCCGGCTGGCCACCGCCCCCGGACTCGAGCGCCTGCACGTCGAACCGCTCTCACCGGACGCCGTCGATGCTCTGGCTCGCCGGGCGGGCCGCGACGGTGGCGCGATCTTTGCCGCGACCGCGGGCAATCCGTTCTTCGTCACCGAGATGCTCGCCGCCCCCGCCGGCGAGGTCCCGCCCAGCCTGCGCGACGCCGTCCTGGCCCGGGCCTCTCCGCTGGACGGGCGGGCCCGAGGGCTCCTCGACGTGGTGGCGGCAATCCCGCCGCAGGCGGAGCTGCTGCTGCTCGAGCAGGCCTCCGAGCACGGGCTGGACGGCCTGGAGCGGTGCCTGGAAGCGGGCATGCTCGAGGCCCGCGGGCGCGCGGTCGCCTTCCGCCACGAGCTGGCCCGCCTGGTCATCGAGCAGGAGCTCGGGCCGGGGCGCGCAGTGGCCATCCATCGCCGCATCCTCCGCGCGCTCGAGGAGTCCGGCGGTGAGCCCTCGCATCTGGTGCATCACGCCGAAGCGGCCGGTGATCACGCGGCCCTGCTGCGCCACGCCGTCACCGCCGGGGCGCGCTCCGCGGCGCTGGGGGCGCACACCGAGGCCACCGCGCAGTACGAGCGGGCGATCGCGGTGGCGGGGGCGCTCGCGCCCGCGCAGCGGTCCGAGCTGCTGGCCTGCTCGGCCCAGGAGCACTATCTGATCAACCGGCCCCGGGACGCGGTGGAGCGCCAGCTCGCCGCCCTGGAGCTGATCCGCGCCGCGGGAGATCCACTGCGCGAGGGTGACGTGCTGCGCTCCCTCTCGCGCTACCACTGGTTCGCGGGGGATGGGCGCAACGCTGAGGCGACGGGTACCGAGGCGGTGGCGCTCCTGGAGCGTCTGGAGCCGTCTCCCGAGCTGGCGCGGGCCTACAGCAACCTGTCCCAGCTGCGCATGCTGGCCTTCGACACCCAGGCGGCGATCGCCTGGGGCCGGCGCGCGCTGGAGCTCGCCGAGCGCTTCGGGGCCGAGGAGACCGCCGTGCACGCGCTGACCAACATCGGCAGCGCCCACCGGGCCACCGGGGAGGCGGAGGCCCGCGTGGCCACGCTCGAGGAGAGCCTGCGCCGGGCCCAGGCGGCCGGGCTTGACGACGACGTGGGCCGCGCCTACGCCAACCTGACCGCGGCCAGCGTCACCACCCACCAGTACGCGGCGGCCGAGCGGTTCCTGGCCGAGGGGATCGCGTGGTGCGACGAGCATGACATCCCGAGCTACACGCTGTACCTCCTCGCCTGGCGAGCGCAGGTGGACGTCGACCGGGGGCGCTGGAGTGAGGCCGCGCGGCTGGTCGACGAGGTGCTGGCCGACCCCGAGTCCTCGGTGCCCCAGCAGATCGTCGCCCGGGTCGCGGGCGGACTGGTGGCGATCCGCACCGGCGATGAGGAGCGAGGCCGTCAGCTGCTCGACGAGGCGCTGGCCCAGGCGCAGCCCACCGGCGAGCTCCAGCGCCTCGCGCCAGTGGCGGCGGCACGGGCCGAGGCGGCGTGGGTGCGCCGCGACCTCGCCGCCATCGACGCCGAGACCGGCGCTGTCGTGGAGCTGGCCGCCCGGCTCCAGCAGCCATGGGAGCTGGGGGAGCTCGCGGTGTGGCGAGGGCGCGCCGGGCTCGGGTTCCCGGCCGGAGAGATGGGACCGCCCTTCGCGGCCGAGCTCGCCGGACACCACGAGGACGCCGCGCGGCTGTGGGACGAGCTGGGGTGCCCGTATCACGCCGCCCTGGCCCGAGTCCAGGCGGGCGGTGAAGCGCATCTGCGCGAGGCCCTGGGCGAGCTGCAGCGGCTCGGGGCGCTGCCCGTGGCCCGACTGGTCTCGCGGCGGCTGAGGGAGCTGGGGGCGCGCGACATCCCGCGCGGCCCGCAGGCCGCCACCTCGGCCAACCCGGCCACGCTCACCCCGCGCGAGCTCGAGGTGCTGGCCCAGCTGGCGGAGGGCCGGCGCAACGTGGACATCGCGCAGCGATTGGTGCTGTCGTCGCGGACGGTGGACCACCACGTCTCCTCGATCCTGAGCAAGTTGGGGGCGCGCACGCGCGGTGAGGCGGCCGCCGAGGCGCGCCGTCTGGGCCTGCTGGAAGATCGGTAGGGGCAGCGCGAAATATGGGCAGTGCTGCCCATGTCAGACGGTGGCTGCTCCTCCACCCTTGGCGAGACATCGGACGACGTCTCCACAGGAGGGACCACCATGAGCACAACCCAGCAACCGGCCGTCGACATCGACAAGCTCCACGAGTTCGTCTTCCGCGCGGTCGAGGAGGTCGGCGCGACGTTGAACACGGCGCTGGTGGTGATGGGTGACCGCCTCGGGCTCTACCGGGCGCTCGCGGGCAACCACGGCCTGACCTCGGCGCAGCTGGCCGAGCAGACCGGGACGGCGGAGCGCTACGTCCGCGAGTGGGCCAACGCCCAGGCGGCCGGCGGTTATCTCGCCTACAACGCTGAGGACGGCACCTATTCGCTGGAGCCCGAGCAGACGGTGGCCCTCACCGACTCCGACAGCCCGGCCTATCTCCCAGGCTTCTTTCAGATCGCCCTGGGCTCGGTCACCGACTCGCCGCGGATCGTTGAGGCCGCTCGCAGCGGCGACGGCGTCGGCTGGCACGAGCACGTTCATGACGTGCATGAAGGTTGTGAGCGCTTCTTCCGCCCCGGCTACAACGCCAACCTCATCGCCGAGTGGCTGCCGGCACTCGACGGCGCCGTCGCCAAGCTGACGCGCGGCGCCAAGGTCGTCGACATCGGCTGCGGCCACGGCGCGTCCACCATCCTGATGGCCCAGGCCTTCCCGAGCTCCACCTTCGTGGGCTTCGACTACCACGAGGGGTCGATCGAGACCGCCCGGGCCCGCGCCCAGGAGGCCGGCGTGGCCGATCGCGTCCGCTTCTCGGTGGCGCCGGCGGCGTCGTATGCCGGCGACGACTACGACCTGGCGACGATGTTCGACTGCCTGCACGACATGGGCGACCCGGTGAGCGCCGCCCGCCACGTGCTCTCGACGCTCAAGAGCGACGGGACGTGGATGATCGTGGAGCCCAACGCGGGGGATCGCATCGAGGACAACCTCAACCCGGTCGGCCGGGCGTACTACGGGTTCTCGACGCTCCTGTGCACGCCGGCGTCGCTGTCACAGGAGGTGGGGCTGGCCCTGGGGGCGCAGGCGGGCGAGGCGCGGATCCGCGACGTGGTGGAGACGGGCGGGTTCAGCCGTTTCCGCCGGGTGGCGGAGACGCCGTTCAACCTGGTGTTCGAGGCGCGCCCGTAGATCGTCGGGACAGCCGGCGGCCGCCCGGGGGCGCGGCCGCCGGCCGGGGGTGGTGGCGGCCGGGGGCGCGGCCGCCGGCCGGGGGCGGTGGCGGCCGGGGAGGGCGAGCTCGCGCACGCGGTAGGGTTCGGCGATGGGCGCGCCCCTGTACGCGGAGCTGAGGTACTGGCCGGAGCTCGCGGGCCTGCTGGCCGACGGGCGCTTCCGCTCGCCGGCGCGCCGCTCTCACCGACCGCCGGTGCTGCTCATCCCCGGCTTCATGGCCGGTGACGCGTCGCTGACGCTGCTGGCCGGGTGGCTGCGCCGCCGCGGGCACACCGTGCGGCTGAGCGGCATCCGTCTCAACGCCGGTTGCGCGGGCCGCGATCTCACCCGGCTCGAGCAGGTGGTGAGGGGATTCGGCGAGCCGACGATCGTCATCGGCCAGAGCCGTGGCGGCACGCTGGCCCGCGCCCTGGCCGCGCGCAGTCCCGAGGCGGTGGCCGCGGTGATCATGCTCGGCTCGCCGGTGCTCGATCCGCTGGCGGTCTCGCCCAGCGTCATGCGCACCGTCCGCTCCGTGGCCCGGCTCGGCGACCTCGGCGTGCCGGGTGTGTTCAGCTCGCAGTGCCGCGACGGAGACTGCTGCACCGACTACTACGCGCTGTTGCGCGCCCCGCTCACCGAGGGGGTGACGGCGCTGATGGTGTACTCGCGCACCGACGCCATCGTCGACTGGCGCGCCTGTCTGGACCCCAGCGCGACGTGCGTCGAGATCGACGGCAGCCACTGCGGCATGGCCGTCAATGCGCGCGTCTACGCCGAGCTCGAGCGCGTCCTGGAGCGAGCGGAGGAGCGAGCGCCGGCGTGAACCGGATGAGCGCCCAGGACGCCATGTTCCTGCATGTCGAGAACGACGTGACGCCGATGCACATTGGCGGGGTGAGCATCTTCGAAGGGCCGCCGCCCGACTTCGCGCAGCTGACCGCGATGGTCGCGGGCAAGCTGCACCACACCCCGCGCTATCGC
The DNA here is from genome assembly GCA_035503355.1 of Solirubrobacteraceae bacterium. GTDB lineage: Bacteria > Actinomycetota > Thermoleophilia > Solirubrobacterales > Solirubrobacteraceae > Palsa-465. The sequence goes on from DATJTQ010000346.1 coordinate 6,717, forward strand.
CAGAAGGTCCGTTTCGTCCCCTTCGGCATCTCGGAGCCGGTGTGGGTGGACGACCGCTACTTCGACCTCAGCTACCACCTGCGCCACACCGCCGTCCCCGCGCCCGGATCCGAGGCGCAGTTGCGAGCGATGGCGGCGCGGGTGTTCTCCCAGCACTTGGACCGAGCCCGGCCCCTGTGGGAGATCTGGATGGTCGAGGGTCTGTCTGAGGGACGTTGGGCGCTCCTCTCCAAGGTGCACCACTGCATGGTCGACGGAGTGGCGGCCACCGATCTGATGTCGGTGATGTTCGACGACGGCGCCGGGACGCCGCCGTCCGACGGCGATCACTGGGCGCCCGGGCCCGAGCCCACCGGCGTCGAGCTGCTGGCCCGGGGTGTCGCTCACCGGGCGATCGACCCCGCCTCTCAGCTGCGCGGCGCGGTCAACGCGTGGCCACAGATGGTCAGCGGCGCGGCCGGCATGGCCCGGGCCCTCACCGCGGCCGCTCCGGCCCTGCGCCCGGCCACCTCGTCGCTCACCGGGCCGATCGGCCCTCACCGCACCTGGAGCTGGGCCACCGTCTCGCTGGCCGAGGTCAAGCGCATGCGCCAGGCCCTGGGCGGCACGGTCAACGACATCGTCCTCACCGTCATCACCCACGGCTTTCGCGAGTTGCTGGACGAGCGCGGGGAGGCGACGAGTCCCGGCCGCGTGGTGCGGACCATGGTCCCGGTGTCGGTGCGCCGTCCGGGCGAGCAGGGCGTCTACAACAACCGCGTGTCGGCGGTCTTCGCGCGGCTGCCCGTCGGGCTGGACGACCCGGAGGCGCGCCTGGCCGACATCCGTGCGCAGATGGACGGGATCAAGGCCAGCAAGCAGGCGGTGGCCGGCGACGTCCTGGCTCAGCTCTCGGGGTTTGCGCCGCCGCTGCTGCTGGCCCTCGGCAGCCGCGTGATGACGCGCTCGGCGCGGCTGAACATGGATACCGCCACCACCAACGTGCCCGGCCCCCAGATGCCCGTACATGCCCTGGGGCGGCGGCTGCTCGAGTCCTACCCCTACGTGCCGATCGTCGGCACCATCCGCATCGTCGTCGCCATCTTCTCCTACGACGGGACGCTGTACTTCGGCGTCACCGGCGACCGCGACCACGCCGGTGACATCGACGTGCTCACCACCGGGATCGAGTCCGGCGCCGCGCAGCTGGCCGCCCGCGCACAGCCAACCACGCCACCACGCCCCCTCCGCAGCCGCTCGCGCGCCACCGCCTGAGCACGCGCCCGCCCGCGGCCGGGGACTAGCATTTCGGAGGGTCGGACTGTCGGGGAGGAATCGATGCGCGCGGCGGGGCGATGGCTGGGGGTCACGGCGGCGGCGATGTCGGTCGCCGTGGGCGCGGCGGCGTGCGCCGGGGCGAGCGCGAGACGCAGTACCCGCGCGGTGTCATCGTTCGGGCACATGGCGGGGTATGTCTGGACCGGGCGGGTCACCGCGGTGTCGGCCTCCTGGTCGGTGCCGCGGATGTCGGGCCACGGGGATGCGCACGCCAGCACGTGGATCGGAGCCCAGGCGATCGGGCGGCCGCGGCGCTCGCCGTTCATCCAGGTGGGGACGGTCGAAGACCGCGGGTCCACGCACCCCACCTACGGGGCCTTCTGGACGGACACGATCCGGGGCTTTCACCCCCAGATCCTGTTTCACGTCCATGCCGGCGACGCCGTGTCCACCGGACTGACCCTGATCGGGGGCCGGTGGCGGATCAACATCGCCGACACCACCTCGGGACAGACGGCCTCGTTCTTCACCCGGGAGGAGGGGGCGGGGGGCTTTGACCTCGCCGAGTGGCTCCAGGAGGACCCCGGCCAGACGTCGGGGCGCGTGACGCACTATCCACGGCTGTCCACGGTCCGCATGCGTGCCCTGGCCGTCAACGGCACGGTGCCCCGCTACAGCGACGTGTTCGCCCAATGGATGTCGCTGCCGGGACGCGACCTGGCCCCGACGCCGCTGCGCGACGCGGCCTTCGCCATCACCCGGGGCGTGCTGACACCCGCCGGCAGGCAGTACCTGGCCATGGCACGCCCGCAGAACGCCGGCGCGCGCACCGTCGACCTCGAGGAGCCCCGCTGGACGGCGCGCACCCCGGCGCGGCAGATCGAACGCGCGAGCCGCGCCGCGGCCGCGTCAGAGTGGCGCTACGCCGCCGCGCTGGCCGGGTCCGCCTGGCCGGTGGCGGCGCGGGCCCCGATCGGCGTGATGGTGCGCGAGGTCCGCCAGGAGGCGGCGGTGTTCGCGGCATCCGCCCGCCAGGCACCGACCAGCCTCGTCGCCTGGCGGGGTCAGTTCGCCCCGATCGTTCCGCGGCTGGTGCAGCTCGCCCACGAGGTCCGGCGCGCGCTGCATCTCCCCGAGCTCGTCTCCGGACCCGTCTCCGCCGCCTCAGCGCGACGGTCTGGCTAGGCACGGCACGCCTGGTGGTCGCTCACCGCTCAGGCGGCGCGGGCGGGCGGGAAGGCGGCCATGAAGGCTGCGTAGTCCGCCGCGTTCTGGTCCGCGTAGGCGACGGCGAACGCGGTGACGGCGTGGTCAAAGCGGTCGCCCGCACCCAGGTAGCCGGCGATCGCCACCGGGTCCCCGGAACGCGCATGGCCCATGGCCAGCGCGTGCCCGCAGGCGTTCCCGTACAGGGCCAGCTCCTCGGCGGCCAGCTTCTCCACCGGGATCGAGCCCTTCATGTCGCGCAGCTGGCGCACGTAGTAGTCACGCTGGCCCAGGCGCGTCCACCCGAGGAAGAGGTCGCTGGCCGATTGGGTGAGGCGCTGGCCGGCGACGACGCGTCGCCCGTGATTCGGGTACGGACTGGCGCCCGCGAACGGCTCGAGCACCGAGGCCATCGCCTCCTTGACCTGGAGGAAGAGTGGATCGCTGTCGGTGTCGCCCATGAGCAGGACGACGGCGTCGTCGGTGCCCACACTGCCCACGCCCACCACCTTGCGCGCCCAGTCGACGGCGCGGTAGCGGCCCAGCAGCTTGCGCGTGGCGTCGCCCAGCGAGTCCGCGTACTGGTTGACCACCGCCTCGGCATCGACCGAGTCCACCGGATCGGCGAGGTGCTCGATGAGGGGCGGTGAGTCGATGATCCGTCGCTGGCCGTCGACGACCGCGGTGAGCTTGTCCAGGGCGGAGAGGTTGGTGCGGTGCTCTGCCTTGTGCACCACGGTGGAGGCGAGCTCCCGGGCGTCGGCGCGCTCGGTGAGCCGGAGCAGCTCGTCGGCGTCAAAGCGCGCGTACCACACCTCCAGGTGGCCCATCTGCGCCGAGCCGGCGATCCGCGTGCGGTAGCCGGCCACCGCCGCCTGCCCCGCGGCGGAACAATCATCGGCGCTGAAGTCGCGGTCGCGCCCCGCCACCACCAGGCTGGCGGCCAGCCGCTTGACGTCCCATTCGAACGGCGCCGCCAGCGTCTCGTCGAAGTCGTTGACGTCAAAGACCACCCGTCGCTCCGGGGTGGCGTAGATGCCGAAGTTGAGCAGGTGCGCGTCGCCGCAGGCCTGGACGGTCAGGCCGCACGAGGGTGTCTGGGCCAGGTCCTCGGCCATGACGGCGGCGGCGCCGCGGAAATAGGTGAACGGCGACACGGCCATCCGCTCGTGGCGGACCGGCAGCAGCGAGGCGATACGCGTCGCCTCCTGCCCGCGGATGACCTCGACCGGGTCACGGCGACGGGGCGGCGGCGTCCAATCGGCCTGGCGCGAGCGCGGCATCTGCGCCCGCAGGCCTCGGCCCATCTCACTGCGCTCGCTGACCCCGGAGCCCCGCATCAGCGCAGACGTTACGCCCAGAAGCGAGCCAGGACAGCGGAACCTTGATCCTCGCGCTGGGCGGGGTGCAGGACATCGAGCATGTCGCTGACGCGCGTGAGCTTGACCCGCGGCCGGTTGGCCCGCTGCCCGGCCTGGAGCTCATGGCGGTCCAGCGTCTCCCAGTCAGCCCAGGTCACCGGCACCGACGCGACGTCGTCTGCCCAGTCACGGACCGCGCCGGCATCGGCGATCGGCGCGTCGAGACGCCCGGCGACCATGTCCTGAACGAGCGCGCGCACGGTGTCCTGGGCGCAGCGCTTGTTGGTGCCGATCACCCCGCTCGGCCCGCGCTTGGCCCACCCGACGACGTATTCGCGCGTGGGGCCGCCGCCGGGCTCGACGACTCGGCCGCCGACATTGGCGATGACCCCGCGCTGTGCGTCGAAGGGGACCCCGGGAAGCGGGCGCCCGCGGTAGCCGACGGCGCGCAGGACCAGCCCGGCCGAGACGACCGCGCGCGCCGCCGTGGGGTGCGCGCGCAGGCTCCCATCGTCGGCGCGCTCCAGCCGGTTGCGCACCAGCTCGACGCCGCGCACCCGCCGGTCACCGACGATCTGGGTCGGGGAGAGCAGGAAGCGCAGCGCGATGCGCTTGGCGTGACCGCGGCGGCCGCGGGTCGCGTACTCCGCCAGCAGCGCCAGGTTGCGCTGGCTGGCCTTGGACGGGGCATGCTCGCGGAAGGCGTCGGGCACGGTGACCTCGTTGGCGCTCACCGCCACGTCGGCCCCGGCCAGCGCCCCGAGCTCCCGCAGCTCGGGGTTGGTGAAGGCGGCCTGCTCGGGACCACGGCGGCCCACCACCACGACCTCCTCGATCTCGCTGCGCGCCAGCGCGAACATGGCGTGGTCGGCCATGTCAGTGCGGCCCAGCTCGGCCGGGGTGAGGGTGAGCATGCGGGCGACGTCGATGGCGACGTTGCCGTTGCCGATCACCACCGCGCGGCGGCAGCTGAGGTCAAAGACCTCGTCGCGGTGGTCGGGGTGACCGTTGTACCAGCCCACGAAGGCGGTGGCGGGGGCGCTGCCGGGCAGGTCCTCACCGGGGACGGCCATCGGACGATCGCCCGGGGTCCCGACGGCGTAGATGATGGCGTGATAGCGCGCCAGGAGGTCCTCGCGGCTGATGTCGCGCCCCAGCTCGACGTTGCCGTGGTAGGTGAAGCGGGGGTCGGCGGCGGTCTTGTCGTAGACGCGCGTGACCGTCTTGATGTTCGGGTGATCGGGGGCCACGCCGGAGCGGACGAGGCCCCACGGGGTGAGCAGGCGCTCGAAGGCATCCACGTGGACGTCGAGGTCGCCGTTGGCCAGCAGGTGCCCGGCGGCGTACGCGCCCGACGGCCCCAGGCCGACGATGGCGACGCGCAGGCGCGTGGACGGAACGTCGGTCATCACAGGGGTTATCGCGCGCAGGGCCGAGGACCTTTAAGGCCGGGCCCGGCTGTGGGCGATCGTCCGTCGAGCGCTCCTCAAGCATTGGGGGGCACTGCCCGATAACCAGGGCAATGAGGGGCGACAACACGCGAAACCGGCGACTGCAAAAGGTCGCCGTGCCACTGGTCGGCGCGGGCGCCGCCGCTATCTCGCTCATGCGGAGCCAGCTGCTCTCGGGCCGGCTCGACGCCGCGCAGTCCGAGCTGAGCCGCGACGCGACGTTCGTCGAGCTGATCGAGAGCGTGTCGGCCGCCACGTCGCAGGCGCGGACCGTCCAGGAGGCGATGTTCGCCGCGCTGGGCCGGATCTGCCAATGGACGGGATGGCCGGTGGGCCACGTCTACGTGGCCGGCAAGGAGATCGAGGATCCGCTGGAGTCCTCGGGCATCTGGCACCTGGCTCCGCCCCAGCGCTTTGCCCCCTTCCGCGACGTCACCGAGGCGACTCCGCTGCCCACCGGTGTCGGCCTGCCCGGCCGCGTGTTGGCCAGCGGCCGTCCCGCCTGGATCCTCGACGTCACCAAGGACGCCAATTTCCCCCGCGGTCCCGTGTGCGAGCAGGTCGGCCTCCGCGGCGCCTTCTCGTTCCCCGTGGTCGCCGCCGAGCGCTGCTACGCGATCATCGAATGCTTCTCGGTCGACGCGGTCAACCCTGACCTGCGGCTGCTGGAGGTGACCGCCCACATCGGGCGCCAGCTCGGTCGCGTCATCCAGAACATGGAGACCGAGCTGGCGTTGCGCGACTCCGAGACGCGCTTCCGCTCCGTCGCCGAGTCCGCCACCGACGCCATCGTCGCCGCCGACCACGCGGGCAACATGGTCTCCTGGAACCGCGGCGCCGAGCGCATCTTCGGCTACACCGAGCCCGAGGTCGTGGGCAAGCCGCTCTCGATGCTGATGCCCGAGCGGTTCCGCGCCATGCACGACGCCGGCATCAAGCGCGTCGTCGACGGTGGCGTCGCCGCCTCGCGGCTGATCGGGAGCACAGTCGAGGTGGTGGGCCTGCGCAAGGACGGCCGGGAGTTCCCGCTCGAGCTCTCCCTGGCCACCTGGGACAGCCCCAACGGTCGGTTCTTCAGCGGGATCATCCGCGACATCTCCGAGCGCAAGAAGAACGAGGAGAAGATCAAGGCACTGCTGGAGACCGCTCCGGACCCGATCGTCGAGCTCGACGCCGACGCGCGCATCGTGCTGGCCAACGCCCGTACCGACGAGCTCTTCGGCTACGAGCGCGCCGAGGTCATCAAGCGCCCCATCGAGAAGCTGTTCGCCGAGCGCTCCCGCGAGCTGGTGGCCGAGCGCTTTCACGCCATCATCGCGGGCTCTGACTCCACCGGCTCCCTCAGCCTCGGCCAGGATCTGTACGGACAGCGCAAGGACGGCAGCGAGTTCGCCGTCGACGTCACCGTGAGCACCGTGGCCACCGACGACGGCCCGGTGGTGACCAGCATCATCCGCGACGTCACCGACCGCAAGCGCTTTGAGACCCAGCTCAAGCACCTCGCTGACCACGACGCCCTGACCGACCTCTTCAACCGCCGCCGGTTCGAGGAGGAGCTGGTCGAGTACGCCGACTACGCCCAGCGCTACAAGGAGTGCGGCGCCGTCCTGCTGCTCGACCTGGACCGCTTCAAGTACGTCAACGACACCCACGGCCACAAGGCCGGGGACGAGGTCATCCGTGCCGTGGGCAGCGCGCTGCGCGGCACCGTGCGCGCCTCGGACGTCGTGGCCCGCCTGGGCGGCGACGAGTTCGCGATCCTGCTCAAGAACCTGGACCGCAGCGAGGCCGAGCGCATCGCCGGCGCGCTGCTGGAGACCGTCCGCGTCCGCCAGCTGCCCATCGCCGGGCGTGCCACCACGATGACCACCAGCATCGGCATCGCGCTCTTCGACGAGGACGTCATCGCCGAGAACCTGCTGGTCAACGCCGACCTGGCCATGTACGCGGCCAAGGACGCCGGCGGCAACCGCTTCGAGGTTTCCGAGGACGACAGCGAGCACCTGTCGGGCATGCAGGCCCGGCTGGGCTGGGTGGACCAGATCCGCCGCGGCCTCGACGAGGATCGCTTCGTCCTGTACTGCCAGCCGATCATGCACCTGGCCTCCAACGAGGTCACCCAGTGGGAGCTGCTGCTGCGCCTGCTCGGCGACGACGGCGAGATGATCCCGCCCGCCGCGTTCATCCCGACCGCCGAGCGCTTCGGCCTGATCCAGGAGATCGACCGCTGGGTCGTCTCGCGGGCCATCGACGCGCTGCACACCTATCGCGACTGGCCCGGCGGCGTGCGCTTCGAGGTCAACGTCTCGGGCAAGTCGATCAGCGACCCCGAGCTCATCGAGCTTGTCGAGCGCAAGCTGCGTGAGACCGAGGTGGATCCGGCCAACCTCGTCTTCGAGATCACCGAGACGGCGGCCATCGCCAACATGGAGGAGGCCCGCTCCTTCGCCGATCGCCTCACCCGCCTGGGCTGCCGCTTCGCGCTGGACGACTTCGGCGCCGGCTTCTCCTCCTTCTACTACCTCAAGTACCTGCCGCTCAACTACCTCAAGATCGACGGCGACTTCATCAAGGGGATCGTCTCCAGCGCCACCGACCAGCTGGTGGTTCAGTCGATGGTGGACATCGCGCGCGGCATGGGCATGAAGACCATCGCCGAGTTCGTGGAGGGCCCCGAGACGGCCGAGCTGCTCCACGCCAAGGGGGTCGACTACTCCCAGGGCTACTTCCACGGGCGGCCGCGTCCGGTCAGCGAGGAGTTCGCGAGCGACGCGCGGCCCACCAACGTCGCGCAGCTGCCTCGCCGGGTGGCCTGAGTTCCTCCGTGCCGCGTGTGCGGGGTTGCCGGGGTGCCGGCGAACGTCTACGGCGCCATCGAGCGGGAGTGGGGGTGGCCTCGGCGCCGGCGGGCTCCGTCGGCCCGGCGCGTGCGCGATCTTTCCAACATAGCTGTAAAAATCGCGCGCTGTCCGGCGTCCAGCTCACCGCCAAGCAGGACGGCAGCGGTCGGTGAGAGGCTGCGGTTCGCGCCTTTAGTTGTGGAGGCGTGGAGTGGGTGGTCGTTGACGTCCGTCGCGTACCCCTCGCCAACGACGGTGGATCGCCGTGGTCAGGTTGCCGCCGGAGCGGCCGCGCGCTGAAGCAGCGACGCGACGGTCTTGCGGCAGGTGCCGCAGCCGGTGCCGGCTTGCGTGGCCCGCGCCACGGCGTCGACGTCGGAGAGCGCGTCGCGGCGGACCGCCTCGACGATCCGCCCGCGGGTCACCGACATGCAGGCGCAGACGAGCATCTCGTCGTCCTCGGGATCGTCCAGAGCGTCGGCGGAGACGGCCCCGCCGGCGCGCAGCAGCGCTTCCGGGACCGGGTCGCCGGTGCGCAGGAGGTCGGCGAGGCGGGGGCCGAGGGTGGTGTCGCCCAGGAGGATGGCCCCGAGCAGGCGCTGTCCGCGCAGGACGAGCTTGGCGTAGGTGCCGCCGCGGGTGTCCATGGTGACAAGCTCGTCGTCCTCGTCGGTCTCGGCCGAGGGGGCGCCGGCGCAGAAGAGCTCGATCTCGGCGACCTTCAGGCGGGTCACCGGCACGGCGCCGTGGAAGGCGGCGGGGACGCCGGCGATGCCCGCGCCGGCCACGCGCGCCTGCTCCAGGATCGGGGCCCACAGGCCCTGGATCTGGCCGCGGTGCTCGACGCACTCACCCACCGCCCACACGCCGGGGACGCTGGTGCGCATGGCGTCGTCGACGACGATGGCCCGGGCGACCTCGATGCCGGCCGTCTCGGCCAGCGCGACGTCGGGGCTGATGCCCGCGGCGATCACCACGATGTCGGCCTCCAGGTCCTCGCCCCAGGCAAAGCGCAGCCCCTTCGCGCGCCCGGTGCCGACGACCTCGGTGGTGGCGCGCTGGAGCAGCACCTCGACGCCGAGGCGGCGCAGGGCACGCTGGACCAGGCCCGCGGCGGGGCCGTCGAGCTGGCGCTCCATCACACGATCGACCAGATGCACGACGGTGACCTCGAGGCCCTGCTCGGCCAGGCCGCGAGCGGCCTCGAGGCCGAGCAGCCCGCCGCCGATGACCGCCGCGCGGCGGGCGCCGGCGGCAGCCTCGATGATCCGGTGCGCGTCCTGCTGGGTGCGGAAGGGGAAGACGCCGTCAAGGTCCGTGCCCTCGATCGGCGGCAGCAGCGGTCGTGAGCCGGTGGCCAGCACCAGGGCGTCGTAGGCCAGCCGGACGCCCTCGCGCGTGGTGGCCACGCGCGCCGTGGTGTCCACCGACACGACCTCGTCGCCGCTACGCAGGGCGACGCCGTTGCGCACGAACCACTCGGCGTCGTGCAGCAGCAGCGCGTCGTCGCTCTTGCGGCCGGCCAGCCGGTCGCTGAGGGCAACCCGGTTGTAGGGGAGGCCGGGCTCGCGCCCCACCAGCGTGATCTCCCAGCTGCCCGGCGCCGCGTTGGCCAGCACGCTCTCGGCGGTGGCCATCCCCGCCGGTCCGGCGCCCACGATGACCAGGCGGCGCGGCGGGGCGGCCGGTTCGGGGCGGCGCACCGAGGCCTTCGGGCCGCCCGCGGAGGTGGCGGCCCGACGCGGGGCGTGCATCGGCTCGACCCGGATCGCGACCGCCTTGAGCCCCGGCTGGCGCGACACCGGGTCGGTGGCGCGGTGGGTGAGGTGGTTGACGGCCCCGGCGCCGGCGGGGGCGTGCAGAGCTCCCCAGTGAAACGGGGCGAACGCGGTTCTGACCGGCAGGGTGTCATCGATCCGCACGCGCAGAATGGCCCAGCCTCGGCGCGAGCGCACGCGGGCAAAGCTGCCGTCGCGCACGCCCGCGCGGTGCGCATCGGCGGGGTGGATCTCCAGAAACGGCTCGCGCTCGGCGGCCATCAGCCGCCGCGACTTGCCCGTCCGCGTCATGGTGTGCCACTGACTGGCGACCCGGCCGCTGGTGAGGATGAGCGGATATTCGGCGTCCGGGGGCTCCGGCAGGTCGCCCGGCGTGGCGGCCTCCACCTGGGCGCGGCCCGACGCGGTGGGGAAGCGGCCGTCGGCGTAGAGGCGGCGTGTGCCGGGATGGCCCGGGGTCGGGCAGGGCCACTGCAGGCTGCCGTCGCGCTCCAGGCGCGCGTGGCTGATCCCGGCCTGGTCACAGGGGCGCCCGGCGGTCAGCGCCGCGAACTCGCCGTAGACCTCAGCGGCCGAGTCCCAGGCGAAGTGCTCACCCCACCCCAGCGCGGCGCCCAGGCGGGCGAAGATCTGCCAGTCGGGGAGAGCCTCACCCGGCGGGTCGATGGCCTGGCGCATCAAGGTGACCCGCCGCTCGGAGTTGGTCATCGTCCCCTGCTTCTCGGGCCACTGCGCGGCCGGCAGCACGGCGTGGGCGACGGCGGTCGTCTCGGTCGGGTCATAGGCGTCCTGACAGACCACGAGCTCGGCGCGGGCCAGGGCGGCTCGGGCCCGCTGCGCGTCGGGCATGCTCACCACCGGGTTGGTGGCCACGATCCACACCGCCTTGACGCGGCCGTCCTCGAGCGCGTCGAAGAGGTCAGTGGCGGGCAGGCCCGGCGTCGCCGACACACCGGCCGCGTCCGGCGGCACTGCCCACACGCGGTCCATCTCGGCGCGGTCCTCGGCGGAGGCGACCTTGCGGTAGCCGGGCAGCAGCTGAGCCAGGCCACCCACCTCGCGGCCGCCCATGGCGTTGGGCTGCCCGGTGAGCGAGAACGGCCCGGCGCCCGGCCGGCCGATGTGGCCGGTGGCCAGGCACAGGTTCATCAGCGCGCGGTTGATCGCGGTGCCCGCCGTGGACTGGTTGGCGCCCATCGACCACAGGGCCAGGCCGGCGCCGGCGCCGGCGAACCAGTGCGCCGCGCGGACGATGTCGTCGGCGGGGACGCCGCAGACCTCCTCGGCGCGCTCCGCAGTCCACTCCGCGGCGGCGGTCAGGGCCTCCTCGTAGCCGTCGACGTGCCCCTCCAGATAACCGCGGTCGACCAGCCCGTCGCGGTCGCTCCTGGCCAGGATCGCGTTGAGGAGCACCAGGTCGGTGCCGGGGCGGACGGGCAGGTGAAGGTCGGCGGCGGCCGCGGTGTCGGTCCGCCGCGGGTCGACGACGATGACCCGGGCGCCCTGGGCCTGGCGCTCGCGGATGCGCCCCCACACGATGGGATGGCAGGCCGCGGTGTTGGAGCCCAGCAGCAGGAAGCAGTCGGCCTCCTCGATGTCGGCATAGGACGGGGGCGGGCCGTCGGCCCCGAAGGTCGCGGTGTAGGCGGCCACCGCCGAGGACATGCACAGGCGCGAGTTGGAATCCAGGTTGTTGGTGCCCAGAAAGCCCTTGACCAGCTTGGCGGCGGCGTAATAGTCCTCGGTGAGCAGCTGGCCCGACACGTAGAAAGCGATCGAGTCGGGCCCGTGGACATCGCGGATCTCGGTGAGCCGGTGGGCCAGGCGAGCCATGACCTCGTCCCAGCCGGTGGGGGTGAAGCGGCCCTCGCGGTCCTCGCGCCACAGCGGAGTGACTGCCCGGTCAGGGGTGCGCGAGGCCTCGGGCAGGGCCAGCGGCTTCTGACAGGTCCGCCCCGCGTTGACGGGATGGTCGGCGTCGCCGCGGACGGCGGTCAGGCGACCATCGTCGACGGTGGCCACCAGCCCGCAGCCCACGCCGCAATACGGGCAGCCGGTCCTGACCTCGCGTCGTGTGGGGTCGCCGTCCATGGTCTCACGGGCCGGCGGGTCAGACCCGCGCCTGCGCGACCGCGGCCCAGCCGGTGCGCCAGCGGCCGCGGATGAAGACGATCACGGGCAGCGCGCACAGCGTGGCCGTGGCGACGAGAGCCAGGCCGCTGGTGTAGCCGCCGGCGTTGTGCAGCTGGCCGAGGACGGTGGGCAAGAGGAACCCGCCGAGGCCGCCCGCGGCGCCGACGATGCCGGTGACGACCCCGATCCGATCAGCGAAGCGCAGGCCGACGATCTGGAAGGTGGCGCCGTTGCCGATCCCGAAGATGCCCATCGCCACCGGGAAGGCCACCACGAGGACGGCCAGCGCGGAGCTCGAGGCGATGACGATCAGGGTGACGCCCGCCACCGCGAACACCCCGGCCAGCACGGTGGTTCCGCCGATGCGGTCGGCGAGCCAGCCGCCGAGGGGGCGCAGCAGGCTGCCCAGGCCGACGCCGACCGCGGTGACGGTCGCGGCCTGGAGCTTGGAGAGGCCGTAGGAGCCGTGCAGGAGGATCGGCAGGAAGCTGGCGAAGCCGACAAAGCAGCCGAAGGTCACGCAGTAGAAGGCGCACAGCTTCCACACGTCGCGCTCGGCCAGCACGGCGGCGATGCCCCGGCCGGTGAGGCGCTGGGCCGGCGCGGGCGGCTCCTTGGCCAGAACGGTGAAGGCCGCCCAGCCGACGATGATCGGGACGGCGGCGAGCCCCAGCGCGGCGTGCCAGCCGACGTGCTGGGCCAGGCGAGGAGCGACCAGCGTGCACACCACGGTGCCGGCGTTACCGGCTCCGGCAATGCCCATGGCCACGCCCTGGGACCCGGCGGGGTACCAGCGGCTGGCCAGCGGGATGGCGACGGCGAAGCTGCCCCCGGCGACGCCGAGCAGTACCCCCACGCCCAACAGCTCGGGCACGGTGGAGGCGCCCAGCCAGCCCCACACCAGCGGGGTGACCGAGATGAGCAGGCTCACCGCGCCCACGCTGCGGGGGCCGAAGCGGTCAGCGAGGATCCCGATGGCCACCCGGGCCACGGCGGCGGCCACCAGCGGCGTGCCGACGACGATCCCCATCGTGCCGGCGCTGAGGTGCAGGGACTGCGAGATGTAGATCCCGAGCGCGCCGAGGATCGTCCACACCATGCAGCTCACGTCGAAATGGATCAGGGCGGCGACGAGCGATCGCGTCCGGCCCGCAGGGGCAGCCTCAGTCGTGTGCATGGTGTCGGTCTCCACTTCGGTCGCCCCTGGTCAGTGCCCGCCGGGCCTCGGCGGTGCCGCCCCGCGTGGCGCACCTCGCGGACCCGGCCCTTAGTTCGTCGGCGGGTGTGGGGAGACCCCAAGCGCTCCCCGGGGCGCCCTGGACGAATTGGCAGGTTGCGGGACGGTTCGCGCCGCCGCCCTTCAGCACGCCTATGGCATGGCCGATGACAAGACCAAATGGAAGTCAGCAACGGACATCGGCCCGGTTCGGCGGGCGAGCATTCCCTGCAGGATCGGTACGGCACGTTCAAGCGGGCCGCCGCGTTCTACGACAAGCAGATGCTCGACCACGTCAACCCGCTCATGCGGGAGTACCTGGCGCGCCAGGAGATGGTGTTCGTCTCCACCTCCGACGCCCACGGTGAGTGCGACGCGTCGTTTCGCGCCGGCCCGCCCGGCTTCGTCCGCGTGCTGGACCAGTACACGGTGATCTACCCCGAGTACAAGGGCAACGGGGTGATGGCCAGCCTCGGCAACATGGCCGAGAACCCCCACGTTGGACTCCTGTTCGTCGACTTCTTCCACAGCGGGGTGGGCCTGCACATCAACGGCAGGGCCCACATCGTCGAGCACCGTGCGGTGGAGGCGTTCCTGCCGATGCTGCTGCGCACGTCGGGCGTCGATTCCCTGTGGGACGTCGTGCCCGACAAGAAGAAGACCCCGGAGCGCTGGGTCGTGGTCCAGATCATCGAGGCCTACATCCACTGCTCCAAGCACATCCCGATCCTGGCCCACCTGCCGGGCGACGCCGGCGTTGCCCCGGGCAGCGGCGACTTCTTCAAGGCCAAGGACGCGCCGCGCCCGTGGACCGAGGACCCGGCCCTGGCCGCCGAGCCGGCCCCGCTGCCTGCGGCGGCCCCCGCCGCCGAGCCCCCGCGTGAGCCGGTGCCCGTCGCCTGCCCCGTGGAGACGTTCTACGAGACTGCGGTCCAGGAGGACGAGCTCGACACGCTGCTGCCTCCCGCATGGGGCAACGACGCTCCCGTGGTGACCCAGCCGCCCGGTAGTCCCGCCGCCGCCGGCGGCCCGGTGGACGTCGAGTCGCGCACCCCGGCGGTCGACGCCGACGCCTCGCTGGTCTGAGCAACCATTTGACGACAAATCGGGAGGCGCGCTCCGAGCTTGGAGCGGAAGGGTCGCCCCGCGTACCGTTGCGGACAAATTGAAAACGGGATCTCCGATTTGCCGTCCAACGGCTGCCGGCGAGCCACCGATGGGCGCCCGGGCCTGCGGGGCGCTGACCTCAGGGCCCCGGCGTGGTATTCAGTGGAGGTAGCCACCGGTACCGAGGGGAGAGCAGATGTCCACGACCGCCCGTCCGTCCGCCACCACCGAAGTGGGGCACTGGCTTGAGCGCTTCGACAGCGCGCTGCGGGCCCGCGACGCCGCTGGCGCGGCGGACCTGTTCGCCACCGACAGCTACTGGCGAGACCTGGTCGCGTTCACGTGGAACATCCGGACGATGGAGGGGCGCGACGCCATCTCCGAGATGCTCGGCCAGGTGCTCGGGCACACCCAGCCGCGCGAGTGGCGGACCACCGAGGAGCCCACGTCCGGCGACGGGGTGACCGAGGCGTGGATCGCCTTCGAGACCGCGTCCGGCCGTGGCGGCGGTCACCTGCGCCTCATCGACGGGCAGGCGTGGACGCTGCTGACGGCGCTGGAGGAGCTCAAGGGCCACGAGCAGCCACTCGGGTCCCGGCGGCCCAAGGGCGTCAAGCACGGCGCCAACCGGGAGCGCGAGTCGTGGCTGGAGGGCCGCCAGCGCGAGGCCGAGGAGCTGGGCTTCACCAGCCAGCCCAAGGTCGTCATCGTCGGCGGCGGTCAGGGCGGGATCGCGCTGGGAGCGCGGCTGCGCCAGCTGGGGGTCCCGACGATCATCATCGAGCGCCGGGCGCGCCCGGGCGACTCGTGGCGCAGCCGCTACAAGTCGTTGTGCCTGCACGACCCGGTCTGGTACGACCACCTGCCCTATCTCAAGTTCCCGCCCAACTGGCCGGTGTTCTCGCCCAAGGACAAGATCGGCGACTGGCTGGAGATGTACACGCGGGTGATGGAGCTCAACTACTGGGGCTCCACCGAGGCCAAGCGTGCCCGCTACGACGAGGCGGCGGGGGAGTGGGAGCTGGTGGTGGAGCGCGACGGCTCAGAGCTGACGCTGCGCCCCCAGCAGCTGGTCCTGGCCACCGGCATGTCGGGCCGCCCGCACACGCCGCTCTTCCCGGGCGCCGACGGGTTCGCCGGAGATCAGCACCACTCCTCCCACCACCCGGGCCCCGACGGGTATCGCGGCCGGCGCGCGGTGGTGATCGGCTCCAACAACTCCGCCCACGACATCTGTGCCGCCCTGTGGGAGCACGGGGCCGACGTGACCATGGTGCAGCGCTCCTCCACCCACGTGGTGCGCTCCGACACCCTGATGGAGATCGCCCTGGGCGACCTGTACTCCGAGCAGGCCGTGCAAGCCGGCGTGACCACCGAGAAGGCCGACATGATCTTCGCCTCGCTGCCCTACCGCATCATGGCCGGCCTGCAGGTCCCGGTGTATGAGCAGATCCGGGAGCGCGACGCCGACTTCTACGCCCGGCTGGAGGCGGCCGGGTTCCAGCACGACTGGGGTGAGGACGGCTCGGGCCTGTTCATGAAGTACCTGCGCCGGGCGTCGGGCTACTACATCGACGTCGGGGCCTCGGAGCTGGTGGCCAGCGGCGAGGTCAAGCTCCAGGCCGGGCAGGTGGATCACCTCACCCGCGATGCGGTGGTGATGGCCGACGGCACCGAGCTCCCCGCCGATCTGGTGGTCTACGCCACCGGCTATGAGTCGATGAACGGGGCGGTGGCCGACCTCATCTCACCCGAGGTCGCCGACCGAGTGGGGAAGGTGTGGGGGCTGGGCTCGGACACCACCAAGGACCCGGGCCCGTGGGAGGGGGAGCAGCGCAACATGTGGAAGCCGACCCAGCAGCCCGGCCTGTGGTTTCACGGCGGCAACCTGCATCAGTCCCGGCACTACTCGCTGTATCTCGCCCTGCAGCTCAAGGCCCGCGCCGAGGGGATCGAGACGCCGGTGTACGGCCTCCAGGAGGTGCACCACCCGCGATGAGCACGATGATCGACCCGCTGCGGCGCGCCGTGCACACGGCGCCCGACGCCGTGGCCGCCCGCTGCGGCGACGTCGAGATCACCTACGCGCAGACGTGGGAACGCGTGCGGCGGCTGGTCGGCGGGCTGCGTGAGCTCGGGGTCCGCGAGGGTGAGCGCGTCGCCGTGGTGGGACGCAACTGCCATCGCTACCTCGAGCTCTACCAGGCGGTCCCCGGCGCGGGGATGGTGCTGGTGCCACTCAATCAGCGCCACACCGCGAGCGAGTTGGCCTACGCGCTGGAGGACTCGGGCGCGCGGGTGCTGTTCGTGGCCTCGGGCATCGACTACCCGGATGGCATCGTGGAGCACGTGATCGACCTCGGCGAGGGCTACGAGGCGCTCCTGGCCGGCGCCCCGGCGGCGGAGTTCCCCGACGCTCTGCCCGGCGACACGATGGCCGGGCTGTTCTACACCGGAGGGACGACGGGCGCCGCCAAGGGCGTGATCCTCACCCACCGCAACCTGGTGGCCAACGCCTTTCACTTCCAGGCCCAGTTCGCCTTCCGCCCGGACACGAGCTGGCTGGTCGCGGCCCCGCTGTTTCACGCCGCCGGCTCGATCGCGGTGCTGGCCACCGTCTGGCACGGCGCCGGCCACGTGATGCTGCCGGTGTTCGATGCAGCCGCGGCGCTGGAACTGATCGAGACCCACCGCGTCACGGCGACCCTGGTGGTCCCGACCATGCTCGCCGCGCTCGGCGAGGAGCAGCTGGCGCGGCCGCGCGAGGTCTCGAGTCTGCGCCTGCTCAGCCACGGGGGGTCGCCGGTCGCCACCGAGACGCTGCGCCGGGCGCGCGACGCGTTTCCCGGCGCCGAGCTCATGCACCTCTACGGCACCACCGAGACCGCGCCCATCGCCACCATCATGGCCCATGAGGAGGCGCTGCTCGACGCCCCGCAGGCGCGCTCGTGCGGGCAGCCGGCCATCGGCGTCGAGGTCCGGGTGCTCGACGACGAGACGGGTCAGACGGCGGCGGCCGGCGTGGTGGGCGAGGTGCTGATCCGCGGCGAGAACGTGATGGCCGGCTACTGGAACAAGGCCGAGGCCACCGCTGCGGCCGTGCTCGACGGCTGGTATCGCACGGGCGACCTCGGCTACATGGACGAGCGGGCGTTCCTCTATCTCGTGGACCGGGCCAAGGACATGATCGTCACCGGCGGTGAGAACGTCTACAGCACCGAGGTCGAGGAGGTGCTCTACGGCCACCCCGCGGTGCTGGAGGCCGCGGTCTTCGGCATCCCCGATGCCCGCTGGGGCGAGGCGGTGCACGCGGTGGTGGTGCCGCGAGGTGACGTGGCGGAGGCCGACCTGGTGGCCCACTGCCGGGGTGCGATCGCCGACTACAAGATCCCCAAGCGCATCGAGCTGACCACCGATCCGCTGCCCAAGTCCGGGGCGGGCAAGGTGCTCAAGCGCGAGCTGCGCGCGCCGTACTGGACCGGGCACGAGTCGGTGGTGGGCGGCGCGTGACCGGCGCCGACGCCCTCGCCGTCTATGACCAGCTGACCGATGGCCTGACCCGCCCCCTGCGCCTGACGGATCTGGTCTACGGCGCCGCCGACCGGCACCCGGGCCTGGTGCCGACGCGCGCGCAGATCGACGACGAGCGCGCCCACCACCAAAAGAACAAGGCCGGGCTGGAGATCGCGCAGGGCGACTTCATCGCCACGGTCCTGGCCGACGCGCGGTGCGGCCGCCATCTCATCGCCGCGATGTCGCAGCCCCTGCCCGAGGCACGGGCGGCGCTCGACGCCTTCCGGACCACCGGCAGCGTCGACCTCGGCCCGTGGCGGGTGGACCGCGACGGGCCGGTGGGAGTGGTCACCAATCAGAACCATGGCTGCCTGAACGCCGAGGACGACGCCTCGACACGGGCGATGGAGATCGCCGTCGACCTTGTCCTGCTCGACGACGCCATCGAGGTGGGGGTGCTCCGCGGCGGGCCGGCCACCCACCCCAAGCACGCGGGCCGGCGCATCTTCGGGGCCGGCATCAACCTCACCGATCTCTACACCGGACAGATCTCGCTCGTCGAGTTCATGCTCGATCGCGAACTGGGCGCGATCACCAAGATCTACCGGGGCCACGACGTCACCTCCGAGCTGCCGGTTCAGATGGGCGCCGGCGCCCGCGAGAAGCCGTGGGTGGCCGTGGTGGAGAGCTTCGCCATCGGCGGCGCCTGCCAGTGGCTGCTGGTGATGGACCGGGTGGTGGCCCAGCGCGGCGCCTACTTCAACCTGCCGGCGCGCAAGGAGGGGATCATCCCCGGCTGCGCCAACCTGAGGCTGCCGCGGCTGGTGGGCGAGCGCGCGGCGCGCCAGGCGATCATGTTCGAACGGGCCTTCGACGCCGACTCCGCGGAGGGCCGGCTCCTCGCCGACGAGATCGTCGACGACGCCGAGATCGAGGCGGCGATGGAGCGGTCGGCGACGCAGCTGCTGAGCGCGGGGACCACGGCTCTGGTGGCCAACCGGCGCGCGCTGCGGATCGCCCAGGAGCCGCTGGACGACTTCCGGCGCTACATGAGCGTCTATGCCGCGGAGCAGGCACGCTGCCTCTATAGCGAGGCGCTCATCGAGAACCTCGAGCGCAACTGGCGGGCGGCCCAGCGGGCGGCGACGCGATAGGCGCCGGTGGGGAGCGGCGACGCGATCGGGGTCAGTTCAGGCTGTGCAGCTCGACCCGGACGGACTCGGCCAGCCCGGAGAGCAGGCGCACCTCGCGCTCCCCGAGGCTGGGGCGTGACTCGCGATCCAGGCAGCAGAGCACGTACAGGTGCACGTCATCGAGGCGGATGGGGACGCCGAGATATGAGCCGATGCCCAGCTGGCGGACCATCGGCAGCTGGTTGACGCGGTCGTCAGCCTGGGCATCGCAGATGTAGTTGCCCATGCGCCCCTCGAGCATCCGCTGGCAGATGGTGTCCTCCAAACGGGACCACATCCCCTCAAAGGAGTCCAGCCCCGGCCACTCCCCGGCGACCCGCCGGGCGGTCTCACGGCCGCGTGCGATCTCCGAGAGGACGGCCATGTCGGCATCGAGCAGGTCACGGGTGAGGCGCATGAGCGCGTCAAGGCGGCGTTCGGAGCCGTCGGCGCTGCCGTTGCCGTTCCCGGACCGCGCGGCCGGGACGCCGCACTCCGGGCACGCGTCCGACGTCGCGCCCGGCGACGTGTAACTCAGCACTCCACAGCTAGCGCAGCGAACGTATGGCACAGAGGAACCCCCCAATCACACCGACCTGCACACCACTTGACGGTATCAAGCTGCCTTGCGCACCTCGCCAGTAATAACGGCAGATGTGGCGATTTGGTTGCGCGGCCGTCAGACTGCCGACCATCGCCCACGCGGGCGCGCCCATGAACAGCTTTGACTACATCGTCGTCGGCGCCGGCTCAGCGGGCTGCGTCCTGGCCAACCGGCTCTCCGCTGACCCGCAGGTCCGGGTCCTCCTGGTCGAGGCCGGAGGTCGCGACCGCTCACCCAACATCAAGATCCCCGCCGCTTTCGCCAAGCAGTTTCACAGCAAGCTCGACTGGGACTTCGCCACCGAGCCCGAGCCCCACGTCGACGGGCGCTCCCTCTACATCCCGCGCGGCAAGGCGCTGGGGGGTTCAAGCTCGATGAACGCGATGCTCTACGTCCGCGGCCGGCCGCTGGACTACGACGCGTGGGCGGCGCAGGGCGCGCCGGGCTGGGGCTACCAGGAAGTATTGCCCTACTTCATCCGCTCCGAGGACAACGCCCGGGGCGCCTCGGAGTGGCATGGCGCCGGCGGCCCGCTGCGCGTCTCCGAGCAGCGCTCGCCGCGTCCGCTGGACCGGCGGCTCATCGACGCCAGCGTGGGGGCCGGGATCCCATGGGTGCCGGACTACAACGGGCCCGAGCAGGACGGCGTGTCGATGTTCCAGGTCACCCAGTCGGACGGCAAGCGCTTCTCCAGCGCCGACGCCTTCCTGCGCCCGGCGCTGGGGCGACCCAATCTCGAGGTGCGCACCCGCACCACCGTCCTGGGCGTGGAGCTCGAGGGCGCCCGCGCCGCCGGGGTGCGCCTGCGCAAGGGGCGCCACGGCAGCGAGGTGGTGCGCGCCCAGCGAGAGGTGATCCTCAGTGCCGGCGCGATCGGGTCCCCGCAGCTCCTGCAGCTGTCGGGGATCGGCGACCCCGGCGAGCTGCGCGCCGTGGGGGTGGAGGTCCGCCACGAACTGCCCGGCGTGGGGGGCAACCTCCAGGACCACCCGTTCGTCAGCGTCATCTGGGAGGTGTCGGACACCGACACCCTGCTGGTGGCCGAGCAGCCACGGTTCCTCGCCGAGTGGGTGTTGCGGCGCTCGGGGCCGCTGACCTCCCCGGTGGCCGAGGTCGTGGCCTTTCACCGCACCCGGGGCGGGCTGCCCGCCGCCGACATCCAGTTCCACATGGGCCCGGCCTACTACGAGGACCACGGCGCCGAGACCTACGACGGGCACGCCATGGTCATCGCCCCGGTGCTCGTCTCACCCCGGGCGCGCGGACGGGTGTGGCTGCGCTCGGCCGACCCCACCGACAAGCCACGGATCCTCACCAACAGCCTCTCGGAGCCCGAGGACATGGCCTCCCTGGTGGCCGGGGTCAAGCTGGCGCGCGAGATCGGCCGCCAGCCGCAGGCCGCCGAGATCATCACCAGGGAGATCAAGCCGGGTGCCGGCACCAGCGACGACACCGACATCGAGGCCGACATCCGCCGGCGGCTGATGCTCATCTACCACCCGGTCGGCACCTGCCGGATGAGCGACACGGCCGAGGGCGCCGTGGTCGACAGCCGGCTGCGCGTGCACGGGCTGGACGCCCTGCGAGTGGTTGACGCGTCGATCATGCCGGTCATCCCCGGTGGGAACACCAACGCGCCCACGATGATGGTGGCCGAGAAGGCCGCCGACCTGATCCTCGAACGCGCTGCGCCACCCGCCGGTCTCGATTGAGCCGCGACGCGCGCGATTTTTACAGCTATGTTGGAAAAATCGCGCGCGCCGGCGGGCGGGGCGCCGGGCTGCCGGGGGCGCCGGGGCGCGGGGGCGCCGGGGCGCGGGGGCGCCGGGGCGCTGAGGGCGCCTACTCGCGTGCGCCGTCCACGCGGCGCGGCACTCCGAGCGGGTTGTCGTCGGCCAACGCCGGGGGCAGCAGGGCCGCCGGCGCGTTCTGGAAGGCGACGGGCCGCATGAAACGCCCGATCGCGGTCATCCCCACCGAGGTCGTCGCCGCGTTGGAGCTGGCCGGGTACGGGCCGCCGTGCATCATCGCCCAGGACACCGACACCCCGGTGGAGAAGCCGTTGAAGATGATCCGCCCCGCCTGGGCGACGCACTGGGGCAGGACGGCCTGAACCCACTCGGCGTCGGCGTCCTCGCTGTGGATGGAGATCCCCAGCTGACCGCCCAGGGAGCCGAGGGCGTCGACCACCTCGTCGCGGTCTGAGTAGGCCACCAGGATGACCGAGGGCCCGAAGTGCTCCTCGCGCAGAGCCTCGGCGCTCAGCGCCGCGGCATCGGTCCGGTAGGCGGCGGGCGCGGCGGCGGCAAAGATCTCGTCGCCGTCGGGAGCGGGCGCGGCCGCTTCGCTGAGCCGGGTCACCCCCGGGACCGCGTCGACCTCGGCGAGGCCCGCGGCGAAGCCGTCGGCGATGGCCTTGGTGAGCAGGACCTGGGTGGTCACCGCGCCCAGTCGCTCGCCCACCAGCTCACAGAACCCGTCACCGGCGGCCCCGGCGGGGAAGAGGACGATGCCGGGCTTGGTGCACACCTGCCCGCCGAAGGTGGTGACCGAGGTGGTCAGCCCATCGGCGATCTCGGCCGCGCGGGCACCGAGTGCCGCCTCGGTGATGACCACCGGGTTGATGCTCCCCATCTCGGCGTACACGGGGATCGGCCGCGGGCGCGCTGACGCGTGCCCCATGATCGCCCGGCCCCCGCGCAGCGAGCCGGTGAAGGCGACGGCCTCGATGCGGTCATCGGTGACCAGCCGCTCAGCCAGCCCGAAGCCGGCCTCGAGCACGTGGCCGAAGGTGCCCGCCGGCAGCCCGGCGTCGGCCACGGCCGCGCTCAGCTCGGAGGCGACCAGGGAGCCCGTGCGCGGGTGGGCGGGGTGGCCTTTGACCACCACCGGGCAACCGGCCGCCAGCGCCGACGCGGTATCACCCCCGGCGGTGCTGAAGGCCAGCGGGAAGTTGGAGGCGCCGAACACCGCGACCGGCCCGATGGCGACGAGCATGCGCCGCACGTCGGGCCGGGGTGCCGGCGACGCCGCGGCGTCGGCGGGATCGATGATGACCTCCAGATGCTCGCCGGCGACGATGACGTCGGCCAGCATCTCGAGTTGGACGGCGGTGCGCTCCATCTCGCCGTTGAGCCGGACCTCGGGCAGTCCGCTCTCGGCCCCGGCAAGGGCGATGATCTCCTGCTTGCGAGCCCGCAGCCGGGCGGCGGCGCCGCGGAGCATCTCGGCACGACGCGAGGCGTCGGCAAGGCGTGGGTCGTGGGCGGCCTGGGTCGCGGCGGTGATGGCGGCCTCGAGATCGTCGACCGTGGACTCGGCGATCTCAGGGCCGGGCCGGCCGGTGCGGGGGTCGACCCCGTGCAGCGTGGCGGACATCGGCTAGGCCACCTGGGCGACGGGCGCCGCGCCGAGGACGTCCATGGCGTGGGCGAGGATCTCGCGATCCGCCGCCGACAGCGGCATCCGCGGCTCGCGGCAGAGCCCGCCGGTGAAGCCGACCTGATCCATCGCGCCCTTGAAGTACTGCACGAGCTTGGGATCGAAATCCAGGCGGGCCAGCGGCAACATGCGCTGGTAGATCTCGCGGGCGGTGGCCAGCTCACCCTCGCGGCAGGCCTCGTAGAGCTTCACGCACTCGGAGGGGAGCACGTTGGCCACCCCCGAGACCCAGCCGGTGGCGCCGGCGCAGAAGCCCTCCAGCGCGAAGTCGTCGCCGCCGACCACCACCTCGAAGTCGTCGCCGGTGGCGCCGATGATCGCGGCGATGTTGCGCGTCTCGCCCGAGCATTCCTTGACGGCCACGACCGATTCGACCTCGTTGCCGAGCCGCGCGATCATCTCCACCGACAGCTCCACTCCGCTGGCTCCCGGGTTGTTGTAGGCCATGATCTCCATCCCGGTGGCCTGTCCGACGGCGGCGAAGTAGGCCGAGATCTCGCGAAAGTCCCCGTTGTAGTTGAGCGGCGGCAGCATCATCAGCGCGGTGGCGCCGGCCTCCTGGGCGGCCAGGGCATAGAGGGTGGCCAGGCGCGCGGTGGGGGCGGCGATTCCGGCCAGCACCGGGATGCGCCCGCCGGCCGCCTCGCAGATGGCGGCGGTCACCGCCTTGCGCTCGTCGAGGTCGAGGCTGGCACTCTCGCCCATGGTTCCGGTGGCCACCAGCCCGTGCACGCCGCCGCGCACCAGAGCATCGACGTTGGCTCCGAGCGCGGCGAAGTCGATCGTGTCGTTCTCGGTGAACGGCGTGGTGACGGCGGGGATGATTCCGGGGAAGCGCATGGACAGCTCCTGGGCGTGGGAGGCGGACACCGTCGCGGGCCGGGCGCCGCGAACGTGAGAGTGATTTTAAGATGCATGGCGAGAATGGCCACGCTCGCCCGTTACGAAGCCGTCGACTCCCACACCGAGGGGATGCCGACGCGCGTCATCGTCGACGGCGTCGGCGACCTGCCGGGGGACACCATGCTCGAGCGCAAGCTGCGCCTGGAGCGGGAGCACGATGAGATCCGCCAGCTGCTCGTCAACGAGCCGCGCGGCCACGGCGCCATGTCGGGGGCGATCCTGCAGACCCCGTGCCGTGACGACGCCGACTGGGGCGTCGTCTTCGTCGAGGTCAGCGGATACCTGCCGATGTGCGGGCATGGCACCATCGGCGTGGTCACGGTGCTGGTGGAGACGGGGCGGGTGCCGGTGACCGAGCCCGAGACGATCGTCCGCCTCGAGGTGCCCGCCGGCCTGGTGGAGGCGCGGGTGCAGGTGTCGGACGGCAAGGCCACCAATGTGACCATCCGCAACGTCCCCGCGTTCGTCCACGAGCTCGACGGCGAGGCCGGCGGCATCCGCTACGACATGGCCTTCGGCGGCAACTTCTACGCCATCGCCGACGCGGCCGCGGTGGGACTGACCGTCACCCCCGAGAACGCCCCGGCGCTGATCGAGGCCGGCCTGGAGCTGATCGCGGTCCTGCCCGAGCCGGTCCATCCCGAGACCGAGGCGATCCGCGGCTGCCATCACGTCATCTGGACCGGCGCGCCCACCGGCGGCGCCGACGGCCGTGCCGCCACGGCGATCCATCCCGGCTGGGTGGACCGCTCGCCATGCGGGACGGGCACCAGCGCCCGGATGGCCCAGCGCCACGCCCGCGGCTGGCTGGCGCTCGGGGCGCCCTTCGTGCACGAGTCGATCATCGGGACTCGCTTCACCGGGCGGCTGGTGGGGGAGACCACCGTCGGCGGACGGCCCGCGGTGATCCCCGAGATCACCGGTCGCGCCTGGATCACCGGAACCGCCTCCTACGTGCTGGACTCGACGGACCCCTTCCCGGCGGGCTTTCGCCTTGGCTGACGTCATCGTCGTCGGCGCCGGGATCTGCGGGGCGTCGGCGGCACACTTCCTCGCCGAGCGCGGCCGCGAGGTGCTGGTCCTCGACCGCGCCGGGGTGTCGGAGGGCACCACCGGTCGAGGGGAGGGCAACGTGCTCATCTGCGACAAGCTGCCCGGCGTCGAGCGCGACCTGACCATCCTGGGGCGCGAGCTGTGGCACGAGGTGGGCGAGCGCTTCCCGGCGGCCCGGGTGACTGCCAAGGGCGCGCTGCTGCTCGATGATCCCGACGGACAGACGGTCAGTGACGAGCTCGAGCCGGCCCTGGCGCCCGGGGTCCGTTGCGTGCGCGAGCCCGGGGACCTGCAGGTCGATCCGACCGGCCTGGCCCGGGCCATGCTGGCCGAGGTGACGGTGCGCACCGGGGAGCCGGTGGTGGCGGCCGACGCCGGGTCGGTGATGACGGCGGCCGGGGAGCGTCTGGAGGCGCGCCACGTGGTGCTGGCCACCGGGCCGTGGGCGGCGGAGCTGACCGGGCTGCCGGTGGAGCCGCGCAAGGGCCAGCTGGTGGCACTGGCGGCGCCCCCCGGGCTCATCCGCCACAAGCTGATCGAAGCGTCCTACATCGCCGCGGCGGCGAGCGGCGAGCCGGGACGGATGATCGCCTCGGTGATCGAGCAGACCCTCGACGGCGACGAGGTGCTGGTGGGCTCCAGCCGCGAGCGGGTCGGATTCGACGACCGCGTCTCCGAGGAGGTGACGCGGGCGATGATCGCGCGGGCCGCTCGCTTCGTCCCCGTGCTGGCCGAGCTGCCGGTGCGCCGGGCCTGGTGCGGCTTTCGGCCGTGGCTGCCTGACGGCCTGCCGGCGGTCGGCCCGTTGGGCGACCCGGTCCACCCGCCAGGCGGCGGCCTGTGGACGTCGTGCGGCCACGAGGGCTCAGGGGTGGCGCTGGGGCCCATCTCAGGCCTGCTGCTGGCTCAGTTGATCTGCGGCGAGGACACGGTGTGTGACCCCGCGCCGGTGGATCCACGCCGCTTCGGGCCCTGGCGGACGTAACCTCGCAGTGGTTGGGGCCCCCGCGGCCGGGTAGCGGCCTTTGGGGAACGAAACCCCGACCCAGGGAGGTAGGGAATGTCCACTGCTGTGATCATCGTGATCGTGGCCGTCGTTGTGGTCCTGCTCATCGTCGCGCTGGTCGCGTTGCCGCGGATGCGCGAGCGCGCACGGCTGAGAGGCCGCGAGCGCAGGCTCGATGAGCGACGTGAACAGGTCGTCACCGGCCACCGCGAGGAGGCCGCCCACCGCGAGCGCCGGGCGGAAGTCGCCGAGCAGCGCGCGCGTGTGGCCGAGCAGGAGGCGCAGCGCGAGCGTGCCGCGGCACAGGCCCGCGAGGAGCAGGCCAACCTGCACGAGCGCGGGCTGGCCGACCACGAGCTCATCTCCGAGGATGAGCGCGACGAGTTTGAGGGCACCTCGGCGGTGCCTGACGACCGCGGCGCCGCGGAGCCGCGCGTCGACCGCCGCTAGCGGTAGCCGGCCGCCGAGTAGCCACGAAGACCGACGCGGGCCCCGTCTCGACCGCTGTCAGCGGATCGGCGGCGGGGCACCCTCGGTGCTGGCCACCAGCTTCGGGTCCCAGTCGCAGACCGCGCAGCCGTGGCGGAAGGCCGAGTGGGCGAACTGCAGAGCCGCGTCGTGGGGGTCGGGCGCCGCGCACACGTCGGTCCAGTCCAGCACGTACTCGCCCAGCTCGCCGTCCCAGCGGGCCGCCGGGGGTTCCAGCGTCGCCGCGGCGAAGCCGTCCAGTGCCGGGTGCGCGTAGGCGTAGAAGGCGGCCTTGGGGTAGCGCGGATCACCGGGCCACCAGCCGACGGCGATCTCCTGCGCGTCCATCGCGTTGCGCATGATGAAGTCGTCGGAGGGCGGGTCGGCGGGGCGGCCGGAGAAGAGGTTCACGGCGAGGTCGAATGACCCCCACCAGGCGTTGACCGGCGTGACGCGGCCGCGGTAGGGGGCGCGGAAGGCGGCGAGCACCAGCGCGACCCGGGTGACCATGGCGAAGTAGGTCTGCACCTGGCCGGCGTCGTAGCGGGTGTGCTCGTCGTCCTCGTCGAGCGCCACCGTCCAGGGCACCTCCTGCGGGGTGAGATCGACGCGGATGTCGCCGGCGAGCTCCCGCAGAGCGTCCAACACCTCGCGGGTGACCTCGCCCACCGCTCGGTCGGGGCCGAGGGCGATACGCCGCTCGCCGCCGGCGCTGTGCTCGGCGACGGCCTCGTGGGTCCGCAGGTCGAGGAGGGCCACGACCGCCCCTGAGCCGTCCGGCGCCGGCAAGGGCAGGGTCTCCCAGCCGCGGGCGGTGAGGCGCAGAGCCGCGTGCTGGAGCTGGGGCTCAGGCGGGGCGAGCGCGACGGCGAGCTTGCCCAGGAGCTGCGTGTGGGCGTGCAGCGTGTCGCATGTCTCAGACCACGCCTCGTAATCGAGAGCCGGCCACGCCGCGGGCATGACGGGGACGCTACCAGCGCCGGGCGGCTGAGACACTGACTCGCATGTCCGATCCGGCTCTCGCCGCCGTTCTTGACTGGTGGAGCGACAACGCGCGGCCGCTCCCGTGGCGGGCCACCCGCGACGTGTACGCGGTGTGGGTCTCCGAGGTGATGTCGGCCCAGACGACCGTCGGGCGCGCTGCGGAGGCGTGGCTGCGGTGGATGGAGCGCTGGCCGACGGTCCAGGCCCTGGCCGCGGCATCGCTGGCCGACGTGCTGCGCGAGTGGCAGGGCCTCGGCTATCCCCGCCGCGCCCGGGACCTGCACCGGTCGGCGCGGATCGTGGCTGCCGGGGGGTGGCCGGAGGATCTGCGAGAGCTGCCGGGCGTGGGGCCCTATGTCGCCGCGGCCGTGCGCTGCTTCGCGCGCGAGGAGCCCGTCCTCCCGGTGGACGTCAACGTCCGCCGCGTGCTGCGCCGCCGCTTCGACGGCCATGTCGACATCTCAGACGATCCGTGGCGGGCCGGTCAGGCGCTGATGGAGTTCGGGCAGCGCGTCTGCACCTCCCGGCCGCGCTGCGGGGAGTGCCCCGTGCGCGACGCGTGCGCGGGACCGGAGGGCGCGGGCGCCGAGATGCCGCCGCGTCGCCAGAAGCCGTTTGAGGGCAGCGCGCGCCAGCGGCGCGGCCGGTTGCTCGCCCGCGTGCTGGCCGACGGCGCCGTCCCGGTCAGCGAGGCCGAGGCCGAGATCGCCGGCGGCCTGGCCGCCGACGGCCTGGCGGTGCTGGACGGCGGCTGGCTGCGCGCGCCCACTGGAGACTCCGGCCCGTAGCGAAGGCGTCAGCCGCTGCGCCTGATCCCGCCGGGGATCGGGCGCGTCATTCCCACCAGCAACTCGCGCAGTGTGTGCCCGGAGAGGGCCGGATGACGCAGGTGCTGTTCGCTGTTGACCGAGTACTGGTTGCGGCGGCCGACCCGCGTGCGGGTGAGGTAGCCCTCGTCCACGAGCTCGGAGACCAGCTTGTGGGTGGCGCGCTCGGTGATGCCGATGGCATCGGCGATCTCACGCAGCCGGGCAGTGCGGTGCTCGTCGATGTAGACGATCACGTTGCCGTGGTTGGAGAGGAACGTCCAGTTCATATCAACGATCTATTCCCGTCGAGAGCAGAGCTCAAAAGTCATTAAGCAAAAAAACTGGTGAAGCGGCCTTCCATGAACCAGGGTTCCCTGAATTGCGACCCATGAAAAACAATTCAAGAAACCTGGACGAATTGCCGATGAGGATTGAGGTAGCGACCTTCCCTCGAATCGGATCGGAGCCTTCTCAATGAAGAAGCTGCTTGGAAAGCGGCGGCTGATCTTTGCCGCCGTCACTGTCATGGTGCTTGCAATCGCCAGCCTCGGTTACGCGGCGTGGACCTCGGCCGGCAACGGCTCGGGTGTCGCCAAGGCGACCACCGCCCAGGGCCTGACCACCGTCACGGCGACCGCCTCAGCCGGCCTGTACCCGGGCGCGACCGCCGCCCTCCAGCTCCAGGTGAACAACCCCAACCCGTACCCGGTGACGGTCACCGACGTGACGGGCAACGGCACCATCACCGCGGACGCCTCGCACTCCACGTGCGGCCAGGACGCCACGCATCCCACCGGCGTGACCTACACCGACCAGCACAACCTCAGCATCGCGGTGCCCGCCAACGGGACCACCTCGGTGTCGGTGTCCAACAGCGTCCACATGAGCAACGCCTCTGACAACAGCTGCCAGGGCGCGACGTTCACCATTCCGGTGAGCCTGACCGGGGCGAGCGCCGCTACCTCCTAAGGCTCCCCCGTACCACCTGACAGCGGCAGCTTCTCGTGAAGCGGATATCGACGATCGTCGTCGTGGTGGTCGCGCTCGCTCTGGGCGCGACCACCTACGCCGCTGTC
>DATJTQ010000347.1:0-2440 GCA_035503355.1 Solirubrobacteraceae bacterium
TCGTCAACGCCGCCAAGCACGCCCCCGGCCAGCCCGTCGAGATCACCCTCGACTACCGTAGCGGCAGCACCGCCCTCACCGTGCGCAACCGCCTGGGCGACGGCGCGGTGGCGGGACGTGGCGCAAGGTTCGCCACCGCCAACGGCCGCTACGGGCTGGCCGGGATGCGCGAACGGCTCTTGCTCCTGGACGGGACCCTGGCTGCAGGCCCAGACAGCAGTGACTGGACCGTCACCGCCACGGTGCCCCGGTGAACGAGCCTGCTTCCCGCCCGCTGCCGCTGCGGGTCGTCGTCGCCGATGACCAGGCCACCGTGCGCGACGGACTTGTCGTGCTGCTTGGCTTGGCCGACGGCATCGAGGTCGTCGGCTCGGCGGCCAACGGTCAGGAAGCCCTGGACGTCGTCGGGCAGGCCCGCCCTGACGCGATCCTGCTCGATCTGCGGATGCCGGTCCTGGACGGGATCGAGACCACCCGCCAGCTCAGCAGGCATCACCCAGAGGTCGCCGTCGTGGTCCTTACCACCTACGCCGACGACGCCTCGATCATCGACGCCCTCGAAGCCGGGGCGCGGAGCTACCTCACCAAGAACGCCGACCGGGCCGACATCGCCCAGACCCTGCGCAGTGCCGTCACCGGCCTGTCCGTCATCGACCCCGCCGTCAGGGCCGCCCTGCTCAAGGCCGCGGCGGCCCGGCGGCGCAGGCCACCCGAGCGCATGTTCCCCGGCGAACTACCCGACGGGCTGACCCAGCGGGAAGCCGAGATCCTGTCCATGATCGCCCAGGGCAAGACCAACCCCGACATCGCCGCCGAGCTGTACCTCAGCACCCACACCGTGAAAACCCACATCAACCGCATCTTCGCCAAGACAGGATCCGCCGACCGCGCCGCCGCCATCCGCTACGCCCATGACCACCAGCTCGGATAACGCAGCGCAGGTACCCGGACAACCATCCCGAGGCAGAGCACGTGCCAGCAATGAATGCCTCAATTCAGTAACGGGGTTGCCCGCGCCGTTGGGGCCGAGGATCCCGAAGATCTCGCCCTCGTACACGGTCAAGGAGACATCATCGACGGCGACAGTGTCCTCGTAGTTCTTGTGCAGATGCTGCACTTCTATAACTGTTTTCATGCTCCCAGCGTCGTGACGCCGCGTCCATTCGCGCTACGGACGGCCGACCTGGATTCCGCGCGATCCGGCTGAGCCGCACGATTACCTGGACGGCTCATCCCATCCACCGATCGGTGGATCGCGGAACGCAACAGCAGCCGGGTATGACCTTCGATACTGAGTGGCACCAGGCACGGAGCTTGGCGACAGCTTCGTGCCCCGCAGACGCGGATCCACCACTACCTTCAGGTGGGCGACGGCGGCCGTGGCTGACGAGGGCGCTGGCGTGCTCGGGGAGGTGGCCGTGGGCGTGGCGGTGGCGGAGGGAGTGGCGGTCGGTGACGCCGTCGGCGTCGGCGTCGGGGTCACCGTCGGCGTCGGCGTCGGGGTCGCTGTCGGCGTCGGCGTCGGGGTGGCGGACGGCGTCGCGGCGGGCGTTGTCGCGGCCGGGGACTGGACCGGGCCGACGAGGCTGGGCCCCTTGGCAAGGCGGCCGGCGAGCATCAGCCCGATCGCGAGCCCCGCCACGGCGGCGACCGCGATGACGCCGCCGGCCGCCATGCCCGCGGCGAAGGAGCGGCGCTCGCGCCGGTACTCGGTGCGGCGGCGCTCGCGCAGCCAGGCGGGGAGCGCGGCGCGGCGGGCGGCCCAGCTGTTGTACGGCGCGGCGGCCATGCCGAGCGTCGGCACGAACAGCAGGCCGGCCAGCAGCGGGCCGCTCAGCGTGCCCGTCTTGGTGAGCGCGCCGGCGATCCCGGCCGCGCCGAAGAGGGCGAGGACAGTCTCCGCCCAGTTGACGCGCAGCGTGTGCCCCCAGCTGGTCCGCTCGCTGGTCTTCGGGGTGCGCAGGAAGGCAGCCTTCTTCGCGAACAGGGCGAGCACCGAGGCGCGGGCTACCACGAGCGAGGTGGACTGCCAGATGAAGAACGCGCCGAGCGCGTCCCGCCAGGACGCGCCGGTGCCGCGGCGCAGCAGCGCGATCGCGCGGACCAGGCCGAGCAGGACGAGCACGGGAACGGTGGCGACGAGGAAGACCGTCAGCTTGCGGAAGAGCTGCCCGCCGCCGGTCGCCAGGTTCGCCGCGCCGGCCAGCAAGAAGATGAAGAACAGCAGACCGAGCAGGTCGCCGTACCATTCGAGCGCGCCGGACAGGTACGACCAGCGCTGGCCGGCCGACAGGTGGTTCTCCCTCGTCTCCGGGCCGGGGATCAGGGACTTCCAGTGCATGCGCAGCAGCTGGATGCCGCCGAAGCACCAGCGGTACCGCTGGCCCTTGAGCGCCTCGAACGTCAGCGGCATGATCCCGCGGCCGCCTGACTCGTCAAC
>DATJTQ010000348.1:0-16765 GCA_035503355.1 Solirubrobacteraceae bacterium
GAAGCGGCCGCCGTCGATGATCATGCCGCCGAGCGTTGTGCCGTGGCCGCCGACGAACTTCGTCAGCGAGTGGACCACCACATCGGCGCCGTGCTCGATCGGCTTGAGCAGGAACGGCGTCGCGACGGTGTTGTCGGCGATCACCGGGACGCCATGGCCATGGGCCATCTGGGCCACGGCGGCGAGATCGACGATGTTGCCGGCGGGGTTGCCCACCGTCTCGCAGAACACCGCGCGGGTGCGGTCATCGATCAGGTTGCCGATGGCCTCGGGCGAGTCGTCGTCGGCGAAGCGGGCTTCGATGCCGAGCCGGGGCAGCACATGCGCGAAGTAGGTGTAGGTCGCCCCGTAGAGCGTCGGAACCGAGACGAAGTTGTCGCCGGCGGTGGCCAGGTTGAGGATCGACATGCTCACCGCCGCCGAGCCCGAGCTCACGGCGAGCGCCCCGGCGCCGCCCTCCAGGGCGTTCATCCGCCGCTCCAGAATGTCCAGCGTCGGGTTGTTGATGCGGTTGTAGTGAAACCCCGGGGTCTCCAGGTCCATGATCGCGCCGGCATGATCGGCGTCGATGAACTCGTGAGCGACCGTCTGGTAGATCGGGACGGCAACCGCGCGCGTCGTTTCGTCGGGGGTGTAGCCCCCGTGGATGGCCAGCGTTTCGTCGTGCACGCGGTCAGGCTACCGTGGCCACCGCGGCGCGTGCCAGCTCAAGCCAGTTGGCGTACAACGTCATCGACGGCGCGCGCCAGGTGTTCTGCACCGAGTCGGCGATCTGCCGATAGGGGAAGGCCGCCGCCAGCTGCTGTGGGTCATGGTTGGCTGACGTGGCCACCGCGGCGAACTCGGCGAGCGTCCTCTGCGCGCGACGAGACAGGTACCCATCGGGAATCAGCGGGTAGGGCAGCGCGCCGCGCGACTGCAGGTAGCGGCGAACGTCGCGGCGGTACTCGCGCAGCAGGCTCAACGTTCCGTACTCCGGATGGCCCTGGCAGAGCACGAACTGGGCGTTGCCGATGTCACGCGTCGCCACCGACCAACCCACCGGCGACTCCTCCCCGCCGACGACGATGCGATACCCCGCATCCACCAGTGCCGTCACCGGCACCTCGTTGAGCCGTGAGTGAGGCGTGACCACCTGCTCCGGCAGACCGGCGGCCAGCGGGTCTGCAGGGTTCGCGACCGGCCCGGCGTAGACGCCGCTGCACTTGTGCGGCAGGCGCTCGCGCTGCAGGCCGTCGAAGAAGAGCAGGCTCGCGTGCGAGGCGAGGCAGGACAGCAGCACGGTGGGGACGGAGTCGGCGGCCCAGGCGAGCAGCCGGGCGATATAGGGCCAGGTCGGCTCATCGCGCATGTCGGGCTGCGTGGGTTCGGTCCCGGTCACGATCAGGGCGTCCGGGGGGCGCGTCCACAGCTCGTCGAGGTCGCGGTAGCGAGCGTCGATGGCGAGCGCCACACGGTCGGAGCGCTCAATGGCGGTGATGGTGTACAGCTCGAGATCGAGGTTGGGCCCCGCCCCGGATACCAGCCGGCGAAACTGGTCCTCGGTGTCGGTGAACGCCCCGTCCGGCATGTTGTTCACCAGCGCCACCGTCAGGGGGCGGCCGGCGCGCCGTGGTGGGGTGAAGAGTTCGACCACCATGTCCTAGCAACGCGTTGCGGACTTCGCGGCTTTCGCCACGAGCGCCGCCGCGGCCGATCGCGATGCACTGAAAGCGGGCGTATTCACGCGGAACCTGATCACGGCGGGGCTGAGATCTCAGCAAACCCCAATACGACGACATCACTTCGGCGTCAAGAAATGGGGTTCTCGTCGCGTTAGTTGGCCATGAGCAGTCTGGCTAACGACAACGGCAAGGAAGAGACTTGAGCGCAACCAAAGTCGCGCCGCGGCGCGGAGGCACAGTGCGATTTGTCGCACTCGATCGACAGCACGCCGCCATCCAGGCCGAGCTCACCGACACGTTCAGCCGCCTGCTGGGGACCAGCGCGTACACGCTGGGCGAGGAGGTGGAGCAGTTCGAGGCGGAGTTCGCCGCGTACAGCCACACGCGCCATTGCGTCGGGGTCGCCTCGGGCACCGCGGCGCTGGCGCTCACGCTGGCCGCCGCGGGCATCGGCCCCGGGGACGAGGTCATCGTTCCGGCTCACACCTTCATCGCGTCGGCTCTGGGCGCGGTGCACGCCGGTGCCACGCCGGTGCTGGTGGAGGTTGACGAGGACACCGGCCTGCTGCGCCCAGATGCCGTCCGCGCCGCGATCACCTCGCGCACCGCGGCGATCGTCGCCGTGCACCTCTACGGCCAGATGTGCGACATGGACGCGCTGCGCGCCATCGCCGACGCTTCCGGCCTGTTCCTGCTGGAGGACGCCGCGCAGTCCCACGGGGCCCGCTGTCGCGGGCGCCGCGCCGGGTCGATCGGCAACGCGGCCGCGTTCTCGTTCTACCCGAGCAAGAACCTGGGCGCGCTCGGCGACGGCGGGGCCGTCTGCACCAACGATGACCTGCTGGCGACCCGTCTGCGCCGGCTGCGCAACCTCGGTCAGCGCGCCAAGGGCGAGCATGTGGAGATCGGCTACAACGAGCGTCTGGACGGTCTCCAGGCCGCGCTCCTGCGCGTGAAGCTGCCCCACCTGGACGGCTGGAACGAGGCGCGCCGTGACCACGCCGCCCGGTTCCGCGAATTGCTCGATCCGGCCGCCCGCCTGGTCGTCGAACGGGCCGAGACCCCGTCTGTGTACCACCTTCTGCCGGCCCGCTTCGCCGATCGCGACGCCGTCGCGGCCGAGCTCAGCGCTGCCGGCATCCAGACCGGAATCCATTACACGCCGGCGATGCCGGCCCATCCTGCCTTGATCGACTGCGCCGAGGTCCGCGGACCCGTCGGTGCCGCCGATGCCTGGGCCGCCGAGGAGCTGTCCCTGCCGATGCATCCCGACCTCGAAGAGTGGGAGATCGAGCAGGTCGCCGAGGCCGTCAACGCCGCACTTCTGACCACGAGCGCAAGTTCTGGAGACTGACGATGCTGAAATCGACGACGCAGACGATCCATCACGACAAGGGACTGACTGACCAGGTCGGCGTGGCGGTGGTGGGCCTGGGCTACTGGGGGCCGAATCTGCTGCGCGTGCTCGGCGACAACCTCGACGCCAAGGTCCGCTGGATCTGCGACCTGGACTCCGAGCGGCTGGCCAAGTATCGGCGTCGTCACCCCGGTGCCCGTGTGACCACCCGCATCGAGCGCGTGCTCGCCGATCCGGCCGTCGACGCGGTGATCATCGCCACACCGGTCAACACCCACTACGACCTGGCCGCCCAGGCCCTGGCCGCCGGCAAGCATGTCTTCGTCGAGAAGCCGCTGGCACCCTCCAGCGAGCTCGCCGACGACCTGGCCGAGATGGCCGCTGCGCGCGAGCGCATCCTCATGTGCGGGCACACGTTCCTCTACAGCCCGCCGGTGCGTGCCATCAAGCGGATGATCAACGAGGGCAAGCTCGGGGACATCTACTTCATCTCATCCAGCCGGGTCAATCTTGGCCTGCATCAGCGCGACGTCAGCGTCATCTGGGATCTCGGTCCGCACGACTTCTCGATCCTGCTCTACTGGCTGAGCGAGATGCCGACCACGGTCCGCGCCGTGGGCCGTGACTCGATCGTCAAGGGCATCGCGGACGTCGCGTTCGTCACCATGACGTTCGCCTCCGGGATCATCGTCAACGTGGAGCTCAGCTGGCTGGCGCCGAGCAAGCTGCGCCGCACCGTCCTCGTGGGCAGCGAGCGCATGGCCATCTATGACGATGGTGCCCCTGAGCCGGTCCGCCTGTTCGATCGCGGCGTCGTTTACCGCGACCCCGAGACCTTCGGCGAGTACCACCTGTCCTACCGCAGCGGTGACATCGTCTCGCCCCGGATCGAGTCGCACGAGCCGCTCGGTCTGGAGATCGCTGACTTCGTGGGCGCGGTTCGGGACGGCGAGCGGCTGGAGTTCCACACTGCGATCGCGCGCAGCGTCGTGCGCCTCGTGGACGCGGCCGATCAATCGCTGCGCCTGGGCGGCCAGGAGATCTCGCTGCATCAGGAAGACGTCAACGCGCAGTTGGCGTCGTTCCGTATGGCATCAGTCTGACCGCCGGCACGGTCACATGTTCATTGACGCTGACGCGCGCGTCGAATCAGACGCGATCGGCTCCGGCACCCGTGTCTGGGCCTTCGCGCATGTGATGGCGGGAGCCGTCATCGGCGCTGACTGCAACATCTCGGCCCACACCTTGGTGGAGAGCGGTGCCGTCCTCGGCGACCGGGTCACGGTCAAGTCCGGGGTGTACCTGTGGGAGGGGACGCGGATCGGTGACGACGTCTTCATCGGCCCTCAGGCCACCTTCACCAACGACCGCTGGCCCCGCAGCCGGCAGCCGTTCGCGCTGGAGGGCATCACCGTGGAGGACGGGGCCAGCATCGGCGCCGCCGCGGTCCTGCTCCCCGGTGTGACCGTGGGTGCTGGGGCGATGGTGGGCGCCGCCGCGGTGGTCACGCACGATGTGCCTGCGCACGCCGTCGTCGTGGGCAACCCCGCCCGGGTCGTCCGCGAGCTGCAACCTAGCTGAGCGTCACCCGCGAGTCGGCCCCGAGCCGCAGGTGCAGGCCGCTGGGCAGCTCGAACGCGCGGGTGATGCGAGCCCGCTCCCCGATGATGCTCCCCTCGATGCGCGATCCCGGATGGCGGATCTCGGCGGCGGCCAGCACCATCGAGTTGTCGATCTCGGTCCCGCTGAGGATGACGCCGGGACCGATCGCCGTGTAGGGGCCGATGAACGAGTCCTCGACGACCGCCGCCTCGGCGATGGACACGGGGCCGTGGATGACGCAGTCCGATACGAAGGCGCTGGGGCTGATCGCGACGCGGCCGTGGAGACGGTTGTTCTCGCCGAAGGGGTCCACGCGATCGACGGCGGGCATCGCGTCGAGCATCATGCGGTTGGCGGCCAGCAGCGCCTCGGTGGTGTCGCTGTAGGTCCAGTGGTCGGTCTGCTCGCAGACCGCCAGGCGGCATTCGCTGTGCAGCAGCGATGCCACGAGATCCTCGCCATCGCTCTTGGGCGACAGCAGCTCCGAGACGAGCGCGCGCGTTCCGGGGCCCAGGAGCAGGATGGTGTCGCTGGCGCGGCGGTCGTCGGGATGGCGCAACGGCTCGACCGAGGCCTGTGCCGGCAGCACCGTGTCCACGTCGCCCGCCTGGAAGCGCTCACGCATTTCCGCCACCTGATGCCGGAACAGGGAGTCCCCCGGATGCAGCATCACCGGCCCGTCAGACAGCGCCTGCTCCACCTCGGAGAGCACCGTACGCCGCCGGTCGGTCTCACCGGCCTCTCGGTAGGAGACCTCGATGCCCAGGACCTGGTTCCCGGCGCCGAGCCGGGCCAGATCGCGGTACGTGTCGGGGCCGGCCACCACTCGCGCGCGCGTGATCCCACCCTCGGCCAGCTCCTGGCAGACGTGGTGGATCAGCGGCTCGTTGGCGATCGGCGTCGTGTAGCGCGAGGTCGAGGCGCGATCCAGCGCGTGGCTCGACCCGGGGACGGTCGCGTCGATGATGGCGATAGTCAGAGGTCCGACTCCTTGAGTTCGTCGGGGCCATTATCTAGCCATTGCCGGCCGTGTGGGGATCATTCCCCGAGAGAGCCGCCGCCAAATCAGCGCGTGTCGACGGAATGCCCAGCTTTCGGTAGACGTGGCGCAGGTGAAACTCGACCGTCTTGGCGGTGACGAAGAGCTCAGCGGCGATCTGGCGCGTCGTGTGCCCGGATGCCGCCAGCGTGGCGACCCGCCGCTCGCTGGGGGTGAGCGCCTCCCGGCCCCCGTCCTGATTGCCCACCCGGCGCGCCCCGCAGGCCGCCAGTTCGGTCTGGGCCTGGCGGCCGAGGGCCACGGCCCCCCACTCCTGCGACAACTCGACCGCCCTGGTCAGCGGAACCTGCGCCGCCGCTCGCCGGTTGGCTCTGCGTGTCGCCGCTCCCAGATCGATAAGGGCGCGCAGATACTCCAGGCGGCGCGGGTGCTCGCCGCCGATCGAGACCGCCTCGGCCAGCATGTCGGTGCGACGTCGGCCCTCGGCCGCCAGACCCAGCACCCGCTGGCAGCCGATCATGAGCCGCGTGATCTCGCCATCGCGCGCGCGTTCCATCTCCTCGTCGGCCAGATGCCGCGCCTCGGCGGCCTGGCCCATGGCCAGCCGCGCCAGGGAGGCGGCCAGCCGCCAGCTGACCACCGCGCTGCGGGCGTCTCCCACCGGACTCGGCGCCCACCGCCCCGCCTCCAGGGCATCGACCAGCGCGTCGCCGGCCCGCCCCTCGACCAGCCGCACCTGCGCTCGGACGACGAGCAGTACCGGGATCTCGACCCCCGGCACCCGCTCGGGCGTGCGCAACACCTCGAGCGCGGTGTTGGCCTGGTCCACCTGTCCCAGCTCCAGATGGCAGGCCGCTATCACTCCGGCGAGCCCGGACACGTCCCGTTCCCGGTCCTCGCGAACGTCGTGCGCCGCGGCCAGTGCTTCGGGAATCGCGCCCTGATGCCACAGCGCCCACGCCCGGCTGCGAGCGTGCGCCGCGGCCAGCTCGGGATCGGCGCGCGCCGCGTCCTGTTGCTCGCGGCCGGCCAGCACCTCGAGGGCGGACTCCAGCGCGTCGGATGCCACCAGGGCGGCCACGCGCCGGTTGGGCCGACCCCCGGCGGGCGTCACCCCGGGCTGGGTCCGCGGGACCATCACCCGCAGTGCGCCATGCAAGAGCGGAGCGGTGAACCGCAGCGGCTCCCCGTGGGCCAGAACGCCGGCCGCGATGAGGGCGTCGGCGGCGCGCGCTCCGTCCTGGATGGTGAGGCCGGCCGAGGACACGACGGTGCGAAGCTCGGGGTCCGCCTCGCGTGCGGCGACGGCGTGCGCCAGATCTCGGGCTGCCGGGTCCAGTCCATCGAGGATGGAACGGGCCAGGCGCTGGGCGGAGTCCGGCGGGCTCTGCGCCAGGGCCTCTGGCGCAGGCAGCGGGTCCTGGCCGCGCAGGTCATCGAGCAGGCCGTTGAGCAGCTGGGGGTTCCCGGCCGTGAGCTCGGCGCATGTGGCATGGAGCGCGGCGTCCGCGTCAGGGAGCTCCGCGGACACGATGGCCGCCACCGACTCGAGGCTCAGCGGCGAGGGCCGCAGGACGGTCGCCTGCTCGCGCAGGGCCGCCAGAGCCGTACCGTCCGCGGCCGGCGGGACGACGCGTCCGGCTGTGGTCAGCAGGATCGGCAGGCCATCGATGCGAGCGCCGAGATACGCGAGCGCCGCCAGGGACGGGTCATCGGCACGGTCGAGGTCATCGACGGCGAGCAGCAGGGTCGCCCCCGCGTTGGTCAGGCTCCGAGCCAGCCACAGCAGCCCGTGGACGACCGCGAACTCCTCCGCTCCGGCGTGATCACCGGCCATGAGCTGCGCGACGGCGCGAGCCGGTCCGCGCTCGAGCTCGGCTCGGTCATCGGCCCCGAGCGCGAGCCAGCTGGGCTCAAACAGCTGCACCGCGACTCCGAAGCGGTAGCCGCGCTCGGCGCTGCGCCCCTCGGCGCGCAGGACCTGGGCGCCGGCTCGGCGGCCGGCATCGGCGGCGGCGTCGAGAAGCCGGGTCTTGCCCAGGCCCGCCGCGGCCTCGATATGGATGACCCCGCCCGCGCCATCAGCCGCGGCGCCCAATGCCGCGTCAATGGCGGCCAGCTCCGCCGTACGCCCTGCCAACGGGCCGGCGCCGGGTGACGGTGGCTCGGTCGATTCTGTCCGCGGTGACATGCGTTTCGGCTCCCGTCCGCGTACCGCGAGGCCGGGTTGTCGGGACCTCATTGGCGGAGCGATAGCCCTCTGG
This sequence comes from Solirubrobacteraceae bacterium, assembly GCA_035503355.1. GTDB lineage: Bacteria > Actinomycetota > Thermoleophilia > Solirubrobacterales > Solirubrobacteraceae > Palsa-465. The sequence goes on from DATJTQ010000348.1 coordinate 7,888, forward strand.
AAACCATACTAGGGGGCCCTAGGGGGCCTCCCTCCGTGCAAATCTGCCTGCAGAGCGCGAGGTAAACATGGCTATTTGCAGGACTAAAGCTAGGCCATTGCCTGCTTTCGAGGTTTCCAAACGGATTCTTGCAAAGACTAGGGGGGTCCCTAGTGCAAGAACTGGCCGGGGTAGGTAGCTTTAAACGCGTCCGTTGGATTGGACGGATGTTGGGGCAATCACAGATACGACGGCAGGAACGCCGTCACACGTAAAGGGGGTGGGCACCGTCGCGTCGCGTGAACGCGCGATGACGGCGACGCCACAATTATGCAGTCCGCAGCCACGCAACACATGCCATTGGTGTCGGATAAGCCGGAGACCTGCGGGTTCCGGGTCAGCGCTCTCCAGGACTCGCTCGCGCGTGATCGCCGGATCACCGCCGCCGTGTCCCGCGCCCAGGCCGGCGACAACGCCGCCATCCGCTTTCTCTATGTGCAGTACAAGGACAACGTGTACGGCTACGTGCTGAGCTTCGTGCGTGACCCGCACGAGGCCGAGGACGTCACCCAGCACGTCTTCCTCAAGCTCATGTCGGTGATCCACAAGTACCAGGCGCGCGAGGTCCCGTTTGCCTCGTGGCTGCTGCGCGTCGCCCGCAACGTGGCGCTTGACCATCTCCGCCAGCGTCGGATGCTCCCGTGCGAGGAGGTCTTCGAGCCGACCGCCGAGTTCGATGACTCGGGCCGGGATCGTCGCTGGGGTCTGGAGCAGGCGCTCGGCGCCCTGCCCGAGGAGCAGCGTGAAGTCGTGGTGCTGCGCCATCTGGTCGGCCTCACGCCCGGCGAGATCGCCGATCGCATGGGTCGCTCAGAGGCCTCCATCCACGGTCTCCATCACCGCGCTCGCAAGGCCATGCGCCGCGAGCTCGTCGACGCCTCCTGCGCGCCGGCGGCACGCGCCTGATCCCAACGGAGTGACTGCACAACGGGCGCCCGGCTCCCCTCCGGGCGTCCGCCCCCCGAACCGTTCGCGTCCGCCGGCCCCGCACCGTTCGCAGCCGCCGGCCGCACACCGCTCGCGGCCGCGGGCAGGCTAGTTGAGCGCGACCTCCACGTCTTCACCGACGTGGAGTCGCATGGCCCGGGGAAGACGGAAGTCGCGGAAGATGCTGGCGCCGCGTCCGATCGTGCTGCCCTCGATGCGGCCGTTGACGTGCATGATGCGCACGCCCTCGGCGACGATCGAGCGCACGATCTCGGCGCCCTCGATCTCGGCCCCGGCGCCGACCGAGGTGTACGGCCCGATGTAGGAGTTGGCCACGCGCGCCCCGGGGCCGATGATGCAGGGCCCGAGGATCATGCTGTCGCTGACGTCCGCGGACGGGTCGATGATCACCCGCCCCTCGATCCGGTTGTTGCTGTGATCCCGCGCCTCGCAGCGCGTGGCCTGACGGTCGAGGACGATGCGGTTGAGCTCGAGGAGGTCGAGCGGGTCGCCGCCGTAGTGCTGCCAGTCGCGCACGATGGCCGCCTCGAGCCGGCCCCCGGTATCGGCAAACGCCTCGGCGGCTTCGACGAGGTTGCCGCAGCTCGCGCCGATGCGGGCCGCGGTCGCGGCCGCCGCCGCGCAGCGCCGCAGCGCTCCCGGGCCGAAGAGGGACACGCCGGCGAGCGCCAGCCGCCCCGTCGAGCCGTCGAGCTGCGCGATGCGCAGCAGGCGCTCGGTGGCCGGCCCCAGGCCGTCGCAGGGAGTAGCGCTGCGGTGCAGCAGGAGCAGGAGGTCCGTGCTCCCGGCGGCGACGAGGCGCGCCACGTCCTCGGCGCCGTCACCCAGGAGCCCGTCGGGGAGGTGCAGGACCGCGGGGGCGTCGCCGGCGAAGTCCGCCGCGGCTTGAAGCGCGGCTGGGAGATCGGCGCCCGGGGCGAGGGGGATGAGCCGCGGATGCAACATGGCGGCGGGGTCGCGCTCCAGGCACGCCTCCACCGCGGCCATGGCCGGGGGTAGGGCCACGACCGCGATGTCGGCGACGCCGATCGCGGCCAGCGTCTCCAGCGCATGGCAGACGATCGGACGATTGGCCACCCGCTGGGTGGCAAGGCGCCCCGCGTCGTCGAACCCCGACGTCGGGGGAGGGAACAGGAGGACGCCCATTGATCGCATCGGACATACAACGGGACGTATGGGCGTCCACTCGCGTGATCAGGCGTTTTTTCCATTTCCGGTGGCGCTCGGCGTTGCCACCATGCGGGTAAGCTGTGAATCCCGATTCATGCCCAGCGAGAGGGAGATTACGTGGACCTGAACGACACCCCGGAACAGGCCGAGTACCGCGCCCAGGCGAGGACGTGGTTGGAATCCCACAAGGACCAGGCGCCTCCGCGCTCAGGCTCCTCCGAGGACTCGGCCTACATCGACTCGCGCCGTGCCTGGCAGCGCCAGCTCGCCGAGGCGGGGCTGGCCGCGGTGACGTGGCCCAAGGAGTTCGGCGGCCGGGGGTTGGGTCCGATCGAGCAGGTGACCGTCAACCAGGAGATCTCGCGGGCCGAGGTCCCCGGCATCCTCGACGTGATCGGCATCGGGATGCTGGGGCCGTGCCTCATCGCGCACGGCTCCGAGGAGCAGAAGGGCCGCCACCTCGGTCCCATGCTCCACGGCGACGAGGTGTGGTGTCAGATGTTCTCCGAGCCCAGCGCGGGCTCTGACCTGGCCGCGGTGCAGACCCGGGCGCGCCAGGGCGAGGACGGGAGCTGGACGCTCAACGGCCAAAAGGTGTGGACCACCAACGCCCAGTTCGCCTCCTTCGGCCTGCTGCTGGCGCGCACCGACCCCGATGTGCCCAAGCACAAGGGCCTGACCATGTTCATCGTGCCGATGGACGCGGCCGGCGTGACCGTCCGCGGGCTGCGCCAGATCTCCGGTGAGGCCGAGTTCAACGAGGTCTTCTTCGACGACGTCCGGCTCGAGCCCGACGCCGTCGTGGGCGGCGTCGGTAACGGATGGGGGACCGCGCTGACCGTGCTGATGTACGAGCGGCTGACCATCGGCTTCGGCTCCGAGGGCTTCGGCTCGCCGACGCGGCTGGCCCAGACGCTGGCCGCCGACGACGCCGCCCGTCACGACGCCGACGCCCGCCGTCGCCTGGGCGAGGTCATCACCGAGCTGCTGGCCGTTCGCTACAACGGCTATCGCGCCCTCACCGCGCTCTCGCGCGGGCAGATCCCCGGCCCCGAAGCCGGGCTGGCCAAGGTGACGATGGTCAACGCGGCGATCGCCGCCACCGACCTCGGGGCCGACGTGGTGGGCCCCGAGGCGCTGGGCACCGACAGCGAGTGGAGCTACCTGATCTCGTTCCTGCCCGGGCTGAAGTCCGCCGGCGGCACCGAGCAGGTCCTGCGCAACACCATCGGCGAGCGCGTGCTGGGACTGCCACCGGAACCGCGGCTGGACAAGGGCGTCCCCTTCTCAGAGCTGCGCGCCATGGAGAAGCAGGCGGTGGCGTCATGAACTTCGCTCTCACCGACGAGCAGATGCTGCTGCGCGAGGCGGCCCGTGGGTCGCTGGCCCGTGTCAAGACCGTCGAAGCGGCGCGGACCGCGCTCGAGGACCCGTCCGCGCTGCCGGACCTGTGGCCGGTGGCCGTCGAGGCCGGCTGGCCCGGCGTGCTCATCGACGAGGACCGTGGGGGTGCCGGCCTGGGCGGCTTTGACGCGCTGCTGGTGGCGGAGGAGTGCGGCCGCGTTCTGGCCGCCGTGCCGCTGCTGGGCCTGCTGCCCGCGACCGCGATCCTCAACGCCGCCGGCGACGCCACGCTGGACGCGGTCGCGGCCGGTGAGCTGCGTCCCGCCTACGTGCCCGCGCGCCCCCCGGGGGAGCTCGAGCCGGGGTGGACCGTCGAGCCCGCGGCGGGCTTCGCACGGTCGGTCGCGCCGCGCGTCACCGGCGCGGGTGACGAGGTCACCGTCGACGGCGCGGTGGCCTGGGTGCCCGACGCTCCCGGAGCGGATCTGCTGGTGGTCGTCGGCCTCGACGACGGCGGGGAACCCGTCGCGGCCGCGATCGAGTCAGGCGCCGACGGGGTCGCGATCGAGGCGGTGGTCCGCTACGACGCCACCCGCTCACTCGGGCACGTCTCCTTCACGGGTGCGCGGGGGCGGCGGCTGGACGTCGACGCCGGCGTGCTGGCCGACGCCTGGTACCTCGCGCACGCCCTCATCGCCGCCGAGTCGATCGGCACGGTGCAGACCTGCCTGGACGTGAGCGTGGCCTACGCCAAGGAGCGGTTCACCTTCGGCCGGGCCATCGGGTCCTATCAGGCGATCAAGCACGAGCTCACCGAGATCCTGCGGCGGCTCGAGAACGCGCGCGGCCTCGAGTACTACGCCGGGTGGGCTCGCAAGGACCGGCCCGAGGAGTTCCCGCTGGCGGCGAGCGCCGCGCGCAGTGCCGCCGGCGCGGCTCTGGACTTCGCCGCCCGGGCCATGATCAACGTGCACGGCGGGATCGGGGCCACCTGGGAGCACGACGCGCCCCTGTTCTTCCGCCGCGCGCAGCTGTCACGGCGGCTGCTGGCGGGCACGCATGACGCCACCGATCGGGTGGCCGAATGCACCATGGCCGCCGCGCCCGCCGCCGCATAAGCGGGCGCGCGATGGGTCGCGGCGGCGTGCTTCAGGTGGCGGCCGTCGCGGCCTGCCTGTGCGTCGCCCTGGTCGGGGCGGGAGACGCCGGCGCCCGCACCCGCTGGAAGCCGCCGGCGCACCTCACCTGGTACTGGCAGCTCCAGGGCCGGGTCCGGGTGCAGAACGTCGCCGCCTCCGACATCGACGGCTTTGACAACACCGCCGCGGAGGTGGCCCGGCTGCACGCGCGCGGCCAGCATGTCATCTGCTACGTCGACGTCGGCAGCTGGGAGCGGTGGCGGCCCGATGCCCACCAGTTCCCGCTCGCCGTCAGGGGCAAGAGCAACGGGTGGCCCGGCGAGCGGTGGCTGGATATCCGGCAGCTGTCGGTCCTCGAGCCCATCATGCGCGCCCGCTTTGCCATGTGCGCGCGCAAGGGCTTTGACGCGGTGGAGCCCGACAACATGGACGGCTTCGAGAATCCGACCGGCTTTGCCATCACCCCCGCCCAGCAGCTCACCTACGACCGGTGGGTGGCCCGGGCCGTGCACCGGCTGGGGATGGCGGTGCTTGAGAAGAACGACCCTGAGCAGGCCGCTGCGCTCGAGCCCTCGTTCGACGGCGTGCTGGACGAGCAGTGCAATCAGTACCACGAGTGCGGCGCCTTCCGGCCCTACCTGCGTGCCGGCAAGCCGGTGCTCAACGCTGAGTACAAGCGTTCGCTGTATCCCGGGTTCTGCGCCAACGATGATCGCCTCGGCATCTCGGGCGCCCTCTATGCGCTTGAGCTCGACGGGACGCTGTATCGGCCTTGCGCCGTGAATCAGGATTCACTAGCCTTGTGAATCGCGATTCACAGCGAGGCACCTCAGAGCAAGGGAGATCACATGGCGACGATCGAGATCACCGACCCGGCGCGCGAGGTCCTCAACCAGACGCCGCCGCTGCAGCCGGCCAACCTGTTCGAGCTCGACGCGGCTCTCGCGGAGGGGCTGGAGCGCGAGGGTGGGGGATGGGGGACCCCGAGGGCCAGCGAGGCCGGCGCCGTCGCCGGCAGCATCGAGGCCCTGGAGCATTCTCGCCGCGCTGAGCGCAACGAGCCGCGGCTGACCACCCACGACCGCTACGGCAACCGCATCGATGCCGTGGAGCTTGACCCCTCCTGGCACTGGCTGCTTCAGGGCGCGGTGGCGCGCGGGATCCACAGCCTCCCGTGGCAGGACCCTCAGCCCGGCGCCCACGTCGTGCGCGCCGCCCTGTTCATGCTGTGGAGCAACGCCAACGCCGGCGTGATGTGCCCCGTGTCGATGACCTACGCCGCGGTGCCGGCCCTGCGCGACGGCGCGCCGGAGCTGGCCGCCGAGTGGGAGCCGCGCCTCACCCTGCCCGACTACGAGCGTGGCGCGCTGGCCGGCATGGCCATGACCGAGCGCCAGGGCGGGTCAGACGTGCGCGCCAACATCAGCCGCGCCGAGCCGGTGGGTGAGGGCACCTACGAGATCCACGGGCACAAGTGGTTCTGCTCCTACCCGCCATGCGACGTCTTCCTGGTCCTGGCCCAGACCGGATCCCCGCCCGGGCTCTCCTGCTTCCTGGTGGAGCGCGGGCCCGGGATGGAGTTCCAGCGGCTCAAGGACAAGCTCGGCACGCGCTCGCTGCCCTCCTCCGAGGTGGAGTTCCGAGGCGCGCTGGGCCGCCTGGTCGGGGAGGAGGGCCGGGGCGTCCCGGCGATCATCCGCATGGTCAACCACACGCGGCTGGACTGCCTGCTCGGCTCCACCACCGGGATGCGGCGCGGCACCGTCGAGGCGATCCACCACGCCCGCCATCGCTCGGCGTTCGGCGCTCACCTGGTCGATCAGCCCGCGATGCGCAATGTGCTGGCCGATCTCGCCATCGAATCCGAGGCCGCCACCGTCACCGCGATGCGGGTCGCCCGCGCGTATGACGAGCCCTCGGAGGGCGCCTTTCGCCGGTTTGCCACCGCGGTGTGCAAGTACTGGGTGGCCAAGCGCGCCGCCGGCCACGCCGCCGAGGCGCTCGAGTGCCTGGGGGGCAACGGGTTCGTCGAGGACTCGGGCATGCCGCTGCTGTACCGCGATGCCCCGCTGAACTCGATCTGGGAGGGCTCGGGCAACGTGGCCGCGCTCGACGTCCTGCGCGCGATCGTCAAGGAGCCCGAGGGTCTGCCCGCCTTCATGGCCGAGTGTGAACTGGCCGCCGGGGCCGAGCCGCGCCTCGATGATCATCTCGCGCGCGTGCGCGCGCGCGTGCAGGACACCTTCGAGGGCGCCGACGGCGCCAGCGCCGAGGAGCGGCTCTACGCCGGCCAGTTCGGGGCGCGCCGCCTGGTGGAGGACCTGGCCGTCGCCCTCCAGGCATCCCTGCTGGTCCGCCACGCGCCGCCCGCGGTGGCCGACGCCTTCTGTTCCGGACGGCTGGACGGTGACCGCGGTCGCGTCTACGGCACGCTGCCCGTTGGGGTGGACGCCAGGGCGATCATCGAGCGCGCCGTGCCCGTATGAGTGACGTGCAGTACGCGGTGGACGGACGGGTGGCGCGGATCACCCTCAATCGTCCCGAGCGCGGGAACGGCATCACCCGCCGGCTACTGGCGGGGCTCGAGCAGGCGGTCGAGCGGGCCGACCTCGATCCCGCCGTGTCGGTGCTGCTGCTGGCGGGCAACGGGAAGGGGTTCTGCGGCGGCTATGACCTGGTGCAGAGCGCCGAGGGCCAGGGCCGGCTGGCCGATGAGGCTGATGGCGGCCCGCCCGGTTCTCCGCTGGACCCGGAGGTGATGGCGGCCAACCACGACCCGTCGGGGGTGTGGGACCCCACCGTCGACTACGCGATGATGAGCCGCAACGTGCGCGCCTTCATGTCGCTGTTTCACTGCGGCAAGCCGGTGGTGTGCAAGGTCCACGGCTTCTGCGTGGCCGGCGGGACCGACATGGCGCTGTGCTCCGATCTGCTGGTGATCGCCGCCGACGCGAAGATCGGCTACCCGCCGGCGCGGGTGTGGGGCTCGCCGACCACCTCGATGTGGGCCTATCGGCTCGGCCCTCAGCGCGCCAAGCGGCTGCTCTTCACCGGCGACTCGCTCTCGGGCGCCGAGGCGGTGGAGTGGGGGCTGGCCATCGAGGCGCCCGACCCGGCCGACCTCGATGCTCGCACCGAGTCCCTGGTGGACCGGATCGCCTCCGTTCCGGTCAACCAGCTGCGGATGATGAAGCTCCTGGTCAACCAGTCGCTCTACGCGCAGGGACTGCACGCCACACAGGTGCTGGGCACGGTGTTCGACGGCGTGGCCCGTCACACCCCCGAGGGCTTCGCCTTTCAGGGCCTGGCGGCGCGCGAGGGGTTCCGGGCCGCCGTCCGTGAGCGCGACGAGCCGTTCGGCGATCTCGGCCCGTCGACCTTCCGGGGCGAGTGAGGTGGGGACCGTCGCCACCGGCACCCGCGAGCGCCTGCTCTCGGCCGCCCGCGATCTCATCGAGGAGGGAGGCTACGGCGCCGCGTCGGTGCTGGCCATCGCCGAGCGCGCCGGGGTGGCCGCGGGCACGCTGTATCGCCACTTCGCCTCCAAGGAGGAGCTGTTCGTCGAGGTCTTCCGGTCGGTGTGCGAGCGCGAGGAGAGCGCCATGCGCGCCGCGGCGGCCGCCCTGCCCGAGTCGGCGACCGCCCAGCAGCGCCTCCAGGCCGTGCTGGGCACCTTCGCTCGCCGCGCCCTGCGCAACCCGCGCCTGGCCTGGGCGCTCATCGCCGAGCCCGTCGACCCTCGCGTCGACGCCGAGCGGATCGCCTACCGGGCGCGCTACGCCGAACTGATCGCCGCCGGGCTGGCCGCCGGGATCGCCGCGGGGGAGCTGCCCGAGCAGAACGTCGATCTCACCGCCGCCGCGCTGGTCGGCGGCTGCGGGGAGGCGCTGGTCGGGCCGCTGTCGCCGCTGGCCGCCGACGGCCCCGATGCTGACGAGATCGTGGCCGCGCTGCGGACGTTCGTGGGCCGGGCGGTGGGCGCGCCGTGAGCGCCGGCAGCGACGTCGCACCGGTCACCGTGAGCCGTGATGGGCCGGTCACGACCGTCATGCTCTCGCGCCCGGAGCGGCGCAACGCCGTGGATGGCCCCACGGCCCAGGCCCTGGCCGACGCGTTTCGCGCCTTTGACGCCGATGCCGAGGCGGCCGTGGCCGTGCTCGCCGGCGCAGGCGGGGTGTTCTGCGCCGGCGCGGATCTGAAGGCGGTCGGAACCGGCACGGGCAACCGGGTGCAGGACG